>JAKUTH010000037.1 GCA_022448085.1 Pseudomonadales bacterium | reverse complement strand
GACGGATCGCGGAGCTGGTTCATAACGCTGGAACCGTAATCTGGAACGGACCGGTTGGGGTATTTGAGATCGATCAATTTGGAGAGGGTACTCGACTCGTCGCTGAGGCTATAGCGCAATCGCCAGCCTTTTCGATTGCGGGGGGTGGAGACACCGTAGCGGCGATCGAAAAATATGAAATTGAAGACGAAATCTCATACATATCAACTGGGGGAGGCGCTTTTCTTGAATTCTTGGGGGGCCTCAGCCTTCCGGCGTTGGAAGTGTTGGAGTTGCGCGCGTAGGACGATTGAGGCATGCCGCGGCACGCGGATTGCACGATAGAGAATTAGGACTTGTTGACGGCTTCTGAGAGATACTTCAACTGCGATGAACGGTTAGGGATTCTTCGTGGGGAACATTGAGGCTCTTAACGAAATTTTTTCGCGCGGTCGGGTAAAAACAGACCAAGCGGATCTCATATATTGGGGTACGGACTGGACACGGAGTTTCGAGGTCGCGCCGCGAGCCGTGGTTTTCCCGGAGCGTATCGATGAACTCGTCGCACTAGTTAAACTCGCCCGTGAGTACTCACTCAAATTGGTCCCCTCCGGCGGTCGTACGGGGCTTTCTGGAGGCGCGGTCGCTTCAAACGACGAAGTCATCGTTTCTTTCGATCGAATGAATCAGATCCATGCGTTTAATCCAACCGATCGAATCGTCGATTGTCAGGCCGGAGTGATCACGCAAAGACTACAAGAGTACGCTTTCGAGCGAGGGCTCTTTTATCCTGTTGATTTTGCTTCATCGGGTTCGAGTCAAATTGGCGGAAATATTGCTACGAACGCCGGGGGGATCAAAGTCATTCGGTACGGCCTTACCCGGGATTGGGTAGCAGGGCTTACTGTTGTCACCGGTACGGGCGATATCATTCGTTGCAACCGCGGGTTGGTTAAAAATGCGACGGGGTACGATCTTAGGCATCTCTTTATTGGCTCCGAAGGCACGCTAGGGTTCATCGTTGAAGCCGAAATCCGTCTAGCACCCGGCCCAAAACCACAACGAGTAATGGTGCTTGGAGTCAACGAGCTTGATGACATCCTCAACCTTCTTCAGTGCTTCCAACAGCACGTTGTCCTAACGGCGTTTGAATTTTTTTCAGAACTTGCGCTACAGAAAGTAACCAAAAGGGGCGATGTTCCACGACCGTTTTCAGAACCGTGTGCCTTTTATGCCCTGGTTGAGTTCGATGCAGATGCGGACGAAGAGGCTGCGATCGCATTCGAAGAAGCACTGGATCGGGATTGGATAACTACAGGAGTAATAAGCCAATCTGATGCGCAGGCAGCAGCGTTGTGGTCATTACGGGAAAATATCAGTGAGAGCATTGCCGCCGACACGCCCTACAAAAATGATCTCTCAGTGCGGATATCGGAAGTGCCTGGTTTTCTTTCCGACGTCGATGGCATCGTGAACAAACACTATCCTGATCTCGATGTTTGTTGGTATGGCCATATTGGTGATGGAAATCTCCACTTAAATATCTTGAAGCCAGAGTCCCTAACAATCGACGAATTTTTCGAGCGCTGTCATCGAATCAATCCGGAACTTTTCAGCCTGATCGAGCAACGTGGTGGGAGTATTTCGGCTGAACACGGCGTGGGATTACTAAAACGGGAATTTTTGCCGTTTAGTAGAAGCGACGCAGAAATTGGTCTGATGCGTGGGCTGAAAGAGGTATTCGATCCGAGTGGGATTATGAATCCGGGTAAATTGTTTAGCGTTTAGATACGCGTTCAGCCGAGGCAATAAATAGTGTGTCGGGTCGATTGGTCGCGAAAATCCCGTTGGTGACTACGCCTGCAATGTTATTGATTGCCTTCTCTAGAGAGTCTGGGTCATCGATATTTAGTCCTTGGACATCGAGAATCAAGTTGCCATTGTCGGTGATTAAACCGTCTCGGCGGACTGGATCGCCGCCGAGTTCAACGAGGGATCGGGCGACGAAGCTTCGAGCCATTGGTACTACTTCCACTGGGAGGGGAAAGTAACCCAATCGGTCCACACACTTTGTGTCGTCGACGATGCAGACAAACTCATCACTTGCAGCTGCAATTATCTTCTCGCGAGTTAAGGCACCGCCCCCTCCTTTGATTACGGCGTTGCTCGGCTCGACTTCGTCGGCGCCATCGACGTAAACGAGAACACCAGGGGCCGTGTTTAAATCGATTACGCGTACCCCCACCCCTTCCAGCCTGGCGGTTGAGGCTTCGGAGCTAGAGACGCTGGCATCGAACTTGTGTCGAATGGAACCAAGCGCATTAATGAAATGGTCGGTCGTTGAACCGGTTCCTACCCCGACGATGGAATCGAGTTTCAGTTTCGGCTCTATGTAAGTAATTGCAGCTTCGGCCGCAGCTTTTTTCAGATCCTCGGTTTTCATGGAGCCATGGTAGCCTGAACGTAGGATCAATTTCCCGGAGATCGCAACGTGCTTGAGGCCTACGTAAAGAAAATCCTATCTTCGAGAGTTTATGACGTTGCCGTCGAAACGCCACTGGAAGCAGCTCCATTTCTTTCCACGAGGTTGAACGCGGACGTTTCGTTTAAGCGCGAAGACTTGCAGCCCATCCATTCTTTTAAGATTCGTGGCGCCTATAACCGAATAGTTAAACTTGGCGAGCATGAGCGAGAGCGAGGTGTTTTGGCGGCTTCCGCTGGCAATCACGCGCAGGGTGTTGCGCTGGCTGCATCGCGATTGGGGATCCAGGCGACGATCGTGATGGGGCTCAACGCGCCGGCGATAAAAATCGAAGCGGTGCAGCGTTTAGGTGCGGAAGTGGTATTACGGGGTGATACATACGACGACGCTGCACAGCACGCACACGCGCTTGCAGCACGAAATGGGGCGACTCTTGTGTCGCCATACGATGACCCAGCGGTCATTGCTGGACAGGGGACGGTCGGTGTTGAAATCTTGAATCAGCACGAGGGTGATCCTGATGCGATATTCGTTCCGGTGGGCGGGGGTGGACTAGTCGCGGGTATCGCAGCTTATGTCAAATATTTGAAACCACGAGTCAAGATTATTGGGGTGGAGGCCAGTGGATCCGACTGTCTCAATCAAGCGTTGATCGCTGGACGAAGGGTTCGATTGCGAACGGAGGGAATGGATCTGTTTGCGGATGGAGCATCGGTGGCTCAGGTCGGTAAGCGGCCGTTTGAGATCGCGCGTCGTCACGTCGATCAAGTAATCGTTGTTACGACGGATGAAATCTGTGCTGCCATCAAAGATGTTTTCAACGATACGCGCGCTATCGCGGAACCAGCGGGCGCGCTCGCGGTGGCAGGCCTAAAGCGCTACGTTGAGGGCACGCAGGGATCGAAGCGCAGATACGTTGCCGTGATTAGCGGGTCAAATGTCAACTTTGACCGCCTTAGGCACATTTCCGAGCGAGCCGAATTTGGGGAACGTCGGGAAGCTCTACTTGGGGTAAGCATTCCTGAAAAGCCGGGAAGTTTTCGGCGTTTGTGCCAGACGCTCGGTAAGCGGGCAATTACAGAATTCAATTACCGCTCTAATGATAAACGTACCGCACAGGTGTTTCTTGGTGTCCAAGTTCACGATCTTGAAGAGCGTAGGCACGTGGTCAATATGCTCGATAAACGGGGGTACGTTGTTGACGATATGACTGATAACGAGATGGCCAAGCTCCATGTAAGACATATGGTTGGCGGTCCAGCGTCGAGCGTGGTTGGAGAAATACTGTACCGTTTCGAATTTCCCGAAAGACCGGGTGCACTGAGAACGTTTTTGACAGAAGTTGGCGTCGATTGGAATATTTCGCTATTTCATTATCGAAATCACGGTGCCGCCTGGGGTCGCGTTCTCGTGGGGTTTACTGCGGTAGATCAAGACCGGAGAGCGCTGCGTAAATACCTCGATCGAATCGGATATCGGTATTGGGAGGAATCTGCTAATTCAGCCTACCGGATGTTCTTGGTTTGATAAGCGAAGAGACTCGAGCGGAGAACTTCGTGGACGAAGGCTTGGACGGCAAAGTCGCCATCGTCACTGGTGGAGGGGCACGCGACGATGGGATTGGCAACGGTCGGGCGGCCGCGCTGCTCCTCGCGGACGCTGGTGCGCGCGTATTGGTTGTCGATCGGTGGATGAGTGCCGCCCAACGTACGGTCGAAATGATTACGGGAAACGGCGGAGTTGCGGTTGCGTTTGACGCGGACGTTACGGTTGATACCGACTGCGAGGCAATGGTGGCGAAGGCGCTTGCATTATGGGGACGACTGGATGTTCTTGATAATAATGTAGGAGTGGGTAGTCGCGGATCCGTGGTCGATGAATCACCAAGTCAGTGGCGCCGCATAATGAAGATAAACGTAGAGAGCATTTTTCTTGCGAGCAAAATAGCGATACCGGCAATGATCGCGACGGGGGCCGGCGTGATCGTGAATGTCTCATCCATTGCTGCAATACGTCCGCGTGGCTTGACCGCTTACAGTACCTCCAAAAGCGCAATTATTGGTCTTACGCAGGCCATGGCGGTCGATCATGGGCCGGAGGGCATTCGAGTAAATTGCGTCGCGCCGGGGCCGGTATATACGCCGATGGTATACCAGTCAGGAATGAGCGAAAAAGCGCGAGACGCGAGAGTACGTGCTTCTGTCCTAGGGATTGAAGGAACTGGCTGGGACGTTGGCAATGCGGTTCGGTTTTTGGCGTCTGAAAGGGCGCGATACATTACAGGCCAAACGCTAATCGTCGATGGAGGGGTCACTTTGCTAGGGCCAGAACGAGACGCATCTGGATAGGACGGTTTGAGGAACTTAGCCGGCTGGCTCCTCACTCGGCACGACGTAACGCAAGTACTCGTCTTCGAAAACAAGTAAGGAAGGGTCCTGAATGTGGTCAATATACAGCGTGCCCATTAGGTGATCGATCTCGTGTTGTACGACAGTAGCGTGAAAATCTGAGAATTCACGCTCCAATCGAGTTCCGTCTGCGTCGGTGTATGCCAATCGGATTTTTTGAGGTCTCTCGACAAACCCTCGAAGTCCGGGGATGGATAAACATCCTTCCCAATAGCCAGCGGTGGCGGCGTCTAGGTTGGTCACGAGGGGATTAATGCAGACGGTCAAGGGTAAGGCTTCCAGTTCGCCGTAGCGACTTTGACCTCCAGGTAAATCGATAATCGCGAGTTGAATTGGTTCGTTTATTTGAGGCGCCGCTAATCCGATTCCGCCGTAATCGCACAGCGTGTCTTGCATGTCCTCTATGAGGTTTGAAAGGGACTCACTGCCGATCGTGTTTTCCGCAACGGATTCGGCTTTCCGGCGGAGTGTTGGATGGCCCATGCGGATGATTTTTCGTACTGCCATAGCCCAGTATAACCGGGGAACTACATCATCATAATCAGACCGTTTTCACTGACGATACCATCCAGGCGGACGTCTGATGCATTCGTCGAGAACGCGCTGGCCCGCTGTATTTCGTGAGCGACGCCGATCAGTATCGGTCGCGGTGACGACTTGAACACGCGATCGTAGTATCCCCGGCCCCTTCCGAGACGTTGACCTCGATCCGTGAAAGCAACCAAGGGGACAAAGACGACAAGGAGGTCGTTTTTGTCAATCTGAGTTGATGCGGTAGGCTCGCGAATTCCCCATCGACTGACCAAAGTATCCGTTTCCTTTGCGTATGCATAAAACGTCATCGAGTTTGCGTGAACGATGGGCACGGCTGTTGCTATTTTTCGTTCCCACAAAAGTTCAATGGTTGGGCCGAGATCGACTTCGCCGTCGCTCGCTAGGTAACAGCCGACGACGGTTTTTTGACGTAATAGAGACGAGGCGCCTATTGCATTTTTTACTGCAAGTGCATGCTCGCGTTGGGAGTCTTCCGACAGAGCTCTTCGCGCTGTGCGAAACCGTTGTCGAATATTGTTGGTCATTCTCGACCTCTTAATGCAAACGCACTCGCCAAAACGAGTGCGTTTCGCCACCGGAATGCCGCTGTTTGGTTGGCCCTGAACCGTTTTGGTTCAAGGCGGTGACCCGGGCGGCACCTAAGGCTACCCGCGGCAAAAGCGTTGGGTATGCACACTGGCGCCGACGCCAGAATCCCCTATTTTTTTATAACGGCTCAAGGACGACACCAACTGGCGTACATTCCAGGAAGCTCAACCAGTATAGCGAAAATGTCTGAATTGATGGGGCGCGATTGCCAGGAGTAAACAATGGGCGCGTAGCAACCCTGTGAGGTTGGAAAGTCTCTATGCGGTACGTTTTTTTTGTGACGCGATGACTTTGGATAGACGCTTCGTTAATTCTGCTAGTTTCCCGTCGGCAAGACTTTCGATCCCGTCGCTCTTGCCCTTGATCCCGAGATATTCATGTGTGATGTTGAGGGCGGTCATGACAGCTATTCGTTCGAGACCGACAATGTTGGCGGAGCTCTGAGTGGTCCGCATTCGTTTGTCTAGCTCCTGCGCCGAGGCGTTCAACTCGTCGACCTCATCTTCAGGACAAGCGACTTGAAACTCACGATCGAGAATTTTCACTTTCACCGTTGTTGATTGAGTTTTGCTCATTTATCAAGTGCCCTGAGGCGCGCGATCATCGATTCAACCCGAGTTTTTGTGAGCTCGTTCCTTTCGACAAGCTTAGCGCGTTCGGTTGTCCAACTTTGTTGTTTGGCCTTAAGTACTTGATTTTCTTCGGCCAAGACTTCCGACAGAGCAATAAGCTCGTCGACCTTCTCTTCTAGCGCTTCAAGATCGTTGGTAGCCATGGGTTTCCTTGGGGATTGATCCCCGAATGCGTTAGTGTCTCTCTAATCCTTGGGGTTGTGAAGTCCGATAGTTTGTTTCTACACGCTTGGTGCTGAATGTGAGGTACCTCGAAATACTTACGGCTTATATGATCGAAACAATTCCATGCGTTGAGCTGTCCCGCACTTATTGCGAGCTTAATCGAGTCTTCGGAAACAGAGCTTCGGATAAGAGATCAGAAGCCCGCGCCAAATTCATCAGCGTGATTGCATGAATTCATATTTCACGCAAACCGTGACCGAATTTGGATCATATTTGAATGCCTGACTTCGACGCCATTATTACAGGAGGTGGGATTGTCGGATCGAGCGCCGCGCTCTGCTTGGCTCGACGTGATCGACGCGTCCTGTTAGTTGATTCGAAAGTTCCGCAAACGCCGGGTCTTAATGATGAATTCGATATACGGACGGTTGCACTTTCACCGAGATCGATGAATCTGTTGGAAAGTTTCGACTCGATGGCAGATGTCCGTCGAGGACCCATTAAGCGGATTCGCGTCTGGGAGCGTGAAGGCACCGCCGCGGTAGTTTTTGACGCTAACGAAATTGGTGCCGAAGTCCTGGCGGAAGTTGTGGAAGTTAGTGCTTTAGTTAGACGGTTGTGGACAAGTTTGGTTGACAGAGTTGAGGTGAGGGCGCCTAGCACTATCGAAGCTGTGGAGTGTTATGGGGATGCTGTCGAGCTGGTCATCGACAAGGATGTTGTATCGGCGGCTTGCCTCGTGGTCGCTGAAGGTCGGGAGTCCTCCACGCTCAAGCAGCTTGGAATTTCAGCTCAGAATTTTGGAAGTATGGGGAGGGCTATCGGGACCGTTGCTAAGACCGTTGATCCACATAACGGCTGCGCTCTGCAACATTTTGGAGATGGAATCTTGGCATTCTTGCCGCTGCCCGAGAAGCGGAGTGTTTCGGTTGTGTGGAGCCTGCCGACTGGACGATACGATCAATTGCTGACACTTGACGGAAGAGCTTTTGCCGCGGCCTTGACGCACGAATCCGAGTCCGTACTTGGTGAAGTGGCGGAAGTTGGGGAGCGGGTTGGTTTTCCTTTTGGACAATCCCTTGTCTCCGACTTTAACCCGATGCCACGGGTTCTCGTTATCGGGGATGCAGCACGGACTGTGCATCCTCTCGCCGGTCAGGGCGTCAATTTGGGTTTGGAAGATGTGCAAGGGATTCAACAGGTAGCCCGGCATATCAAAGGCGATATGGGCGAGGACAATATATGGCGTCGATTTGCAATAAGACGCCGTGCCCGCTCCCGGATGATGCTACAGCTTATGGATTTCTTTGATCGAACATACGGTGCTTCCGGACCCTACGGGAGATGGGCGCGCAATCTTGGCGTCCGGACAGTAAATAAAGTACCTGCTCTTAAGTACCAATTGATGCGTGAAGCGATGGGTTTAGGACCGCTTGCAACGCTATATTGAACAACTTGTCGCCATCCATAGTTGTTCGATCCGCATGGAAAGAGGTAGCGGCGTTGGCCCGAGTGTTTCGAAGAGCGATTTCACAGAAATGGATTAGCAAGCGATTGTTCTCAAACGTGGTCAAAAGGGATTTTGGATGCTCTGTGACGAGAGTTCACTGGTGTGCCAACGGGCTGGATAAGAAGTGGTGGTCTAGTCAAAATAGTGACGGATGTGTCACTAGGGCAAAGGCCTAATCGATGAGTGAAACCCCGCAGGGTATCTATTACGCCGAAAGCCATGAATGGGCGCGGCTCGAAGAAGATGGACGGATAACGGTTGGTATTACTGATTTCGCTCAAGACGCACTCGGTGACATTGTTTACATAGAACTACCGCAGATAGGACAGTCGCTGCAAGCATCGGTTGAAGCTGGAGTTGTTGAGTCGGTCAAGGCAGCTTCCGATATATACGCTCCGGTTAGCGGCGTCGTCATCGCGGTCAACCGATCGCTAGAAGATGCTCCGGAGAACGTCAATATAGATGCATACGGCAACGGCTGGTTTTTCGCACTTGAACCTTCCGACGTCAGAGAGCTTGAGGATCTATTAAACGACATCGCATATCGAGAAGTTTCGGAGAACGAGCGTTGACGCGTAAGCTCGATCGCATGTGTTGCGGGCTACCGCTTAAGCGCGCGTTTGTAGTCTTCAAAGTCGGTTATTGCTTTTTCGCAGGTCAAGTCGCGGCAAATGTAAGCACTAACAACCTGGCGGGTTTCGGCCGAAACGAGCGCTGGAAGTTGCTTCGGAACTCGCCCAGGTTCGTCGTATGGAATTCCGTAGACGCAGCGTTCTGGGGCGTAACCCTCCCGCGCGAGGGCTAACCAAGAACCCATCGTTTCCTGCGGCCCACGCACAATGATTTGTTCAGGAGAATAGAGGCGAGATTCGAGAGCGACGAGCAGTGTGCAGTGTCCAGCGGGATATTGCTCGATCGAAGCGCGTGCCCAATCAAGTGTTTCCGCGGCAGCGTCAATGTATCGCGGTTCATTAAGCAAATGTCCTAGTTTCAGTAGAGCAACGGTCACAGTTCCATTTCCCGGGGGTAGCGCATCGTCGACGGTTGGCTTGGGCCGGTGGATCAGCTTTTCTTGGTCATGGGCCGTAAAGAAGAAGCCCCCATCCCCGTCGAGGAATTTGGACAACAAAAGATCGGCGAGTGCTTGTGCAAATTCGATATCGCGAGAACGCCATTGGGCCTCCAACAAGACGAGCAATCCGTCGAGGAGATTCGCGTAGTCGTCGAGAAATCCGTCGTGGCCAACTATGCCGTTATTCCATACTGCAGAGAGCCGATTCCCGTCAAAGCAGTGATCACGAATAAAGTCGACGGCACGTTGAGACGAATGGAGCCAAGGCTTCTTGTTAAAACGCATCGCGGCTTTCGCCATGCCCTTGATTGCGAGTCCGTTCCATGAAGTGAGGATTTTTTCATCACGCCCCGGTGCCGGGCGTTCGGAACGACGTTGGAGAAGTTTGGCCTTCGCGGATTTAAGAAGTTTTCCTGCTTCTTCTGTTTCGAGCCCTAGCCTTTCGGTGACGGCGCGCCAAGCATCTCGGCGATGAAAATTCCATTTGCCCTCAAAATTCGCCGATTTATCCAACCCATACAACGTTTCGACAATGAGGTATTCGTCGCTATCCAAAAGGTTCTGAACTTCGTTTCTACGCCATACGTAGTAGCTCCCTTCGACTCCGTCTGAATCCGCGTCCAGAGAGGTAAAATAACCACCTTGTGGATGTTGCATGTCGCGAACGATCCAATTAGCCGTTTCCCTTAGAGCGCTTTCAAACAGTGGGTCTGGACCAAGTCCCAAGGCGTCGGCGAAGAGGCTCATGAGCCTCCCGTTGTCGTACAACATCTTCTCGAAGTGGGGGATCATCCATTCGTTGTCGGTAGAGTATCGACAAAAACCTCCGCCCACGTGATCGTAGATGCCGCCACGGGCTATCCGTGTGAGGGTGGTCAGTGCCATATCGAAGGCTTCTCGATCGACTGCGTCATGGCGTCTTGAAAATGCCCAGTGGCGCAGTAGTCTCTCGATATTCGCGGGCATGGGGAACTTTGGCGCGGGTCCAAAACCACCGTGGATGGGATCATAACGGGACGCGAGCTGATCCCGTGCTGCGGACAGTAACGGCCGGTCGTCAATTCCTCGCACTTCGGCACGTTCGTTCAGTCGTGCCAGCATCTCGCTAAGTTTTTTACTCTGAGTTTCGAGGTCGGTTTTATTGTCTTGGTACGTGCTACTTATTCGCATGAGTAAGTCTCTGAATCCGGGAAGATTAAATCGTGGGGCCGGAGGGAAATAGGTACCACCAAAAAACGGTAGTTGAGTCTGTGGGTCAAGAAACATGGTGAGAGGCCAGCCGCCGTTGCGTTGGGTGAGGAGTTGATGAGCCGTCTGGTATATCTGATCGATATCGGGGCGTTCCTCTCGATCGACCTTTATGTTGATGAAATTCTCGTTCATCACCGATGCGGTAATTTCGTCCTCAAAAGATTCGTGGGCCATAACGTGACACCAGTGGCATGACGAATAGCCTATGGATAGGAGGATAGGTTTATTTTCGGCTATTGCCTTTTCGAGGGCTTTGTTTCCCCACGGGTACCACTCGACCGGATTCGTAGCGTGTTGTTGGAGATAGAGACTAGGTTCGTTCTCGAGCTGGTTCATTCTTTACCTTGGCGTACTTGCGAAATAATAGCCTTGATGAATTGTAAGGACACCTCGAAAAACTGGATCAGTAAGGAGAAAGTATCGGCCCGAGGAGCCAGTGGCTTCGCAGGAGTTGATTATGAAAGAATCGTCGCATGCGAAGTGAAGTAGAGAACCTCGATCCTAACGGCTTTCGACCGAACGTTGGCATCGTGATATCTAACGACGTAGGCAATGTTTTTTGGGCTCGTCGAGTTGGCGGTGACAACGCGTGGCAATTCCCTCAGGGAGGAGTGCAGCCGAACGAAACGCCCGAAGACGCTCTCTATCGAGAACTGTTTGAAGAAGTCGGCCTGACACCGGCGTCCGTAAAAATACTCGGGGTTACGAGCAGTTGGCTTCGCTATCGATTACCTAAGCGGTTGCGGCGTTATAACTCAAGTTCGCGTTTTCGCGGGCAAAAGCAGAAGTGGTATTTGATTAAATTGGTAGGAGACGAAAACGACATTTCGATGAACTGTTCGGATAAACCTGAATTTGATGCTTGGCGTTGGGTTAGTTATTGGTATCCGTTGACTGAGATCGTTGCGTTCAAACAGGAGGTCTATCGTCAGGCGTTGCGAGAGCTCGCGCCAGCCCTACAAATCGGGGGCATGTAATTGCTTGACGCGCTTCGACAAATCAGTCGCGACATAGACGCCGCGCCAAGTTTCGAACATGCGCTGGGCATAATTGTCGCGCGAGTGTGTTTAATTCTCGGTACTGAAGTTTGCTCCGTCTACGTTTTTGACAAAGTCACCGGCGACTTGAGATTAATCGAAAACGAAGGGTTTCGTAGAAGCGCGATTGGCAAGGTGTCGCTTGCCCCCGGTGAAGGTGTTGTGGGGCTAGTCGCTGAACGCGGTGAACCGCTGAACATCGAAAATGCAACAGAGCATCCACGATATCGGCACTTCTCGGAGATAGGGGAAGAACCCTTTTCTGCCTTTCTGGGAGTTCCCGTGATTCATAATCGTCGGGTACTCGGCGTCATCACCATCCAACAAAGGGAAGATCGACGTTTTCGCGAAGATGAGGAGGCGTTTCTAACCACGCTTGCTGCTCAGTTGGCGAATGTTGTCGCGCATGCAGAAGCCGCGGGAAGCGTTTCGGCGTTATTGAATGCGGATAATGTCCCGAGTGATGTTGGGTATGAGGGGATCGCGGGGGCCCCAGGGATCGCTATTGGCACCGCCGTGGTCATTGGCCCTTCGGCTAATTTCGATCATGTGCCTGACAAAGGCGCCGATGATGTTATCGTCGAGTTGACCAATTTTGATCGTGCAATCGACCGAGTCCGCGCTGATATCGAGGAGACCAATCGGTCGTTGTCTCGACAACTGCCGGCAGAAGAGCGGGCGTTATTTTCCGCATACTTGCATATGCTGGATGACACCGCGATCGCGGGCGAAGTTCGCGAGGAAATTCGTCAAGGAAATTGGGCACAGGGCGCGCTTCGGTCGGTCATTACGAGGCACGTGTCGAAACTGCGGCAAGTCGAAAACTCATATTTGCGGGAAAGAGTTGCCGATGTCCAAGAAATAGGGCAGCGCGTCTTAGCGTATCTTCAGCAGGATATTCACAAAGACAAGTTTTACTTTCCAGAACAGGCCATTTTGATAGGTGAAGAAGTAACTGCTTCGATGGTTTCGGACGTGCCGCCGGAGCGATTGAAAGGCATCGTATCGTTGCGGGGATCTAGCAATTCGCACACCGCGATTTTGGCACGCGCTCTTAATATTCCGGCCATTATGGGCGCAACAGAGCTGCCCCTACACGAATTCGAGAATCAGACCGTCATTGTGGATGGTTTTTATGGCGAATTAATTGGGAATCCCACGGCACAGGTGATTAATCACTACCAGGAGTTAATTGCTGAAGAAGCCGAGTTCGTTAGGGAACTCGAGCCCCTTAAAGATCAACCAAGTGAAACTCTGGATGGCCATCGATTAAACCTTTGGGTGAATATCGGTCTTGTCGGCGAAATCACGCGTTCGCTAGATCGCGGTGCGGAGGGGGTCGGACTTTTTCGAACAGAGATTCCATTCGCTTCTCGAGATCGTTTCCCGACGGAGGAAGAACAGCGGGTTATATATAGAGAGCACTTGGAAGCATTTAACCCTCGACCGGTCACGATGCGGACGCTTGATATTGGGGGCGACAAAGCGTTGCCTTATTTCCCCATCGACGAGGACAACCCTTTTTTAGGTTGGCGGGGGATTCGCGTGACCCTCGATCACCCAGAGATTTTTCTGGTCCAGGTTAGGGCAATGATTAAGGCGAGCGTGGGGCTGGAATCCGACCTCCGAATTATGTTCCCGATGGTGACCAATCGGCACGAGGTTGCGGAAGCGAAGGCGCTTGTTATGAGGGCTTACCGTGAGGTTCGGGAGGAGGATGTCGCGGTAAAGCTGCCTCAGGTTGGCGTCATGATCGAGGTTCCGGCGGCAATACATCAGGCACGCCTAATCGCACGCCAGGTCGATTTTCTTGCAGTTGGATCCAACGATCTTACCCAGTATATGTTAGCGGTGGATCGTAATAATCCGCGAGTTGCGAATCTCTACCAAGAAATGCACCCGGCAGTCCTGCATGCGTTGCGAGAACTTGCTAAAGCTGCCCATGCGGAACAAAAAGGAATTGGCATATGCGGCGAACTCGCTGGAACGCCAGAAGGCGCCATCCTTTGCGTAGCGATGGGTTATGACGTCCTGTCGATGAATGCCGCCAATTTGCCGAAGGTAAAGTGGGTGATCCGAAATGTATCAATGCGGGATTGCCGACGTATTCTTGCACGCGTTCGACGAATGGAAGATGCCGACGAAATACTCGATTTTATCCGTGATCAGCTCATTGGGGCGGGACTGGAACGGGCCATTCCTCATCACGAAACACCAAGCATGTTTCTTTGATGAATAGGGCTGCCGTCCGGATACGAACTAGACGACCCGAGAGAGCCCACCATCCATATTGATCGCGCAACCCGTCAGGTAGGACGCCTGTTCGGACGATAGAAACAAGGCCACCTCGGCAACTTCGCTCGCTTCGCCCATACGGCCCATAGGCAGGCGTTTGCCAGCTTCTTCCACGAATTGTTCGAAAGAGGTCGAGCGATCGCTGGCGTCGTAAGCCCGTTGAATCTGGTCCGACTTAATTTGCCCAATGAGTAGTGCGTTCACGAGAATACTGTGGGGTGCAAGTTCGCCGGCCAGAACCTTGGTTAATGCCATGCCCGCTGCTCGACTTACTGAAGTTGGCGCGGAGCCGGGTGGCGGTGCTTTCGCTGCCGTGTTCAAAACATTGATGATGCGTCCCCAACGTTTGGAGATCATGTCAGGGATGACGTGACGGGCTAAACGCACCGCGGCAAAGAGTTTTAAGTCCAAATCTGCTTGCCAAACTTCATCCGAAATACTCATAAACGGATGTGCCTCGGATTTCCCGGCGTTATTCACCAAAATATCGACTGGACCCATCGCTTCTACCACGTGTTTATGAACGGTCGCGATTTCCGCTGCATCGGATACGTCGCATTGGTACGCGCCGACTTTGCCGGACCCGTTTTGTTCTATCTCTTTTTGGGCATCTTTCAGAGGACCATCTCGACGGGCGAGTAATGCCACATTGGCACCGGCTGAGTGGAATGCAGACGCCATTGCCCGGCCTAATCCCAGGCTACCCCCCGTCACCAGTGCGGTCTTTCCAGATAAGTCCACGTTAGCGCCCCTATGACTCAGATTAACGAGTTTGTTGAAACAGTTTTTGGTTTTTTACGATTGCCTCCTGATAGTGCACGGGTCCGATCATGAACACCACGTCAAGAATTCTCGAGTAGGACAGTTTCTTCAATACGTTTCGTTGGGAGCCCGCTCGACTCGAATGCCTGTTCGCAGAAGAGAAACTTGTCGTGTTCAAGTATGACCGCCGTACTTGCCCGAGTGCCGTATATATCACCGCGAATGAAGCTCGGCGAGTTCCGTTGCTCGACCACGACGCTGTCGTTGTCTCGTGAATCCTTTGTAGGAGACAGGGGATCGTCGGTCGTTAGGAGATCAATAAGGTCGTTTAGCAAGGGGTGTGGTAGCGCGTTCGTTAACTTCCGCACACCGTGCGTCGATTTTGGCCACGGGTCATCAAGGTGGGTATTGGTAAAGGCGTAAATGCCGGGTGGAAGTATTCTGATGTCGCCGGTTCGATTGGTCGTATAGATAAGCTCGTGGCCGTCGAAAGCAATAAAGTTAAATCCCGCGAACTGATCGGGCTTTATAACTGTCGCGTACTGCTGTGGCGTGCTTTTTGCGAGTAGGAATTCAACCGGTAGATCGCCGCGGCTTCTTGGGAAACGAGGACCGGATAAGTCCTGGGTCCAATTCGTGACGGCCGCGAAACGCCCAGTCCTTGAAACCCCAAGCCAAGTCCCTCGAGCCTCGATATCGCGTCCTGCGAAGATGTTTGGATGGTCGTCCCAAGTGTGTGCAGCAAGCGCTGGGCGAGCGTAGTATTCGTCCCGATTGGCTGCAACAATAAGCGGTCGAGCCGGATCCATACGGTAGGCAATTAGGATAAGGCACACTGCGGCTCGGGCCCTCGTTCCGTGCCTATGGGCGTGCCTGAGTCTACCAGTTGCGCATAGTTGGTGTTTGAGCAATATGAACTATCCTCTGATCGAACCTATTTTGTTAGAGATCGGGCCATTGGCCGTTCGCTGGTACGGCCTCATGTATTTGCTCGCTTTTCTCGCGTGCTACGTATTGGGCAGTCAGCGTGCGAAAAAGCACGATTCCGACTGGGATAAAGCAGACGTATCGGACGTCATTTTTTATGGCGTGGTGGGTACGATCGTCGGGGGTCGCCTCGGCTTCGTTCTCTTCTACTCGTTCGATAGGTTTTTGGTAGAGCCGCTGTGGTTGTTTAGATTATGGGAAGGTGGCATGTCGTTCCACGGAGGCATGCTTGGGGTTGTCGCCGCGCTTTGGCTATATGGCCGGAAGACATCGCGCGATTTCTGGCGTGTGGCAGATTTTGCAGCTCCGCTAGTCCCAATCGGACTGGGATTTGGAAGGATAGGAAATTTCATTAACGCGGAGTTGCCGGGACGAGTTACGGAGAGTTCCCTCGGTGTTCACTTTCCATGTAGCGCAGTCAGCGGCCTGAATTTCACGTGCTTTGGTCAGTGGGATGGGGCGCTACGACATCTGTCAAGCTTGTATCAAGCATTTGGGGAAGGTGTAGTGTTGTTCATGATTGTTTGGTTATTTTCACTGCGAACGCGACGCTCGGGTCAAATCTCTGGGATGTTTCTCACAGGCTACGGCGCGATTCGGTTTGTGACCGAATGGTTTCGTGAACCTGATGCTGCGATCGGTTTTATTGCATTCGATTGGCTCACGATGGGCCAGTTGTTGTCGCTACCGATGATTGCATTTGGTATTTTGTTGCTGTTTGGAATTGCTCAAGATTATTTCGAGGGATTGCGCTAGAAATGAAGCAATATCTTGCGCTCATGCGCCGGGTACGAGACGAGGGGATAGAGAAGAGCGACCGTACGGGTACTGGAACGAGGTCTGTGTTTGGTCATCAAATGCGCTTCGACCTGGGCGAAGGATTCCCCCTTCTGACGACCAAGAAGATGTTTGTGAAAGGCATCATCCATGAGTTGCTTTGGTTCCTGCAGGGCAGCACCAACGTTGCGTACCTTCACGAGCACGACGTTCATATTTGGGATGAATGGGCTGACGAAAACGGGGATCTAGGGCCCGTGTACGGTTCGCAATGGCGTTCTTGGCCAACGTCGGATGGTCCCACCATTGATCAAATCGAGAGAGTGGTTTCGGATATTCGTCAAAATCCCGACTCAAGACGTCTGATCGTTTCGGCGTGGAATGTCGGGGAGGTAGACAAGATGGCTTTGCCCCCGTGCCATACACTGTTTCAGTTCTATGTCGCAGATGGCAGGTTATCGTGTCAACTGTATCAGCGAAGTGCTGATATATTTCTTGGGGTTCCCTTCAATATCGCGTCATACGCACTATTAACCATGATGGTTGCACAGGTGTCGGGTCTTCAACCCGGTGATTTCGTTCACACGTTTGGTGACGCACATCTTTACCTTAACCATCTTGAACAAGCCGATCGCCAGTTATCTCGCGTCCCGCTGCCATTACCACACATGAAAATTAACACACGGGTAGAGGACGTATTCGGGTTTACCTACGAAGACTTTGAATTACTGGGCTACCGTTCGCATAAAGGTATCCGCGCCCCAATCGCGGTTTAACGAATCGGTGCGACTTTCTCTTATCTGGGCGATGTCCAACAATCGTGTTATTGGTCGATCCAATGCACTTCCATGGCACCTATCAGATGACGTTGCTTTTTTTAAACGGACGACGTTGGGTAGTCCGGTTGTGATGGGTCGTCGTACGTACGAGTCGGTGGGTCGACCGCTTCCTGGACGCAGGAATATTGTGCTTTCGGCGACAGGGTATCTGAATAACGAAGTCACGGTGGTACCGGATATTGATTCGGCGTTAACCGTTGCGGCGGAGCAGTGTGAAATTGATTCAGTGGAGGAGTGCTTTGTGGTCGGGGGTGCACGGGTTTATGCGGAGACGCTGGATCGCGCGGATCGTCTTTACTGCACGTTGGTCGATGCGGAAATTGACGGAGATACGTTTTTCCCTTCCTTCGATTGGGGTTGCTGGCGGACCACAGAGAAAGAAGATTTCGTCGCGAATGAACGCAACACGTACTCGTTCTCGATTCACATTATGGAACGGGCATGATGTTTCCGGAGCTGCTCGAACTGCTAATCCCTAAGTAGCTCGTTAATCGCGGTTTTCGAGCGTGTCTGCGCGTCCACGGTCTTGATAATTACGGCACAGTAGAGACTCGGCCTTGGGTTTCCATCCTTGTGAGGTGGCGCCGGTAAAGACCCTGGCACCACAACGGAATAGGGTGGTACACGACCCGTGTAAATTTCACCCGAGTGTCGATCAACGATTTTGGTCGACGCACCAATGAATACCCCCATGGACAGGACCGCGCCTTCTTCGACCAGAACGCCCTCGACGACTTCGGATCGGGCCCCAATAAAACAGCCGTCTTCGACGATCACGGGTGCTGCTTGAAGAGGTTCTAATACGCCGCCTATCCCTGCCCCGCCGGAAATATGACAGTTTTTGCCTATTTGGGCGCAGGATCCGACGGTTGCCCATGTATCGATCATGGTGCCTGTATCGACGTAGGCACCAACGTTTACAAAACTAGGCATAAGGATAACGTTTGGAGCGATGTACGCGGAATGACGTACATATGCGGTTGGAACGGCGCGAAACCCCGCTGCTTCGAACTGTTCTTCTTCCCATCCTGCAAATTTCGGCGCGACTTTGTCCCACCAGCTGGTGTTTCCAGGCCCCCCCGCCATCTTCTGAAATGGGTTAAGTCGGAAACTTAGCAGGACCGCTTTTTTTAACCACTCGTTAACCAACCAGCCATCAGCAATTTTTTCAGCCACCCGTAGCGTGCCGTCATCGAGGTTAGATAAAGCCTCTTCGACAGCCGTGCGTACTTCTCCCTGTGTACTAGCGTCTATGTTCTCTTGATGTTGCCACGCAGCGTCGATGACCGATTCGATGTTCATGTGTATTCCTCGGCACCGGAGACTTTTCGCGCCATCCCGCTTGAATTCGCCACTACTGGTATCAAGAAAGAACGAATAGGGCGCATGCCCCTTTCGATATTTCGTCGATTGCAAGCCAAGGACTTAACGAGGTTGTCCTTGCTTTCCCGTGACCAGACCCAATAGGTTAGCAACCTTTGCTCTGGAAACCACTGCATTTCCAGGTCGTCGAATCAACTGACTAGGAGTTTTAGCCGATGTTGACACCAAGAAACGACAATTAAGCGAATGAGCGCTATAGCTATTTGTGTGAATCCAATGTCCGGGCGAGACGTGCGTCGACTCGCGGCCCGAGCGACCAACATGACTCATGAAGCCAAGCGGGACATCGTTGCGCGCATCGCAGCTGGCGCCGATGCCGTCGGAGTGAATGAGATATATATTGTTGACGAACCGTTTCGTATTGCGTCCATGGCCCTGGACTGGATGCCTCTGAAGGCGAAGGTCGTCACACTTGGAATTGAGCTGCACCACGATGCTACTGACACTGAGCGCGCGGTGCGGGCTTTTGTTGGAGAGGGCGTAGAAGTCATCGTTTCGCTTGGTGGCGACGGTACCAATAGAATTATCGCGCGGAGCGCCCCGCAACTGGAATTGATCCCGCTGTCTACTGGCACCAACAACGTTTTTCCATCAATGGTTGAACCAACCACTGCCGGAGTTGTTGCGGCATTAGCTGCGATGGGACGATTTTCAGACGGCGCGGCGCGGGGAATTCGAAATAGAGCTAAGGTGTTGCACACCGCTTTTTCGGATGGGATTAGCGACATTGCGCTGATTGATGCGGTACAGCTTCGCGACGACTTTGTAGGCAATTTATTGCCTTATGACGAAGCTAAATTAAAGAAAATTCTTTTAACGAGGGCGTTACCGGACACGGTAGGAATGTCACCTGTCGGGGGTCTTATTTCTGTAGTTGAGGAAAAGGATGACTTTGGGCTGTTGGTTGAAGTTAGCGAAATGGAAGACTCAGAGATTTGTATTCGGGTGCCCTTGTCGCCCGGGTTCTTTAAAGACGTTGCGATTTCGCGTAGTCAAAGAGTCGATTTGGGGGAGAAAGTGATTTTTGAAGGTGAGGGAATCCTCGCCTTGGACGGTGATCGGGAGCATAAGCTCGGTAACAAACGATCCGTTGCAGCAACCATTCGTCGAGATGGCCCATGGGTTTATGACGTTGGTGCTGCCATGCGGTATGCCGTTGCAGAAGGTATGATGCTGCGCCCGTTGTAGTGAAACCCAGCGTTATAGGGAACGGCAGCCGTAACACGATTGTGATTATCAAACCGCGCATTCGAGGTTTTATTTGTACCACGGCGCATCCCGTCGGTTGTGCAACAAATGTGAGTACGCAGATCGACTATGTCCGCGGTCTCGACACGATAAGGGGCCCTAGAAATGCGCTCGTAGTTGGCTGCTCAAGCGGCTACGGGCTTGCGTCACGAATCACCTCGGCTTTTGGATGCGGTTCAGGCACGCTGGGAGTTTCCTTAGAAAAAACACCATCGGAAACCAAGCCCGGTAGCGCCGGTTGGTACAACAATGCGGCATTCGGGCGTCGGGCAGAGCAGGCTGGACTATACGCGCACACCATTGATGGAGACGCATTCTCGGACGAGATAAAAATGCAGGCCATCGACGCCATAAGCGCTGATATGGGCACTATAGATTTGTTGGTTTATAGCTTAGCTTCGCCGGTACGCGTACATCCGCGAACTGGTGAGCTCCATCGCTCGTCGATCAAGCCGGTCGGGAAAGTGTTTTCCTCACAAACACTTAACTTTGATCTTTTGTCAGGTAATGCGGAAGTGGTTGATGTAGCGCTCGATCCGGCCGATATGGAAGAGGTGGACGCTACGGTTGCGGTCATGGGTGGCGAGGACTGGGAATATTGGATCGATGCGCTTCTGGAAGCTGAAGTGCTGGCGCCTGGATTTGAGACCGTTGCCTACACTTACATCGGCAATGAACTTACGTGGCCCATTTATTGGGACGGCACGTTGGGGCGCGCGAAAGAAGACCTTGATCGAGCAGCAGAAGAGATATCGACGAAGCTAGCGGGTATAAAAGGGCGTGCGGACGTTGCAGTGTTAAAGGCCGTCGTAACCCAAGCAAGTACTGCGATCCCTGTGGTCCCTTTGTATTTCTCCATCCTCTTTCAGGTGATGAAGGAACGCGACTGTCACGAGGACTGTGTCGCCCATATTCATCGTCTCTTCCGCGAGCAACTGTATTCAAATCAGCCTATGCGTACGGACGAGATTGGCCGTATTCGGATGGACAATTATGAACTCGACGCCGACATCCAATCGGAAGTACAGCGCCGTTGGTCAGATATAACGACCGACAATGTTGCGGACCTCGCTGACCTTCGCGGATTCAGAGATGATTTCTTTCGATTATTCGGCTTTGGCATTGAAAATGTCGATTACGACGCAGACATTGAATTGATGATTGGGTACTAATGCCGATCTTTCTAGATGCATGCGCCGGTGCCAGCACGCCGAACACGCCTATTTGGCTAAATCGGCAGGCCGGGCGATATATGCCCGAATACCATATTTTGAAAGGCGATACCCCCAGCCTAGAGTTCTTTAAGAATCCTGAGCTTGCCGCGAAAGCGACCTTGGACGCGCAACGAATACTCGGCGTCGACGCAGCGATAATGTTCGCCGATTTGCTCCCGGTACTTGAGCCGATGGGTCTCAAACTCGAGTACAAACCGGGCGTTGGACCTGTGTTTGAAAATCCATTACGTGACAAACAAGCGATAGAGGCGTTAGCCGTCGTCCCAGCTGAGGAAGGTTGTGGTTACGTTGTGGAAACTCTCGGCCGCATACTTAACGACTTGCCAAAAGAAGTTGCCCTGATCGGTTTTGCGGGGGCACCGTTCACGCTTGCATGCTACGCGGTCGAGGGCAAGAGCTCGCGAAATTATGCCCACGTGAAGCGGCTAATGTATGACCACGAAGTGTTATGGCAGTCTTTGATGGATAAACTTGTGGATACGGTCGCGGATTATGTGCAATTACAGATCGCGTCGGGGGCTCAAGCCATTCAGTTATTTGATAGTTGGGTTGGGTGTTTGTCGCTTGCCGACTATGAGCGGTATGTGGCTCCGGCTACCCGGCGGCTGATGGAGCGCATTCAAGGCAAGTTGCCTATCATTTACTTTGGAACGGGTAACGCACATTTACTCGACGCTATGTATGCCACGGGCCCAGATTTAATGGCGCTCGACTGGCGCGTTCCTTTGGTCGCTACCTGGGATCGTTTGGGTAGTCGTGCGATCCAAGGTAACTTGGATCCGATCGCGCTTTGCGGCGAGCCGAGTAGCATGATCAACCAGGCGCAAACCCTCATAGATGAGGTTGGAGGACGTCCCGGACATATATTTAATTTAGGTCACGGGATTATTCCGGAGACGCCCGTCGATAACGTTAAGAGGTTGGTCGATTTCGTGCGCGAACAGACAGCGCGATAAACTACATGCCCGCGATATACAGAACTGCATTCTGGTTGCCGCTAGCTATCTGTACCTACCTGGCTCTCATGCCGGGTTCCTACCCGGAGGTCATCCAATTTCCCGATGTCGTGTTGCATGTGTTTGCGTTCACTTATCTGACGGTTGCGCTCGTTCTCACCCACTTTGATATAGATCGAAATCCACTAACTCGTACGTTCAGAATTCTATGGGTCCCCGCGACATGGATGTTCTTTTATGCTGTGGCGTTAGAAGTAGCGCAAGCGTTCACTCCAGACCGTCGAGCGGAAATCCTCGATCTTTTGTGGGACACGATTGGTATCGGAGTCGGGCAAGTATGCTACTGGGTGTACGTACGAATTCGCCCAGTCCAAATAAATAGAAATCGTTTAAATGATGGATAAGGTCAAAGCGAGTTGGCTTGAACAACGGCTTGCAGCTGGCAACCCCCGGACCGTTGATTAAAGGTATTTATCCGTCACCGCACCTTCACTCGCCGAAGAAACGAGTCGAGCGTACTTGGCGAGTGTTCCGCGATCGGTGTAAGGCTCGGGTGCGCTCCAGACTCCAGCGCGGCGTGTGAATTCCGCGTCGGTAATGCTGAGGTTAATTTCCCTCTTTTCAGCATCAATGGTAATTTCATCGCCATCTTCGATGAGGCCAATGGGACCACCTTCGAATGCCTCGGGAGTCACGTGTCCTACCACGAAACCCGAAGAGCCACCGGAAAATCGACCGTCGGTGATCAAGGCGACTTTCCCAGCGAGACCGCGACCGTTAATCGCGCTCGTAGGACTTAACATTTCGCGCATCCCGGGGCCACCCCGCGGGCCTTCGTAACGCAGTACCACGACGTCGCCGGGTTGTACTGTGCCGCCCATGATGGCTTCCATAGCGGCTTCTTCGCCCTGAAATGTTCTTGCCGTTCCCGTAAAACTAAGGCCTTCATTACCCGTGATTTTTGCCACCGCGCCCGCCGGTGCCACGTTTCCATAAAGCACGACAAGATGGCTATCCTTCTTGATTGGATTTGTCAGGGGTCGAATAATTTTTTGATCCGCCGGATACGGCTCAACTTCTTTTAGGTTTTCTTTAAGGGTCTTGCCAGTAACCGTCAGACAATCTCCATGCAATAGGCCGGCGTCTAGCAACATTTTCATGAGCGGTTGGATGCCGCCGATATGGATGAGTTCCGACATTGCGTACTGACCCGCAGGGCGCATGTCCGCTAATACGGGGACGTTTTTCCCAATTCGCGTGAAATCGTCGAGTTCCAATGGAATCTTGGCGGCGTGTGCAATGGCCAATAGATGGAGGACTGCATTGGTGGATCCTTCCAAAGCGATCGCGACCACAATACCGTTCTCAAATGCTTCTCGACTAAGAATATCGGATGGTTTGATTCCTCGATCGATTAACAATGAAACCGCGCTGCCGGCATCGAAGCTGTCCTGACGTTTCTGTTCGCTAACCGCTTCTTGGGCAGAAGAATTGGGCAGAGACAATCCGAGTGCTTCGATAGCCGACGCCATCGTGTTTGCTGTGTACATGCCCGCGCACGAGCCGGGTCCCGGGATCGCAGTTTGTTCAATTTCTCTCAGTTCGATATCTGAAAGTGAACCGTCGGCGTGCGCGCCGACTGCCTCGAACACAGAAATGATGTCGCGGCGATTCGTCCCCGTCTGAATGGTGCCGCCGTATACAAAGACGCTAGGTCGATCCAGTCGAGCCATGGCGATGGCGCATGCCGGCATATTCTTGTCGCATCCGCCAATAGCAACGAACCCATCAAACCCTTGGGCGCCAACGACTGTTTCTATGGAGTCGGCGATAACTTCGCGTGATACCAGCGAATAACGCATCCCCGGGGTGCCCATGGAAATACCATCGGAAACTGTGATTGTGTTAAACAGCACGCTCTTGGCGCCTGCTTGATCGGCGCCTTTTGCCGCCATTTCCGCGAGTTCGTGGATGTGCATATTGCAGGGGGTTACGCGGCTCCACGTCGAGGCAATGCCAATTTGGGGCTTTTTGAAGTCGGCCTCGCTGAAACCGACGGGGTAAAGCATGGCGCGACTGGGTGCTTGTTCGACACCGTCGACAACGATGGATGAGTACGGTCGTTTGTTGCTCATGGTGAGGGTAGGTCTATACGTTCGGTTGAGGTTTGCGATGGTACTGGTATACGCCCAGGTTGGGGAAACTTGTCAGTGCCCGACAAAACACCTACGTATAGAATTTGTAAGAGTTGCTCGCGATTTCGATCACTAGGGCGTCATGTGTACGGCCGGC
>JAKUTH010000036.1 GCA_022448085.1 Pseudomonadales bacterium | reverse complement strand
GCGTGGGTCATTGCGTGGAAAACAATGTCGCCACCATTGAAGCAAGCCTCGAAGCCGAAGCCGACTGGGTAGAACACGTCAACGAAGTTGCAGGTGCAACACTCTTCCCCCACTGTAATTCGTGGTATTTGGGGGCCAACGTTCCTGGGAAACCGCGCGTCTTTATGCCGTATATCGGCGGCTTTCCGCCGTACGTAGAAAAGTGCGATCAAGTCGCTTCCAACGATTACGAGGGATTTGTGCAGGCCTGACACGGTTTTACCCTTATGAGCACTAAGCTGCCAACGAACTTCGATTGGAAATCCATAACGCCCAGCGATTCACCCCGTACGCCCATCGACATCATGGCGGACCCCAAACTCCGACGTCTTGGAAAGCCGGAACTGAAGCCCGGCGACCAGGCATTTGGTTTTCGGCGACCTTTGTACGACTTTAGTAGCGGTCAGCAAGTTGCGACCGGTGACACCTTCGATCTCTTGAATCGTGCAGAAGAAAAGCCAATCGCCCTTATATTTGGTTCCTATACATGACCCCCATTTCGGGCCCAGTTAGGGTCCTTGCACGAAATATGGGCCCGTTGGCGCGAGCAGGTCGAGTTCCTCGTGGTGTACATACGCGAAGCACATCCTGAAGACGGCTGGGTTGTAACCTCCAATCGCGACGATAACATCCGCATATCCGACCCAACCACCATCGAAGCACGCACCGAGGTCGCAACCGTTTGTGCACTGCGCCTGCAGATAAAAATGCCCGTTGTAGTCGACGAAATCGACGATGAAATTGCCAGCGCCTACGGAGCTCTTCCCGATCGGCTGTATCTGATTCAACGCGGCGGCTCGATCGAATTTCAAGGCGAAGCAGGTCCCTGGGGATTTAAGCCCGACGCATTGGAATCCGCGATCGTCGCCATCACGAATTCATGAAACGAGCACCAGCGACGTTTCGTTTATTCGCTCGAGGTAGGCGAGCTTGATCTCGATCATTGGCCGTCGTAATTCTGCGAATGTTCAAAAGGTCATGTGGACGGCCGGTGAACTGGGCATCGAATACGCGCGCGAGGATATGGGGGGTTCCTTTGGTTTCTCCGACGAGTATTCGCGGCTCAATCCCAATAAAGTCGTTCCGACAATCCGTGACGGTGACCTGTCGCTGTGGGAGTCCAATGCCTGTGTTCGGTACCTCGCGCGAACCTATGGCGAGGGCTCGCTTTGGCCGACAGACAGTCGGACCCTAGCGCTCGCCGATCAATGGATGGAGTGGCAACGTAGCGACATCAGCGGCGCGTTTTTTCCGTTATTCCAAAACAAAATTAAGTTTAGCGCCGATGAAGTCAACGTCGATCAGATCACAGCAGGCGCTGCTCAGTGCATGCGCTTGTACGGCCAACTGGATCGGCATCTCGAACAACACGCATATTTGGCCGGCGACGAATTCACCATGGGCGATATCCCGCTCGGGACCATTACCTACCGATATATGAATCTCGATATCGAACGAATCGAATTACCCCACGTACATGCGTGGTACGAGCGGCTTTGTGAACGTCCTGCGTATCGCTATCACGTAATGATTCCGTTTGGAACGAATGCGGAAGAATGGCTCCGAGAAGAAATCAACAACGCGAACCTTCAGTAGAACCTAGGTTCCGTTCGTCAACAACGGGGCATCGAAAGTATCGTCCGTGAGCCAACGATCTCTGACGCGTCCTCAGGCGGTTTCAACTTCCAACAATGGCTTTCCAAGCCCTCGGCGGTGCGCATTGTGGTAATGGTGCAGGGCCGGCTCGTTGCGCCCAAAAACCAAGTGGGTATTAGCACCCGATAACGCTCCCCGCTGAGTCGATTCGCCCACTAGATAATCCTCTTCCAAGACGACCTGATTGAATCCTGCGAAACGTTGTGCACAAGCCTCGCCGCCATCTTGGAAGTGTTCCTCGGCCTCCGGAACGATATAGAAGCTCTGCGCCGTGCGCGACTTACCCGGCTGGTCGTTATCTGGAAACATCCTTAGAACATCTACGCTGTATGGATCCACCAAAAGAATCGCATTCGGATAAATAAAATAGACGCACAGCGTCATCGAGCGGAATGGCCAGTTGGATTGTTCTGGCACATTCGCAACGATCTCTTTGAAATGATGGTATGCAAAAACCATGCGGTAATTGAGATCGAAAATGTCGTTGGTCTGGAGATTGCCGTGAATCTCTTTCGACAACGTTTCCCGATGCAAGACATCGAAATGATAATTCTCGCCGAACGTATCGATAGCGAGCTTCCAGTTGATGTCGGCATGCAGGACTTGCGAGCCCGTATAACCATGACCAGGCAAATTCCAGTGTTCCATGTCGTCAGCGAGTCCTCCGAGACATTGGTCAACATCGATAGGGTCGCCCCGCGTTGGTCGGACCCAAAGCATCCCGTACTTCTCAGCACTTGGAAGTTCGACTAAGCCGTGTTCTTTTTTCTCAACGTGGCCGAACGACGACTCCTTGTTGACCGCAATCAGATCTCCCTTGTTGCTATAGGTCCACGCGTGAAAGGGGCAACTAAATCGGTTTCCTGTTCCACGGCCATCCGCGACAACTTGCGTTCCGCGGTGACGGCATGTGTTGGCAAACGCGTGAAAGGTTCCGGTGTCATCGCGAACCATCAGAATAGGTAACCCGGTTTCAGTATCCGACCAATAGCTGTCGTTCTCGGGAAGATCAGTCGACAGTCCCATTAACAAGGGCGTATCACGAAAGAATACCCGTTGTTCTTCGGCGAGAAGCGTGGGGCAGGTGTAGTCCGATATCGGACAACGGACAATTCCACCCGCATCGGCCGTGGCACCAGTCTCAATGCCTTCGTTCAGGATGGTCAGGAGTCGCTGTTGTTCTTCTTTTCGCACTGACGATAACCCGGATCGAAAAACCGAGCGCATATGTATCGTAACTGTGTCGATATAGCTACTTCGGTAAATCACGTGAATTCAATACAAAAACAGACGCCGGCGTATTAGGCTTTTGCAGCGAAGGACAGCCGGTTGCCAGGACCGCCCTTACGTTGGTGGACGACCTAAAAACGCTCACAGGGACCAAGATGGACACGTATCTTTTTTCGGGATTGAAGGTGCTAGACGTAGCTACCGTTATTGCCGCTCCCGCAGCTGCCATGATGCTTGCCGACTTTGGTGCTGAAGTCATCAAAATCGAGCGTCCAGGTGCAGGCGATATGTTGCGATCGCTCTCCAACATGCCCGATACCCCGGACGCGGGTAGCAATTGGTTCTGGCAGATGGACGGTCGGAACAAACGAAGCCTAACGCTCGATCTCAAATCAGAAGATGGCAAAGAAATCCTGCGCCAATTGGTCCAAGACTGCGATGTATACATCACCAACCAGCCGTACTCGGTACGTGAGTCCCTTGGTCTCACCTACGAGCACCTACGCCCACTGAATCCGGCGATGATCTACGCATCCCTTACTGCCTACGGCGAAAAAGGACCCGAACGAGAGCGCAAAGGGTTTGATCAACTTGCCTATTGGGCGCGCAGCGGCCTGATGGACCTTATGCGAACTCCGGATAGTGCACCCACACAAGGCCTTCCGGGGATGGGCGATCACCCGACGGCCGTCTCGATTTACGCCGGCATCGTCACTGCACTTCTCCACCGGGAGCGAACCGGGGAGGGTGGCATGGTGCATACGTCGCTGCTCGCGAACGGACTTTGGTCGGTCTCCGGTGTCGCGCAGGGGGTTTTGGCCGGAGGCGATATGACCAAATACAGAGATCGAACGCGAATCAAACCCGCGATGATGCGTGTGTACCAGGCTCAAGACGGACGCTGGCTGCAGTTCAACATGGTACGAAACGAAGAGCTCTTGTCTCTGCTGCTTACCGGTATGAACGCATTGCATTTGCTTACCGACGAGCGCTTTGCCGATTCCAGGCTACTGTGGGAAAACCGCGGTGCGTTTGGAGAAGAATTGCAGCGCATCGTTACTCAGAAAACGTCCGATGAATGGCTTGCCATCTTTGCGGAACTCGATGTCCCGGTAAATCGGGTCGCCCTCGTCGAGGAAACCAAAAACGATGTACAAATTCTAGAAAATCGCATGGCTTCCGCCCCGGAAAGCGATGACGTCACCGTCCCGTTGATTCTCAATCACCCCATTCAGATCACCAGTGTCCCGCACGTCGGTCCAACTCGAGCCCCGGAGCTCGGCGAACATGCCGAAGATATTCTCAGAGAACTCGGCTACGACGACGTTGTCATTGCTCGCATGAAGGATCGGGGCGTGATCTGATGACGGCGGACCACGACATCATCATCGTTGGCGCCGGCAGTGCCGGCTCGGCTATCGCGAGCCGAGCGAGCGAAGATCCGAATCGTGATGTCCTTCTGCTTGAAGCCGGACCCGATTACGCAGACCCAGCTGACACACCTTTTGATCTCATCAACAGCCACAACAACTCCTATCGCGACCACGATTGGGGCCTCAGCCACAGTCCCACCGAAGGTCGAACTATGCCGTTACCACGAGGTAAAGTGACAGGGGGATCGAGTGCGGTTAATACCACCATCGCGCTGCGCGGAATTCCTGAAGACTTTGACGAGTGGAATAACCACGGCAATTCGGAGTGGGCTTGGGAAAAGGTCTTGCCTGCATTTAAGCGCCTCGAACGCGATCTCGATTTTCCGGACGCGAATTACCACGGCGACGCCGGTCCAATCTCTATCCGCCGTTACCCCGCAAGCGAGCTTGTTGAACAACAACAAGCATTCCTCGAGGCTGCTCGATCCTTGGGATATCCGTATTGTGACGACGCCAACGCCCCCGATAGCACGGGGGCGGGTCCGCATCCGATGAACAAGCTCGGGCGCATGCGCGTTTCATGCGCGATGGGATATCTCGCTCCCGCTCGAGCGCGACCCAATTTGACCATTGAGTCCAATAGTTTCGTTCGCCGCTTGATCGTCGAAGGTGACCGTTGCACCAGTGTGGAAGTCGAACGCGACAACGGCGTGATTGAACGCGTCCGCGCGCGCAGCGTGGTGTTATCCGCCGGGGCCATCATGTCGCCCGCGATCCTGAAACGCTCGGGTGTCGGACCACGACGCGAGCTCGAGAAATTTGGCATCGACGTTATTCGCGATACTGGCGGTGTGGGTGGCAATCTCTGCGATCATCCAGCGTTAGCAATTTCCTGCGTGGCCAAAGATCCATCCATCATTGACGCCGATCAGCCTCTCATTCAAACCATCTTGCGCTACACCGCTGCTGGTTCAGACAAACGTAACGACCTGCAGATCGAACTCTTGAGCTTCGGTGCAAATCGCCAGGGCCATGCGAGTTTCGCTATCGCAGCTGTGCTCGAATACACGTTCGGTCGCGGTGATTTGCGACTGGCTTCCGCAGACCCTCACATCGCCCCCGTAATCGAAAATCGATTTTGCGAAGACGACCGCGACGCACGCCGACTCGCGAGCTGTTTTCGCGACGCCCTTGCGTTCGCCAAGGCACCTCCACTCGCTAGCATGATTGAGCGGGTCGCATTTCCAAGCCTCGATCGCGGAATCGACGACGAGACCATCGTAAAGCTATGCAAAGAACGTTCCGGTAGCGGCTATCACCCCTGCGGTACCGCCCGCATGGGGCCAAAAGAAGATCCCGACAGCGTCGTCAACGAATACGGTCAACTGCACACGCTGGCGAACGTGGTAGTCGCCGACGCGTCGATCATGCCGTCGGTACCCCGGGCGAACACTAATCTGACCAGCATTATGATCGGTGAAAAAATCGGCGAGTGGCTGCGTACGTCACCAACGATCTACGGTTTCTGACGAGGTCCGCGTCCGCATTGATCGAACGCGATGACGTGATCGCAAAAACCACACGCTATGTGCCAAAGTAGGCGTCCAGAGACAAAGGACTCCAGTCATGTCCGATAGCGATCACGATCTCATCCAAGAAACCATTCAGACCTACTTTGACAGCATGTACGAGTCGGATCCCGATAAGGTCCATAAAGCCTTCCATCCGAACGCAAAAATTACCGGGTACATCAATAATAGGTTGCAGGAAATGACCGTGCCAACCTTCGCAGACATGGTTTCCGGTCAGCAACCATCTGCCAAGCAGAAAGGCGAAGTGATCCAACTGGAAACGGTATCACTCGATATTGCTGGCGATACGGCGATCGCTCGAGTTCGAGACGGTTATATTGGACTGATCTTTCTTGACACACTGTCGTTTTTGAAGACGGAAGGCGAATGGGTCATCTACAACAAGCTATTTCATGTCGAATCCTAGACTTCATCGGCTAGGGTTAGGGCGAATCCACTCACTGTCCTCTCCGCGACCGGGTTGGGCGAGTTCAGCTAGCCCGTCCAGCAAGGATTTAACTTGAGCGCGGATCTACTCATTCGAAATGCAACCGTCTACGACGGCCTCGGCGGCGAGCCGTTTGAAGCTAACGTCGCCGTCGAAGGCACACGGATTACGGCAGTCGGCGAGGCCGTTCCTGCGCACCGCGAAATCGATGCGGGTGGCATTGCCCTCGCTCCTGGATTTATTGACACCCATTCGCACGACGATGGGGCGTTTTTGCGTCATCCAGACATGGCGTTCAAGTTGGCTCAAGGCGTAACCACGGTGGTGGCGGGCAACTGTGGCTTTAGCGCTATCCCAGCGGAACCTTCCACGGACTCAAACGTCGCTAGCGGCGGAATTTTAGCCGGCCTGAACGACGCGACGTTCACGGACTTGAAGGGATATTTCGACGCAGTCATCGCGCGCAAACCAGCCATCAACAACATGATGTTAGTCGGTCACAACACGGTCCGATCCATCACGATGGGGCTCGAACCGAAAGCACCGACAACGCACCAACTGGGTCTGATGCGAGGTCACATCGAACGAGCCATGGAGCAAGGGGCCTGCGGCTTTTCAACGGGCTTGATCTATCGACCTGGCCGCTACAGCAATACCGACGAAGTGATCGAACTGACCCGATCCGTAACGGATTACAACGGTATCTACGCAACCCACATGCGTAACGAAGGTGAAGGGCTTCTGGAGGCGATCGAGGAAACACTCACCATTGGACGAGAAGCGGACGTGCATACACACATATCGCACCATAAGGCCGCCGGTCGGCCGAATTGGGGCAAAGTCGGCGCTTCCTTGGCTCGCGTCGAAACCGCCATCAGTTCGGGGCAACGCGTGACGCTTGATGTCTATCCGTACACGGCTGGCAGCGGTCGCATGATCGAGTACTTTAATTTAGACAACCCGAGTCGCGAGCTCGCCGAAGTGATTCGTATCGCAAGCTGTCCCGCATTCCGGGAATTCGAGGGCCGGATGTTGACCGACATTGCGGGTGAACGAAACATCGATATCACCGAAGCCGTGTTGCTCGTTCTCAAGGCACCGAAGGGTGATCAGACCATTTGCATTCAGTTCATCATCGACGAGGCTGATATCGAAACGAACCTTGCCTATCACGACATGATGATCGGTTCGGACGGTATTCCGGCGTTGCGGGGTAAACCGCATCCAAGGTTATTTGGTACGTTTCCTCGAATTCTCAGAAAATACGTTCGCGAGCGCGGTCTTCTGAGCTTGCCCGAGGCGATCCGGCGGATGACGTCACTCTCGGCGTCGACCTTCGGGATGGATGGCCGTGGCCGCATCGCCGAAGGATGTTTCGCCGACTTAGTCCTTTTCGATGCCGACACCATTCACGACACCGCGACCTACGACGATCCTAAACGAGAACCTGAGGGAATTTCGTTGGTCGTCGTCAACGGAGCCATCGCATTAGAACGTGGCCAACACACGGGCGTTGGCTCCGGAAAAATGCTGAGATTTCACGCCGCCGCACACAACGACTAAATTCGCTCCGGGTGAGATAACTTTGCGTCCGAGGAAGTATGGGTGCGCAGAGAGTCCATTGTTTATAAGATCCTATGCGGCGGGGGGTGATCGTGGACGAAGAACTAGAGCTTTATCAATACCTGTACGACCTACAGGGCTTTCTCGTGATAAAAGACGTATTGAGTGCGGAGCAGGTTGCCACCTTAAACGCCCTTATCGACGCCCATGTGCCGGCGGTTCCTGACAATTGGAACGAAATCACCAACGATCCGAAACTCGGTATGTACAACCTATACCGCTTTGGCATGGCGGGTGGTTCGTACGAGTCCGGCCCGGGCTTCCTCGAATATGGGCAACCCTTTGTTGACCTTGTCGATCACCCGTTGGTCCTCAAAATCTTGCGACTTCAGCTCGGTGACTGCTTCCGTTTGGATCGGATCTTCGGCATGCGCATGCAGAAGGGTATGCCCAACGGTAAGTTGCACGCCGACTACGGGGCCTCAGAACCGTTTACCCGGGCAGAATCCGGACGCTATTTCCCTCAACCCGCTTTTCAAGCGTTGCACGGTTTTGGCGTTGCCGCCTTCAATTTGACCGATAGCGGCCCGGAAACGGGCGGGTTACGTGTAATCCCATCGAGTCATAACAGTCACTTCAAACTTCCGCAGGCAATCCGTAACGAAGAAATTGATGGCATAGCAATTTGTCCGCACGCACCCGCGGGCAGCGTCACGCTCTTTTCCGAAGCTACCACGCATGGCACCGCGGAATGGCACGCAGATCATGAACGCCGATCGATTCTCTATAAGTATTGTGCGTCGCAATTGAGTTGGTCCAGAAGTCGAGTAACCGCACCCAAAGGAGTGGATCTCAGTGACCGACAGCGACTACTGCTCGCAGAACCCGCCGGCGCACACTGGTTTTTTCCGTCTTTATTCGGTGACGAAGTCGTCGGTGCTTAAAAACTAAGATCCAAACCGACCAGGGCTGTTCGACTCTTATTGGGCCTCGCTCCATATGGGTGAAGACCCACAATATCCGAGCTGTCAGCCAAGTTCTCAACGCGAGCGAACAAGCCGAGATTGTCGTTAACAGACCAACGTCCGGCAATATCCACGGTAAAAGAACTGTCGGTCATTTCGAAGACTCCGCATGCTGCTCGAACGCATGTTTTGTCTACGAAGTTGGCACTCAAGTGTACCGCCCATTGCGGGCGCACGAAGCCGATCATCGCGTAGAGCTGATGTTTGGGGATATACGGGATCGGATCGCCGGCGCTGACGTCTCCGAAAAAGGCCGTGTCAGCGATATCGGTGTCGAACGAGCCATCAATGTACGTGTAGGCAAGTTCCAAAGGAACATTGGACCCGGCCAGCTCTGTCCCTGCGATAAATTCGACGCCTCTGACGGTCACCGCGTCGCCATTAAACGCGTCGCCTATCTCGCAGTTAGCGCCAGAAGAAGCCGTGCACTCACCCAACAGATTGTCGTAATCGCTTAAGAATCCAATGATCTCAACGCGACGGCTATCCGATCGGTGACGAATTCCAAATTCGTAATTGAGTGCTTCCTCTTCTTGCACACCCTCGACATTCGAGGGCGCAGTAAACCCTTTGTGCACGCCAGCGATCAACGCCGTAGCCTCATTAAGTCTATACAAAGCACCTATGCCCGGAAGCGCGACACGGGTCGTGTTTGATCGCGTGCTCCTAATATTATCCAGCGACCGACTCGCCGGATTCTCGGTTCGACCCGCTCGGATTTCGTACCGAATCCGCCGCTGGTCGATATCTTCATAACGAATGCCTGGTGTTAACGTCCAAGAACCGAATTCGATTCGGTCGTAGATATGAAATGCGATAGCGTCCGCTTGCTGAATTCGATTCCCAGCATTGCCTAGTAGGCCCACGTCATCGAGCACCAGATGCCCACCTTCCTGCCGGTATGTGCTGTTGCGCTGTAAGCGATCCTCCTCGTCTTTGTGGTATCGCAAACCTGCTTCCATGCGATGACTCGCACCGGTTGTATTGAAATCCCATACTGCCAGCAGCTGAATGCCGCGAGAAAAATACTCGCGTTCGTTCGCTCGGACCTGAATACTTCCAGGAGCCGTGTCTAACGTTCCATCCAATACGCCCGCCAGTTGGTCTGTGGACCAATCTCCTATCGCTTGTCCCCTATTCACTGCCTCCACAACGCTGGACCAGCTGGTTTTCGAAAACACGCTGGCGTTGTCACTACCGTCGAGGTCGATGCCCTCCGTTTTAAACCAGTTCCGGGCAAGAGTGTTGTTGTACACAGTCGCTGAAAAACTCACCGCATCCGCATCGTATCCATACCGCAAAATGACCTGTTCATGATCGGTACGAATCTGGTCAAGGGAAGAAAGCCCGTAACGCCGCTTCGCATCTCGACTGAAATCAACATTGGTCAATCCCAAATAACTCTGATTTGAGGTCTGATCGGCCAATTGGATCTTGACCGCCAAACTGTGGGGTGAATCGTCCGGGCGATACGCCCCCTTTAACGTGTAGTCCTCTACATCGAGTCCCGTTTCTCCGCCGCTACGATCGATCTTCTGGTAACCCGCACTACTCCATTGCTGCGTCTCTATCAAGAAACCGAAACCGTCGTCCGAGGTGTTGCCATAGGTCGCGTGCACTCGAACCGATTCATCCTGACCCATCTCGGCCGCGATCCGCCCTTCCGCTTCTCGCGGAATCGGCGTTGAGATCATGTTCAACGCGCCGCCAATGGTGTAGGGACCTTGCGTAATCGCAGATGGTCCTTTCAATACCTCAAACGAAGACATTCTTCCTGCCGTCGGAAAGTAGTACGCCGATGGAGCCGAATAGGGCGCGGGCGCGATCAGCACGTTGTCTTCAAGAAGCGTAATGCGGCCACTGCGTTCCGTCGCAACGCCGCGAATACTAATATTTGGGCGAAGTCCATAACCATCTTCGACCTGTACCGATACGCCTGGGACTTGCCGCGCGATGCGCTGAATATCTGTGTAGCCGAAACGCTTCAGTTGCTCAGCATCAATCACCTGAGCTGAACCCGTGACGCCTTGTTGTGTTTCGCGGGCCCCAACAATCGTGACTTCTTCGTAAAAGAGCGTATTGGAACTTTCGTCGTTCACGTCGCTGTGGGATACAGCGGCGATCCACACTGCGGACACGCAAATGAGTTTTCTGTACATCGGAACCAGGCGCCTACTTCACTGTTTATAAACCGTAATGCAAATGAGAATGATTATCAATAATCATTGAATTGATTGCCGTGAAAGCCGCCGACCTGATCGCCACGATATTTCCAATAAAAGCGCGCGACGACGCTCGTAACGTTGAATACTATTGGATGGTTTGAATCTACTGTAGAGAGATCCTATGCGAGCGTTAATTACGGTTGTCGCCATCGTGGTCGCCATCGCCGCCCTTATTCTATTCGTCCAGAACGAGCCCAATTCAGACACCGCCGTTACTTCGGCTACCTCTGAGGATCTCGCAGCTCCAACAGCCACCATCGGCCTAATTGATGATGCGAGGATTAATAACGCGGATTCTGAACCTGGCAACTGGCTCGCCTACGGGCGCACGTATGAAGAACAGCGGTTCTCACCCCTACAGCAAATAAATAGAGAAACCGTGAGCGAACTCGGGCTTGCCTGGTCACGCGACATGGGTACGAATCGAGTCCAGGAGGCGACCCCCATCATCGTCGATGGGGTCATGTTTCTTACCAGCTCGTGGAGTCGAGTATTTGCCGTCGACGCGGTGACCGGGGACCAGCTTTGGGCCTACGACCCCAAAGTCCCAGGGGAGTGGGGCAGACGGGCCTGTTGCGACGTCGTCAACCGAGGCGTGGCCGTCTACCAAGGTCGTGTATACGTCGCAAGCCTCGATGGTCGCCTGATCGCTCTCGATGCCGCCACAGGGATCAAGGTGTGGGAAGTCGATACCATCATCGATCGGGATCGTTTTTATACGATCACGGGTGCGCCCCGGGCCGCTAAGGGTAAGATTTTCATTGGTAACGGCGGCGCTGAATTCGGCGTGCGCGGTTACGTTACTGCATACGATGCGAGAACCGGCGAGCAGGTTTGGCGTTTCTACACGGTGCCTGGAGATCCCTCGCTACCATTCGAGCATCCCGAAATGGAATTCGCCGCTGAAACTTGGAAAGGCGGCGAGTGGTGGAAAATTGGCGGGGGCGGAACGGTCTGGAATTCCATTGTCTACGATCCCGATTTTGATCAGATCTACCTCGGTGTTGGCAACGGATCGCCATGGACACGCGTGATCCGTTCACCGGGTGGTGGCGACAATTTGTTTCTCGCCTCCATTGTCGCGTTAGACGCCGACACCGGTCGCATGAACTGGTACTACCAAACCACGCCAGGCGATAACTGGGATTACACCGCAGTCCAGGACATCGCGCTCGCCGACATGACGGTGGACGGGGTGGACCGAAAAGTCTTGTTGCAAGCCCCCAAAAACGGATTCTTTTACGTCATCGATCGCGCTGATGGCAAATTGTTGCGGGCGCATCCCTTCGCAACCGTCACCTGGGCCACCCATGTCGACATGGAAACAGGACGACCTGTCGAGAATCCGGATCTCAACTACCTTGAGAAGGAGCAATGGATTCTTCCTGGACCCCTTGGGGCCCACAACTGGCAAGCGATGTCCGTCGACACCGCGGCCGGCGTCGTTTACCTACCGGCGCAAGATAATCCACTCATTTACGGCATGTCGGAGGAATGGAAAGCCTCCGGCGTCTACAAGCGCAACGAAGGTGGTTGGAATCTTGGTATCGAGATCGCTGGTATCGCCCAATTACTGCTCAACAACCTCGAGGACCAACCCACCCCAAAGGGCTACCTGAAGGCGTTTGACCCACTTACCGGGATCGACAAGTGGGTTGTGGAAATCCCCCACTACTGGAACGGAGGGGTCCTCGGAACAGCCGGTGGATTGGTGTTTCAGGGCGATGCACTCGGCTACCTGACCGCTTACAACAAAGACAACGGGGAAGCGTTGTGGCAGTTCAACACCTACACGTCGATTCTCGCGCCGCCGGTTAGTTTCATGATCGACGGAATCCAGTATGTTTCCATCTTGACGGGGAATGGCGGCGGCGACCTATTCGCCGGCGAACCGTTACCACCCGTTGCAGAACCTGCGTCCTTGACCTACGGGAACTACGGCAAACTACTAACCTTTAAGATCGGTGGGGACGCGGAGCTCGAAGCCCCAACAGCCGTGGATCGGTCGATTCCAGAACAGCCCGCGCTGACCGCCAGTATCGAAGACATCGCGCGTGGCGAGCGTCTCTACGGCACTTACTGCGGTTTCTGTCACGGTCTCATCGTCCGCTCAGGTGGTTCAATTTCGGATTTACGGCGCATCAGCGACGCGAGCCATGACGCTTTCGACAAAATCGTACTCGAAGGATTGATGGCATCAGCGGGGATGGCCAGTTTTGCCGACGTGCTGACCACAGAAGATACAGCAAGAATTCACGATTACGTGAGGGCCAGAGCCATCGAAGATCGAGAAGTTGCACTCGGCAATCAGGACGCGGCACGACTAACCTGGCTTCAATAATAGTTTAGCTGTTGCCAAAACGATTGATCGATTCGACTTTAAATCGGCTTTGGCGGCAACGTCGGTGGCGGCAAGCGAATGAACTCGAATCGGGCCTGTTCGCCGCTTGAACCTGATTCGTCTCCGCGATACTGCGCGGTTGGATCGGGGGAAATGAGATTGGGGTTGATCATTTGCCGGCTCATTCGGCCATTTAAGAGCTGGCCACCCTCTAGTTCCTCCAGCGCCTCTTGCGTTGCTTCAGCCGTGTCCTCATCCCAGGGGATCTGATACGCCCTTGGCGCGCCCTCCGCCAAACCGGCCTGATCAAGTTCGCGAATCCAAAAATAGATTTTGCCGTCGGCACCAGTGACCTTATCGGGTTCCTCAATCACAACCCAATGGAGGCGGAAATCAGCCGGCATCGGTTCGGCGGTGGCCCAACCGAGGAGATCGCTGAGCCCGTGCCACGTCACCATATACAGCATTGAAACGCCAACAATGGCGGCGAATTTGATCCATCTCGCCAACCGCGTGGCTAAATTTAGGTTCAACAAGAGTGCTGCCGTTGCGGCATAAGCGAGCGCAAGCACAATCGCAGTGGTAATCAACGTTTTTCCGCGACCGCCTTGCTCAGCAGGCGCTTAGTCAGTCTATTGGTCCCGATCACCTCACCAGACCCATCAACATTGAAACGCAACGCGGTTTGCTCATCGCCCACGCCGGTGAGTTCGAGCTTGCCGTAGTAAATAAGTTTGACCACCGGGTTGAGCTTTTCCACCTTCACAGAGACCGGCAGCGGCTCGCTGTAGTTCGACTGATAATGCAATACGTTCACGACGTACTCCCCAGCCATTAGCGCTCTGACCGTTACTGTCTCTTGATTAAGCGGATTGGACACCTCGACTCCATCGAGAACTATGCGGTCTTGAAACAAGCCGCGATCGTCGCGGTCCAAATGCATCAATCCCGTGTCGCGATTGTGGTACCAGACCATGTTCCCTTGCGGGTCCTCGACTAAGGTATCGACGTCGTCTGGATGCCGATCCTCCCAACGGACGGTGATGAGGATTTCAGCCTTGCGATCCACTTTCCCTGTATCGGTCGGGTCGCTGATTAGCGAGAAAGCGACTACAAACATAAAAGCGAAGCCCAGCAATGCGTTGAAGAGGAGGTCGGTAAAAGCGTCTTGGGATTCGCTCTGGCTATATATCCTATGACGCATCCGCGTTAACGCCTATTGCCCCATCTCCATATTCGTGAGGTTCAGTATCGACGAATACTTGCAGACGAGTCACTAAATCAGCCGCCGATGTGTCAACGACATGATATTGAAGCTTCAATAACGTGCTGGTTACCAGACCCGCGATCGTGGTGTACAAGGCGACCGCCATCCCTCCACTCATCGCGCTTAGGAGTTGTTGCATCATTGATGGATCGAAGTCCTCGATTTCTCCAACCGGAAGCAGCATCAAAATAAAACCAACGACCGTGCCAAGCAGACCGAGTTTCAACAACACATCGCTGACGAAGTGCCCGATGGCATGCCGATTCGCAAGTTCGTCTCCGAACGCGTTCAGCAACGCGCCGGCATTGTCATTTGATTTTGCGCCAAGGCGAGCGAAAAACTCGCCCAGTAACCCGTCTTTCACCGAGATGGTTTGATCGCCCTGTAAACGCGCTTCTTCGAGATCGGAAAAACGTCGACGTTCTCGCGTCAAGTGGAACGATGACCATAGCCAGTGGAAACTAGCCACCGTATAGACGCCAAGGATGACCCAAGAAATATAGCTTCGGTCGGAATTCAGCGCGAGCGCCAGCAGACCGCGATCGGCCGCGAGATAAAACCCGAACACCACCAATCCCGTCAGAATCAACGCACGGTAGATGAGAGATGTATCGATACGACTGGGCACAACCGATGCAGTCTAATCAGTCGAGTTCTTATCGACCAGCTGCAATTTGGCCCCTTGGCTTCCTCCGCGGAAAATCTGGCATACTCGGCCGTCACTAATTGTTTGAGTCACATGGGAGAGGACATGTCCCACGATCTAGTCATTCGCGGAGGCGTCATCGTCGACGGCACCGGCAACGAGCCATTCGAAGGCGATATCGCCATCGAAGGCAACACAATCGCCGCTATCGGCACAGTCGAGGAGAACGGGGTCGAAGAAATCCACGCAAACGGAAACACCGTCACGCCAGGATTCGTTGACTTGCACACCCATCTTGATGCCCAAATCGGATGGGATCCACACATGACCTCCGTCACCTGGCACGGCGTCACGACTGCACTATTGGGTAACTGCGGGGTGACATTTGCTCCGTGCAAGCCCGATGATCGCGAATTTCTAGCCGGGATGATGGAAACGGTTGAAGACATCCCTAAACACGCCATCATGACGGGTCTGCCTTGGGACTGGGAATCCTACGGAGGCTACCTCGATTCCATCGAACGACTTGGTCCGATGATCAATGTGACCGGCTTGGTTGGTCACAGCGCAACCCGTTTCTACGTGATGGGCGAACGCGCCATCGAAGAGCAGGCAACCCCAGAAGAAATTGAACAAATAGCGGCGCTCGCAGGAGAATCCGTCCGAGAAGGCGCCGTTGGTTTCTCCGTCAACCGTCACCCTGGCCATACCCTTCCAGACCGCCGTCCCATTCCAGGAACGTTCGCGAGCCGCGAAGAATTACTAGCGATCTCAAAAGCCGTAGGCAAGCACGGCGGCTTGATGCAAACCGTTCCACACTTTGGTGACATCGACAACGAAATGGACCTGCTAGCCGAAGAAGGTCAAAACAGCCGGATCCTGTTTAGCGCCATCGCCGAACACGGCGTCCGCCTAAACGAGCGTGTAACCGAAATGCGTCGTAATGGCGTCGATATTACCGGCATCACTGTTCCACGCAGTGGCGGCGGCGTCGGTGGGCTATCGACCGGAAATTTCTGGCACACCAAATCCTGGAATGAGCTTCGCCGCATGGACTTCGCCGACCGCTTAGAAGCCATTCAGGACGCAGAGTTTCGTTCAAGATTGGTGCAAGAGATCAAGGATCATGAACAACAAGAAATGATTCTTAACGCCACCAAGCGCTACTACTCGATGGGGCAAGAATCGCGCCCGAACTACACGCAATCGCGTTACGAGAGTCTCTACGACATCGCCGAAGAGGCAGGTGAACATCCGGCCGAGACCTGGCTTCGCTTAACGCTCGAAACGAACGGGAAGGCGTTGTTCCACCAACGTGGCTTTAACGTCAATCTTGAGCACCTCGAAAAAATGATCACAACCGACTGGGCCATGCCTGGTCTCGGCGATGCCGGTGCTCATGTAAGCCAGATGATCGACTCGGGTTGGTCAACGTTCGTGCTTTCGCATTGGCACCGCGACACGGGTGTTTACACGATTCAAGAAGCCGTCCGACGAATTGCTGCCGAGCCGGCGCGCGTGCTGGGCCTCAAAGATCGGGGAACGCTCGAAGTTGGCAAACGGGCGGATGTTAACGTCGTGGATATTGACCGCGTGGCAGAGTGTCAGCCTTACATCGTCAACGATTTTCCGGGCGGTGCGCCACGCTTCCAACAACGAGCTGTGGGATACCAAGCCACCGTCTGCAACGGCGAAGTCATTCTTCGCGATGATGAGCACACAGGAGTTTGCGCTGGCGAGGTGCTGCGAAACGGCACGCACTAAATCTCGCGACGCTAGATGAAAAAAGTCCGCGCTAACCGCGGCCTTTTTTCTTAGCCGCGAATACGCACAAATTTTTGTAGCGAATGACAGTCCATTGGGACCAGTCCCCACCGGCCACCGCCGCTGACGGTAACCTCACTGACGTAAAGATCACCTTTGGAGTCCGCCCAAATCCCATGCGGTGCAAAGAAGTTGCCCGGAGCGACAGGATCGGCCCCTCCGAACCGCGCTCGTACGTCACCTTCAAGGGTAAAAACGCTGACCCGTGCGTGCGGGGCATGAGGTGGGATATCCACATGCGGTGCCAAGCCAGCGCGTTCGCCTAGCTCCGCCACGTATATATTTTCATCCGCATCAATAAACAAGTCGTCGGGGCGTATCACATCATTCCATTCGGTGAGGTAATCCCCATCCGTGGAAAAAATCTGAACTCGGGAGTTTTCTCTATCCGCAACATATACGCGATCGTATCGGTCCACCGCGATGGCATGCGGTAATACGAATTCGCCCGGCCCGCTCCCCGGTTGGCCCCAGGATGTTAGGTATTCGCCTTGGCTATCAAATTTATGGACGCGGGCGTTGCCATAACCATCAGAAACGTATAATTCTCCGAGCTGGGAAAGCGCGACGTTGGTAACCCGATTGAAGGGCCCCGCAGACTGCTGCACGGGGGTTTTACCGGCAACAAACCCTGTATCCGACGGTTCGTTGGCTTCGCCCAATGTCTTTAGCAACTGTCCGCCGGTATCGAAAATTCGTACGGTATGGTCAAAGTTATCGGCACAATAGACACGATCGTCTGGGCCGATATATATGCCGTGCGGATTGGTGAAGATTCCCTCACCCCACGCATTCAAAAAATTACCGTCCGTATCAAAAACGATCATGGGATGTTCGCCCCGATTGAACGCGTAAACGCGGTCCTTCGAATCCGTGGCGACCCCCGCGACTTCAATGAAGCTCCACCCGTCCGGCAGCTTCTCCCATCCGACGATGACCTCATATTCGATGTCATTTGCACTAGCCATAATTCCCCCCAAGTGACAGCAAAAAAGAGCGCTGCAATAGCGTCTAAGCAACTGTACCATCGTGGGATCGCAAGCCCGCAAGCCCGTTAACAATGGGCCCTGACCTATGAAAGTCGATCTTTTGTACGGTAAATCAGTTCTGACTGTGTCGTGCCCCGCGAAGGTCGAGGTTACGGTGGTACGCAAACCGTTGATGCCGACCCTTGATAATCCAGGCATAGCCGTTTCTAACGCGCTCGCTCAGTCCGTTGGTTGTGACTCATTGCAACATCTCACGGCGGACAGTCGGTCCGCCTGTATTTTGATCTGTGACGTCACACGACCGGTACCGAACCACCTGTTCCTTCGCCCGCTTATCGAAACACTGATAGGCGGAGGGATTTCATCGGAAAGTATTACCGTCCTCGTTGCCACCGGGTTGCATCGACCGAACGAAGACGATGAATTGGCAAGCGTTATTGGCGACGACTGGGTCTTGAATAACGTGAGCGTCGTCAACCACAACGCCCTCGATGACAAGGAGCACACCGACCTCGGTTTTACCTCGCGAACCACGCCCGTCGGCCTCGACCGTCGATTTGTTGAAGCCGACCTGGGTATCGCCACGGGTCTGGTCGAACCTCACTTTATGGCCGGTTATTCGGGTGGGCGTAAGGTCGTCGTCCCCGGTATCGCCCACGCCGATACGATCCGAACCCTGCACAGCGCCCGCTTTATGGAAGACCCAGCGACGGTGCAATGCAACCTTAAAGGCAATCCGCTGCATGAAGAACAGCTTGAAATCATTGAGATGCTGAAACGATACAAGGGTCGCAATCTGTTCGCCCTTAACACGGTGATTAACGATGCGCGCGAGCTTTCGTTCGTCAATTTTGGCGAAATCGTCGCCAGCCACCTTGAGGCCGTCGCCTTCGCCGACCGATACTGTACGGTTTCCACGCCAAAACGATTCACCACCGTGGTGACTTCGGCTGCCGGATTCCCACTGGATCAGACCTATTACCAGACCGTGAAGGGCATGGTGAACCCTATGGGAATTCTTGCTAAGCGTGCGAACCTTATCATCGCGTCGGAGTGTGCCGAAGGCCTTGGTTCATCTGCCTATCGGGCGTCCCAAGAACGACTCCTGCTTGAGGGTCCGGACGCGTTTCGCGCACGGATTCTTAGTAAATCGCTCGCTGATATCGACGAATGGGAGACAGAAATGCAATTGAAGTCGCAACGTCGCGCCGACATTAAGCTCTATACCACAGGCCTAACTGCAGACGAGCGTGCGCTCACGGGCGTTGAAATGATCGAGTCGGTCGATGCGGCCATCGAAGAGAGCGTTCGAGCGACAGGCGATCCCGCTGTCGCAATCATTCCCGAAGGACCTTACGTCGTCCCACATTTCCAACCTCAGTTCTAGAATTTCCGAAACCAGGGGGCTCGAACGCTAGCTAGCGCGCGGGATAACATCTTCTCTCGGAGGCGCACAATGACTAAAGCTTTTCAGGGAATCCGGGTCATCGATTTATCGGACCGTCATGCAGGCGCGTACGCTGCCCGCATGTTCGGCGATTTTGGCGCCGACGTAATACTCATTGAAGACGCTCGGGGCCACCCTCTGCGACACGAACCTCCCTTTATAAATAATGAATCCGGCACCCCGGAATCGTTGCTTCACCACTACGTCAATTGGAATAAGCGTTCCGTCGCGGGAAATATCGAAGATCACAGGGATTTGATCGCAAACGCGGATGTAATCGTCACAACATCCACAGAGATACCAGACGCCGTACTGCAGCGGTCACCGGACTCGGTGCATCTTTCCATCACCCCGCATGGACTTGAGGGCCCCCTGGCGGAGTTCCCCGGTAACAATCTGACGACGTGTGCCCGTGTAGGCTGGAGTGCGATTAATCGCTATGTCGACGAACCGCCGCTGCAACTCCCTCTTCACCAAACCGGCTACATCAGCGGGGTCGCGGGCTTTGTAGGTGCGGCGGCCGCGCTGTTTCGCAGCGGCAGCAGCGGTCACGGAGAGTGCGTCGACGTCAGTGAAATGGAAGCGATGGCCAATACCTGTGCACCGTGGGCCGAACTTGGATTATTCATTGGCGGTAATCGAATGGCGCACGGACCCAACGGAAAACGCGATCGCGGACGGGCAGGGCCTCTGTGGAAAACTCAGAACGGCGCCATCAATTTCGGCTATGGCGACTGGGCATTCTGGGAAGAAGCAATGAACTTTCTTGATTTGCCAGAGTTGGCCAAAGACCCTGAACTCATCCCGGTACTCGGACGCAATCAGAAAGATACTCGACCCGTTCGCGATGGGCTCGAAGAAGCGGCCGCTAGCCGGGATAAATGGGAATTATTCCACGGCCTTGTCCAACGTCGTTGCATCGCGGGTGTGGTGCAGAACGCGCAGGAGTTGTTAGAAAACGAGCATCTGCGATCACGCGATTACATCGTATCCACTCAAATAGGCGACCGCCGGGTCCAGGCACCAGGCGCACCCGCGAAGCTATCCGCAACCCCATGGTCTCTCAGTAGGGCGGCGCCCGAGATCGGTGAACATGACGGCGACGTCGAAACGACGGTGCGGAAGCGTCGACACGGGACTGGTACCCCTGATCTACCGCTAAGCGGCATACGCGTACTCGCCTTTACTCAGGCATGGGCTGGCACTTTCGCGACCCAGTTGCTCGGATTACTCGGGGCAGACGTGGTTCAGATCGAAAGCCGGATGCGGCCCGACGTCTGGCGCGGCGCCGGTGCGCCGGTTCCCCCCGCCGTTCGTAATCCCGACATCAAACAAAATCCGCTCAACAACAACGGCATGTACAACACCGTTAATCTCAACAAACGCGCCATTACCCTTGATATGGCGAATCCCCGTGGTCGCGACATGTTTTGGCGCATGATTCCCAAATTCGACGTTCTGGCAGACAACTTTAGTCCGCACGTCATGGGCAATTGGGGCGTCACCATGGAGGCCCTGCGGAAACACAGGAAAGACATTATCTTTGCGTCGGTCTCGGGTTACGGCGCTACCGGACCACTCGCAGAATATCCAGCGAACGGCGCGACGACAGAGCCGATGGCTGGCCTATCCTCGATCCATGGCTACCCGGGGGAAATCGCACAGAATACCGGGGGGCTGATCCCCGACCCGATCTCAGGCTATTACCTTACTGCCGCGATCCTCGCAGCGCTTAATCATCGACAACGCACCGGCGAAGGACAACGCATCGATGCGGCAATGATTGAAGCCGTCGCTGTCCAGCTCGGGGACGCCATGCTCGAATTCGACGGCAACGGCAATCTGCGCGGTCCAAGCGGTAACCACCATCCACGAATTGCGCCGCACAACGTGTATCGGACCAAGGGCGACTCTTGGCTTGCAATTGCAGCAGAAACCGACGAAGCATTTTCCGCGCTGGCGCAGCTTGCCGGTATCAACGACGATCGTTTCGCGTCCATGGCCCTCCGAAAATCCAACGAAAGCGCTCTCGATGAAGCCATCTCTAAATGGGCGGCGAATGTCGACGCCGATGCAACGGCTGTCGAACTCTGTCGCTTAGGCATCGCGGCCGCGCGCGTGGAACCGTTTGAGGAGATCTACCAAGAACCGAATCCACAATTCGTGGCGCGAGATTTTCTCCGTCCCATCACGCATCCAGAATCGGGGACCCACTATATGCCCATGGTGCCTTGGCTATACCAAGACACGCCACGCGGTACGATCACCCACGCTCCTTGTTTTGGCCAACACAGTCGTGTGGTGTTCGAAGAAGAGCTTGGCGTAGGCTTGGAGGAATACAAGGAACTTGAAGAACTAGGCATTACCGGGACTGAGCGACTTCGCTGACACTCTGGGGCAAAGAATCAAAATCTCTCCTATAATTTGGTACAAAGTAGGAGGGGCAAAATGCACCGACGCAATTATTTCATAACCGCTGCAGCCGCATTGTGGGCGCTATGCCTTGCCAACTCGATCAACGCAAGCTTGGTCGATAATTTCGAGCTCCTTGATCAACGCGGCTACGCTCATGAACTCTATTACCTCTCGGACGCCAGCGCCGTGGTGCTCATGGCCCACGCGTCGAGTTGCCAAGAGGCCAACCATGCAGCGGGGGTGCTCGCGAATTTAGCGGAAACCTATGGCTCAAAGGGGGTTGAAGTACGTCTCCTCAATTCTAACCTCGACGACGACCGCGCCACGATCCGTGCTGCCATGGATGCTGAAGAAAACGGTCTCGCGGTTCTCATTGACGATACTCAACTGATCGGTGAATCCCTAGGATTTTGGCGAGCGGGCGAGGCAATCGTCATTGATCCTGGTACTTGGCGCACTGTTTATCGTGGCGACATCGATGGCGTTGCAGCAACGCTCGATGCCATGCTCGACGGCAATCCAATTCCAGCACACATCGAACTGCAAGAAAGTTGCAAGGTGTCGTTCCCGGAGCAAGAACTCCAATCGACCCACTCGAGCATCTCATACACCGATACCATCGCACCGCTGTTAATCGAAAAATGCCTTGCTTGCCATCGACCCGGTGGCATCGGACCGTGGGTCATGAGTGATCACAACATGGTGCTCGGTTTCTCCTTGATGATGCGTGAAGTGCTTCGAACTCAACGGATGCCCCCATGGCACGCCGACCCGCATCACGGACGCTTCAAGAACGATCGTTCACTTTCTATCGAAGAAAAGCAGACTCTTGTGCATTGGATCGAGGCGGGAGCACCTCGCGGCGAAGGCGTCGATCCCCTCGCCAACTTCGTACACGACTGGCCAGAATGGGACCTCGGCACCCCCGACGTCGTTATCGATATCCCGGCTCAGATGGTCCCCGCCTCTGGCGTTGTCGACTACAAGTACCCCACCGTAACCAATCCGCTGGATCACGATGTTTGGGTACGAGCGGCCGACATCCTACCGGGCGATCGGGCCGCTCTGCACCACGTGATCACGACCTTTCGACCGCCGGGACAGGGTTCCGGCAGATCGCGTTTTGGCGGTCGCGGCTCTGGCGGTCTCGGTGGCTACGTTCCGGGATCAACCGGCAGCGTTTATCCGGCAAACACCGGCCGATTATTGCCAGCTCGATCGACCATTCGGTTACAGATGCATTACACACCGTACGGGCGGGAAACGACGGATCGATCTCAGCTTGGTATCTACCTACACGAAGAAGAGCCCTTGCACCGACTCGGCGGAAGAACCTTAATCAATTTTCGATTCCGCATACCGCCCCATACCAAAGCTCACACCGCAAAAGCCGAGCATGTGTTTAAGAATGATGTCTTGGTTTACAGCTTGTTGCCGCATTCGCATTATCGCGGTAAGGCATCAAACTTCGTCGCGTTTTATCCAAATGGCGAAGAAGAAATCCTGTTGTCGGTACCCAACTACGACTTCAACTGGCAATCGACTTATCGGTTAGAAACACCAAAAATTCTGCCGGCGGGAACCCGCTTGGTGCATTCAACGACCTGGGACAACTCGAGTCAGAACCCAGCAAATCCAGACCCAAACAAGGAAGTCCGCTGGGGTCAGCAATCGTGGGCCGAGATGCTGTTTGGATCGGTCACTTACCGTACGCTGACCGAGGCTGAAAAGGACTCTGTCGCGGCGGACTAGGTAACGAATACGTTACCGGCAGACGCGTGTTGAGGTTATGTCGACCTGGTCGACGCTAGCGACCCGTCACTTTTCGAGTGGCCTCGCGGAATCGATCGCGCTGTTCGGGACTGCCGCGGAGGTCTTTATTGGCCTCGGCTTCGAGTCTCGTCGCCGCCTCCGAAAGTGTTGCCGCATCGATCACTTGTTTTGATGCACGGACAGCGGCAACCGAATTTGCCGCAATCTCGTGTGCTAGTTCCATGGCTTTATCCATCAGCTCGGGTTGAGGATAGACAGCACTCAGCATGCCCCATCGTTCCGCCTCATCGGCAGTGAATTTACGGGCCGAAAAGATTAGCTCTTTCGCTTTTGAAGACCCTACCAACCTTGGCAATGACGCCGCAGCTACCACCAATCCGTATTCAGCACCCGGCAAGCGAAAGGTTGCGTTGTTAGATGCGAGCAGAATGTCGCAGGCGACGGCTAACCGCGCGCCACCTCCATAGCAATAGCCATTGATCGCCGCGATGACGGGGATTGGCGTATCACTCAGCTTACCGATCGGGTCAAAGGCATTGATCCTATCGCCACCGCTCGTTTTCTCGACACCACTCACCTCGAGCATGTCAGCGCCGGCACAAAACGCCTTCAACCCGGCTCCCGTTAGTACGATTACTCGAACCTCTTCGTCAGCCTCTGCCCGGGCTATGGCATCCGACAAGCTCCCCGACAGTTCCCGATTAAGCGCATGGTGCCGCTCCGGTCGATTCATGGTCAACACGAGAACGTGTTCTTCTTTTTGCTCTAGCAGTACCGCTTCACCACTCATCCACTCAATCTCCAAAAGAACAGATCTTACGTAACCTAGCCATGGTCGAGCTATAGTTAGTTTCTTAATTCGGTGATGTGGCGCAGAACCATCCTCGGAATAGGTCTTTCGTTCGTCCGTGCCCCGTTACCCACTCTACGTATACCGAAACGCGGGAGATTGAAGATTTTATACGTTAAAGATGCTCCCAACCTCTGCCGGTGAATCAGACGTTCCGCCGCCGATTCTGGAGGTCATAAGGA
>JAKUTH010000035.1 GCA_022448085.1 Pseudomonadales bacterium | reverse complement strand
GCGACATCCGTAAGGGGCACGGTTACCCCCGCGTACGTTGAGCTACCCCCAGAATAGTCCGGAACGCACCGGACTTAATCGAATGCATAAGTTCATTAAGCTATTGTTTTATATAGTAAAGTAGTACTTCTTCGCATCTCCTGGAACGTTACCGTACTCTAATTTGGTGGGCCCACCAGGACTCGAACCTGGGACCAATGGATTCACAATCCCAGACCGCGTCTATCGGTTCTGGGAAACCCGAATGTTTCCAGTCGGTGTGGACTATCTCACCGCCCCGAAGGGCGCGGGACGCTCTCGCCTGTTATCAAGGACACTTGATGATCCGAACGATCTTCAGTCCTCAGGTAGTCTCTGCACCTTCCGGTGGTGTACCCCCGGCTTGGCTCAGGATTGCCGTGTCGGCCAAAACCGATTTAGGTTTCCCTGAATTCATCCCGTTCATCTTCCGCCTTTCGCGCGGAAGCGCACCATTTGATGAGTCCACTGCTCTAACCAACTGAGCTATAGGCCCTATCGACAAGTGTAACAAGATCGACTAGTGAACGATGACCTTGAGTTGGTTGTCGGCTACTCGAGGTAGTCGCTGACGTAAGCTGCTAAGTCGTCGATTACGATACGTTGTTGCTCCATCGTATCGCGGTCGCGGACCGTAACACTCGCATTCTCCAGCGTCTCGAAATCGACGGTGATACAAAGCGGGGTTCCGACTTCATCATGGCGACGGTAACTCTTACCTATGTTTCCCGAGTTTTCCAAAAGGATGCGACCCAGACCCAGGTTTTGCAGATCGGCTTTGATAGTTTTGGCGTGAGTAACAAGGCCCTCATGATTCCGTTTAAGCGGAATGACCGCGGCTTTAATTGGGGCAAGATGTGGTTTAAACGACAGGACCGTGCGTTCCCTACCGCCGTCAAGTTGTTCGACGCGGTAGGCCTCGTTCAATAACGCTAGTACACCTCGGTCCACACCTGCAGACGGCTCGATAACGTAGGGTACGGTCCACAGTTTTTGTTGTTGGTTTTGAACGGCAAGCTTTGCGTTTGACTCGTTGTTCGGTAATACCGTGGCAGAAATATTGAGCTCACTTTGATTCTTGGTGTGGGAACCGAGATCAAAATCGGTACGGTTGGCTATGCCCTCGAGTTCCTCAAGTCCATGAGGGAATCGATACATTAGATCGACCGTGGCTTTGGAGTAGTGCGCAAGTTCACCGGCTGGCACATGCAATAGTTCTAACGCGTTTTCATCCACGCCTTGGTTCGACCACCAGTCCATACGTATCTGGACCCATTTTTCGTGCCACGCTTCGTCGGTTCCCGGCTCGACAAAGAACTCGAGCTCCATCTGCTCGAACTCACGAACTCGGAAGACGAAGTTACGCGGAGTAATTTCGTTTCGAAATGCCTTACCAATTTGGGCGATGCCGAAGGGTAGCTGGCGAGACGTGGAATCCAGCACGTTCTTGAAATTGGTAAAAATTTGTTGAGCCGTCTCCGGTCGCAAGTACGCGAACGAGCTGCCATCGTCGACGGGACCGACGCTGGTTTTGAACATTAGATTGAATGGACGAGGCTCGGTGAGATTGTTCGAGCCACAGCCCGGGCATCTAGACGCTTCGACATGATCGGCTCGCCAGCGCGACTTGCAGTCACGGCAATCAATGAGGGGGTCGGAGAACGTGTCCTCGTGCCCTGAGTATTTGAGCACCTTGGGGTGAGTTAAAACAGCGGCATCGAGGCCTTCGACGTCGTCGCGGTCGTAGACCATGGCTCGCCACCATGCCTGTTTGAGGTTGTTTTTGAGTTCCACGCCAAGGGGGCCGTAATCGTAAAGACCCTGCAAACCGCCATAGATTTCGCTGGATTGAAAGATGAATCCGCGACGCTTACAGAGCGCGACGAGTTCATCCATGCTGTTTGCCGTCACCTCGAAGTCCTAACGCGTTAGGAGGGTGCGGCAATATAACGCACGCCGGGAGGTACACCAAAGTAGAACCAAGCATGGTTGGGGATAGAACTTGAAGCCTGAGTCAGACACTGGGGTTTGCGCGGTCGCAATTCGTTAGTATGTTTCAACTATCCGGTAGTGTCGGAAAGTCTTGAAATCAGTGTGATCGTGACGGAAGGAAGGGTTTTTTGCGCGCGTACATAGGACGGCGATTGCTCGCTCTCATTCCGACCTTGTTCTTTGCGAGTCTGATTGTATTTATTTCAATGCGACTGATTCCCGGCGACGTGATCGATCTAATGCTTGCGCAGAACGACATCGTCACGGGTCAGGACCGGGCAAAGATCGAAGCGGCGCTTGGACTTGATCAGCCGGTGTACATCCAGTATTTCCGTTGGATAGGCGATGCCGTCACGGGCGATCTGGGCGACTCACTTTGGCAGAATGTTCCGGTAACGGATCAACTAATGGCGTCATTGCCGATCACGTTCGAACTCGGACTTTTAGCCCTAATTGTTGCGTTATCGGTGGCGGTACCTATCGGTGTTTATTCGGCGATGCGGCAAGATACTGCGGGCGATTACGTTGCTCGTTCTTTTTCGCTCATCATGCTCGCGATTCCAAGCTTCTGGCTGGGGACATTGGTGATGGTGTTCCCATCGGTATGGTGGCGGTGGGCCCCGGAACTTGAATACACCCCTTTTTTTGAAGACCCGATTACGAATCTCAAACACATGATCGTGCCCGCGATTTTGCTTGGATTATCAATGTCTGCCGTAACGATGCGAATGACCCGTACGATGATGCTGGAGGTCATGCGGCAAGACTATATTCGTACAGCACGTGCCAAAGGCGTTGGAGAAAAACTGTTGGTCGTGCGGCACGCTTTGCGCAACGGGTTAATCCCCGTGGTCACGCTGATCGGCTTGCAAGCGCCCTTGTTGATCGGTGGTGCGGTTATTTTGGAGCAGATCTTCGTCGTTCCCGGCATGGGCTTGTTGCTATTGGAAGCGGTATTCCAGCGTGACTACCCGGTCATTTCTGGAGTGTTTCTCGTTGTTGGCGTTGGCGTGCTCGTCATTAACTTGCTAGTCGACTTGAGTTACGGCTGGCTCGACCCGAAGGTACGCCACGAATGAGCGAACTAATCGTAGATGCAGTATTGCCGGCGGTTAGAAAACGGTCTGCTTTCGTCGCGTTCAACATGCGTTTGATCCAAGAGAAGCCCCTCGGTGCCGTTGGTGGTGGTGTATTTCTGCTGTTTATGTTTTGCGGAATTTTCGCGAACTTTCTAGCGCCATTCGAGATGAACTACACGGATCTGACCCAGCGATTGCAGCCGCCTTCGTGGGCGTTTCCCTTTGGCACGGACCACTTGGGTAGAGATGTGCTTTCGCGCGTTTTAATTGGTGCGCAAATCTCCATGATTGTGAGCTTTCTTGCGGCTGGACTTGCCACCGTTATTTCTATTGTGGTTGGTGTCACATCCGGGTACTTCGGTGGTAAACCGGACATGGTCATCCAACGGGGAGTGGATGCCTGGATGACGTTTCCAGACCTGGTGCTTTTGATTGTTGTCGTCTCAATCGTCGGCCCTGGGATACCGCAGATCGTGGTTGTGCTTGGTTTGCTTTACGGTATTGCAGGTAGTCGTATCGTTCGTGGCGCCGTGGTGACGGTCAAAGAGAACATGTACACCCATGCGAGCCTTTCCATCGGTGCGCCGACGTTTCACGTGATGCGAAAGCACGTCTTGCCGAACATCATGCCCGTGGTAATCGTTCTTTTTACTACACGCATCGGCGCGGTGATCCTCGCGGAAGCGGGACTGTCATTTCTTGGGCTTGGCGTACCGCCGCCCGCCCCAACGTGGGGCAGTATGCTGAGCGGTACGGGCCGCACATATATGTATCTCGGGCCCTGGCTAGCACTTGCGCCGGGCTTATGCATCACGGCGGTGGTTTACGCGGTGAATATTTACGGCGACGCGTTGCGCGATCTTCTCGATCCGCGTATGCGGGGAAGTCAATAGTTGAGGGCGAAGACGCGACAGATTTGGTTGCTGCTGGTTATCGCATCTGCGGTTGAGATGCTGTCGGTGAATGCCGCGGTGGCCCAAGAAACGCCCCAGTATGGTGGTGAACTCAACATCGGCACGGTCTATGTCACATTATCGGCGCTGTCTTGGGATCCGGTCGATTGGACGTGGAAATCGAATCACGACACCGGTTTGGTACGAGAACAACTCTTCTCGGGAGATTTGAATAAAGGAGTCCGTCGTGGTGGCGATTACACGTTTGTCGCAGAAGCCTACTTGCCCGTGGAAGTTCTTCGCGGTGAATTGGCGGAAAGTTGGCACTGGGAAGACGATCTAACGCTGGTCGTGAATCTCCGACAAGGCGTCATGTTCCCGGAAAAACCGGGCGTGATGGCAGCTAGAGAGTTTGTTGCGAATGACGTGATCTTTACTTTCAACTTGGTCAACAACAGCCCAAAAAAAGCGCAACAGGACTATTGGGATTACATCGACGGGCTGGAGGCGCGTGACGATCACACCTTGGTGTTTCACTTCAATCAATACAACGCTGAATGGGCTTATCGCTTTGGCTACGGATATCAATCATCGATTACCGCGCCGGAACTCGCGAACGTGGACGCAAAGGATTGGCGCAATTTGATAGGTACAGGACCGTTTGATTTGACTCGCTATATCCATGGCAACTCGCACGTCTATACAAAGCGGGACAACTACTGGGACCACGAAGAATACGAAGGTACGCGTTATCGACTCCCGTATGTCGATCGCGTCAAATATCGAATTATTAAGGATGAAGCGACTTATTTGACGGCTTTGCGAACCGGCAGGGTCGACATTCTTGAGTCGATACGCTGGATTGCCGTAGACCATCTAAAAGAAACCACGCCAGAGCTCAAGTGGTCACGCTGGTTGGGGATGACAGGGAATTTCATTGCTCTTCGACTCGACCATGAGGCTTTCAAGGACCATCGTGTGCGCCGAGCGCTCAATTTGGCCGTGAATCAAAAAGAAATCGTTGACCTGTTCTACGGGGGTCATGCGGAACTCATGGCTTATCCACAACATCCTGGATTCGGGGCTTACTATCAGCCGCTTGAAGAGATGCCGGCTGAAGTTCAAGAACTCTTCACATACAACCCTGTAAAAGCGAGGGCGCTGCTTCGAGAAGCCGGTTATCCGGATGGATTTACCTTCAAGGTTCAGGTTTGTTCGTGCAGTCCCAGCAACATGGACCTTTTACCTTTGATTGAATCCTATCTTGGCGATATTGGCGTCGAGATTGAAATCCAACCGATGGAATACGCATCGTTTCTATCAGTCATGACGACTCGTACGCATGGCCCCGGTTACTTTATGAATAACGGCCACACAAACCCGACGACGTCGCTGCGCAAGTTCATTACCGGGCATAAGTGGAATCCTGCGCTGCTTGAACGCGAACAGTTTGATGCAGAGATAAAACGCTTGATGCGAATGCCGAAGGAAGCGGATCGAATTGCGCTGGTGCGCGAATTGACCGTCGATTTGCTCGCTTTCGCGCCCTATATCTGGCTACCGACGGAATACGTCTATACCGCTTGGTGGCCTTGGGTGAAGAATTATGCCGGCGAACTTAGAGCCGGCGCTGTCCGGCCCGGACCGATCTACGCGCGGATCTGGCTGGATCTGCAGCTAAAAAAGGAATTGGGGTTCTAGATGAGCTCGGATACGTTGTTGGACATCGAGCATTTGTCGGTGAGTTTTCGCACGGACCGCGGCAAAGTCCGGGCGGTCAGCGATTTGTCGTTATCGTTAAAACGGGGCGAAACGCTTGCCATCGTCGGAGAAAGTGGTTCGGGTAAAAGCGTCACGGCGTTATCGATTCTGCGCCTGCTCGGTGATAACGGGGTGATTGACCATGGTCGGGTAGTGTTTGAGGGCCGGAACTTACTCTCGTTGAGCACCGACGAAATTCGACGAATCCGCGGCGACCGCATTGCGATGATTTTTCAAGAACCGATGTCGTCGCTGAATCCGGTACTAACCATTGGGAAGCAAGTGGCGGAACCCATTTGCCTGCATCGAGACAAGAACTGGGACGAAGCGTTTGAAATCGCAGTCGAGCTGCTAACCAAAGTGGCGATTCCTGACGCAAAAGAGCGGCTTGACGACTACCCGCACCACTTTTCTGGAGGGATGCGACAGCGTGTCATGATTGCAATGGCATTAGCTTGTGAACCAAGACTGATCATCGCTGATGAACCAACAACGGCACTCGATGTAACGGTTCAAGCGCAGATTCTTGCATTGTTGAATGAGCTCACGGAGCAGTCCCAAACTGCGCTGATACTCATTACACACGATCTCGGCGTCGTCGCTCGGTATGCGGATCGAGTGGCAGTGATGTACGGCGGAAGAATCGTGGAAACGGCAGACGCCAAGGAGCTTTACGCGAATCCGCAACATCCATATACCGTCGGATTGATGGCGTCCATTCCGGGTATCGAAGGCGATGCGGGTGCGCGGCTGATCACTATTGATGGACAACCTCCGGACCTGGCGGACCTTCCGTCGGGTTGTGCTTTTGCAACCCGGTGTCAGCATGCGCACGATGCCTGTCGGACTAGCATTCCCGCGCTAGACCCGGTTGAACAAAACCCAAGTCATCGCAGCGCTTGTTTTGGATATCCGTTATGAGCTTGGTGAAAAACGAAGAGCCTCTTCTCAAGGTCGATGATCTTAAGGTTCATTTCACTCTAACCAAGGGCTTCATGCAAAAACCGGTCGGAAGTGTAAAAGCAGTCGACGGCGTGTCCTTTGAGTTGAGGCACGGCGAGACTTTTGGTCTGGTGGGTGAAAGTGGATGCGGCAAATCGACTACCGCACTTGCTGTGTTGCGGATGCAACCCCTGACTGGTGGCTTGATCAAGTTCGAGGGGAACGACATCACTCAGCTCGAACCACACCAGATGCGCCCATTGAGACGCCGCATGCAAATGGTCTATCAGGATCCATTCAGTTCGTTGAATCCACGGATGCGGATTCGCGACATCATTGGTGAACCTCTTCTGGTCCATGGTCTTGCGACTGACAGACGGTCGTTTCGCGCGAGGATTGACGAGCTCATGGACATGGTGGGGTTGCTGCCGGACATGTCAGATCGGTATCCGCACGAGTTTAGCGGAGGTCAACGCCAACGTATCGGCATCGCGCGCGCTTTGGCGCTCGAGCCAAGTCTCATTATCTGTGATGAACCGGTATCGGCGTTGGACGTCTCGATTCAGGCACAGGTTTTGAACCTTCTGATGGACTTACAACGGGAGCTGGGCCTCACCTATTTGTTCATTGCTCACGATCTTTCTGTCGTTCGCCACATTAGTGATCGCATCGGCGTGATGTACCTCGGGCGTATCGTGGAAATCGCGGGACGCGATGAACTATTCGCTAGTCCAAAGCACCCGTATACCCAGGCCTTGCTTTCTTCAATCCCGCTTCCAGATCCCGCTCTGGAGGCGACGCGCCCACAGCAGCTGATCGTCGGCGAAGTGCCGAGCCCAAAAACCCCGCCGTCGGGATGCCACTTTCACCCGCGCTGTCCTAAGGTCATGAGTGTTTGCTCAGTGCATTCGCCTAATTTGGCGAGGAATCAGGCTGGGTCATTGCCAAATCACTCAGATGAATCGCAGGTCGCCTGCCATCTCTATGACGCTTCGTTCGGTCGGGAGGGATAGAGAAACGGAAACGTGGGCCGAACGAGTTGCGCTACACTCACGTCAAATCACGAGGATGGTATGAGCGAGCAGTATTTTGATGAAGGCCAGAATCGAGCGCGTACGCTTGGTAACAGTGGTCCCTTGATTCTTGATGACAACGGCCGTGTGGATGAGCGCATTCTAGAAACTTACTGGCGATGCGGCTTTTACGTATTTGAAGGTGCGCTTTCTTCGACTGAGCGAATCGAATTGGTGTCCGATTTCGAGGCGTTACTTGATCGTTTACCAACGGGTCGTGGATCGAAAGTCGACCACCAAGGCCGGCCTGCCGCGGGGTTGGGCTTTAAGCGTCCGAGTTTTCGTTTTGCAAAACCTCTATCCGATCCACACGGCGGTAGCGACCTGAGTGGTGGCCGTTACGAGTCTAAGATGACGGAACCGACACCACCAGATGACGCACCCGACGAAGTGTTGTTGAATATTTCCGGATGCTTGCAACTAATGGATGCCTGTTTACGACTGTACGGGCACCCAAAATTACTTCGGGTGGCGGAGGCGATTAATGGTCCGGACTTTACGCCGTTCACCGACACCGTTTGGGTGAAGCAAGCTGGATTAGGGCCTTCCGTCGCCTGGCATCAAGACGGCACTACGCATTGGGATAAATTGGACCTTGATCGTGGGACTCACGGCTGTAACTTTATTGTGCAGCTTTATGACACGACCCCGGAAAACGCTCTATGGGTAGTGCCGGGCAGCCATGATCAAGGAAAAATTGATATCAAAAAAAAGGTCGAAGAGAACGGCTCGGATCGACTGTCAGATGCTGTTCCGATGCTTATGAAAGCGGGGGATGTGGCAATTTGTAATCGGCAGGTGCTGCATGGCTCTTTCGCCAACACGTCTGCGGCCCAACGGGCAACGTTTGTGTTCGGCTTTCATCGAAGGTCGTCGGTATTAGGCGTACAGGGATGGGCAGAAAATCCGTACGACGAAGACTATGTGGCCAAACGTTCGCGAATCATTCCACTTGCCGTCGACGCGCGTTCTCAACATTTTGACGATGAAGATCCCTATGTTTACCTTCCGTTGAGACACGAGAGCCACACCTATTCGAGGAAGTCGCGGGAAAGTACACTCGCCGACTACAACGTAAATGATATTGGTCTATAGGCGATACGCGATACGCCAGAGATCAACATGTCGATAAAGCCCGTCCTAGCCGGGTGACCGCCACGCTAGAGAAATATGCGTTCACGACGCTTCAATGCACTGATTAGAGCTGGAGTCGGCGTTTTCCGTCAGTACCGCTCGAAGTAACCCGATTATTCGTCCACACGGAAACGAATTAGCTGCACGCCGTTTTTGACGGGCACGATAGGTAACTCAACAAATGACGGTGTGGATACATCGTGGTGGATTTTTTGTAGCGAAGCGACTGTGCGTGTTTCGAACGCGATTGGTGTACCGGTGTTTGGATTACGGTCGAAAAGAGGGAAGTTGCTGCTGGAAACGTCCAAACGAATCCGGTGACCTTTCTGGAAGACATTACTGGTTGCGCCTAATTGGATCACGATGGACACTCGTTGATCACCGAGGTCATAGGGTTGCCTTAGGATACCGTCGGTAATGTTGTAGGCAGACCCGTCGGGATAGACGTCGACAAGTTTTGCAGTGAAGTCCGTCGATGCGGCGTCAGTTGAAACGACGAGAGTCGCGCGAACATAGCCAGTGACTTCGACGTTTTCAGCCAAAGGACTTGAGGTATACGAGAGTACGTCGGGACGCAATTCGATCGTGTTTTGTTGTTTGATCGCCATTCCCGGACCCATAAACGCGCCGCCACGAGTGGGTACCGGGTTCAGCGGGTTGTAGGTAAAGACGTCGGGTGTGTGAGTGTCAAAAGGCGCTTCGAGTAAAAGTTGACCGTCGCCGCTGGGGTCGGCGGCATGGCCATCGCTTTGAAGAAACAATTTGGTGTTAACGGCACGTGGTAGTGGCCATGTTTGTTCGTCGCGCCAACGGTTGTCTCCCATGACAAATATTCGGACTGGAGGCGTTTGTACAACTTTGCGCCCCTTAAGGTGTCGATCAAACCAGTCGAAACTACTAGCGATCGAGACAAAGCGAAAATTCTCGGTCGAACTCCCGTCTGGGAAAAACACGTTCTTGGCGTGACCCCAAGGTCCGATTATGAGCCGCGATTGTTTGGATATTGATGCATCGGTATGACTATGAAGGACCTTGAAGTCGTCGAGCTGTGTCTGAAGGAACGGGTCATACCAACCGGCCAACAACAAGACGGGGGCCTTTGTCACGTTCGAACGTTGGGTACCGTCCACTTGTTGCCAGAAGGCGTCTCGTTGACGGTGGCTCGCCCAGTCATTGTAAAAACCAACATCCGAAACGGATCGATCGTCTGCCTCGATTACTGGGAAGCCGCTAGCTCCACGTGTGACGAGCTCGGGTGTAACGCTTTCAAAGCTTTCAAAATGTACGGTGTTAGCCCACCACAGTGCTGATTGAAGTCCGAAGGCGCCGCCTCGGTATAGCGTACGAAAGAAATCTGTACTCGACTCATAAACGTACATGGCGGATAGCGGGGGTGACTCATTGTCAGCGATCGCCCACTGCGTATAGCCGAAATAAGAGCCTCCCCAAGTACCGACTTTGCCGTTAAACCAGGGTTGTTGAGAGAGCCAGCTTAAGGTTTCCTGCCCATCGCGACGTTCGTGCCGGAAGGGGATGTATTCGCCTTCGGACTCATACCGACCGCGCGTGCCTTGGAGAACGACGGTGAATCCTTGTTCTGCCCAGCTTCGCCCGATCAGGCGTGCGAACAGTGTCTGTTTAGCCGTTTTTGTATAGTTCAGACGCACTAGGATGGTGGGACTTTTAATACCTGCCCTTATCGGGTGGTACAGGTCTGCGACCAGCTTCGTACCGTCTTCTGTCTCAAGAGACTGCCCGGCTTCGATTCGAACCGCGTGCAGTGGAACACGCCCGGTGGTCTTCCAAACCAGAAATGCGGGTGCTGCGAGATAACTAACCCAACCGAGGTAGCAGCTGATCAAAACAAGTGATATTGCCGACCCAGTGACGACACGAAGTCGACGCCACCGGATGATAAAAGGCGAGCTACGCCGGTGGCTCACTAGAGAGATTGTGTGCAGACCCCACGCGATGCAATAACTCGCTAACACCCAGTGGAAGAAGATGGGGATAGAGCCACCGGTCCAACGTTCCAGGGGATACAGAGTCATTCGAAGGGCGTATCGAGTCACCATGACCAGTAAATAAATAGCACCGAAGACGACGAGTGCCTTGCCAAACCGTCGACTTCGGACGGCAAAAAAGCCTGCGCGTTGAGTGAAATTAACGTTAACCCACGTTTGCAATCCGAGAATCGTCAGCTGAAAGAGGAGAAGCGGGGGGTAGTCGACAACGCCCGAGTACCATTCCGGCGCAGGTGGTAGAAATTCCACGCCCCAAAATTGCACAAGAATCTGGCCGACGACGCGGGCAAGGAAAAGCCCCTGCAGAAACCAGAGTAGGCGCGGGATTAGTCGATCATCGAAAGGCTGCATTGGGGGCTCAGAGTAGCCTACTACCTACGAATCTGACGCGTCAGAACCAAATAAGTCGGATTTGTATCGAATTTCGAATCCGTGCGCGGCCACGTCTTGGCCCGCGCCTGGACAGGCGAGGCGACCTTTGGAACCGAACATCAATGACTCGTTGGTGACGTCGCTTTCAAGCAACAACGTCCCGAAAGCACCCTCCTGAGCGATAACGCACTCCTTAAATTCGTTCGCGAGGCAAAGACCGGCGCGGGTCAGAAGACTGGTTTCACCGACTTGCGCGCCGATAATTAGTGGAACTCCCACGTCAGATAGAAGCCGAGCGATTGAGCGCGCTCGCATTAAGCCACCCATCTTTGAAATTCGAATGTTAATGATTACGTTGTTCTGCGATGTATCGATCAGATCGAAGTGGCCTATGTTGAGAAATGACTCGTCGAGGATGATTGGGACCGAGGTTGTTCGAAGCAAACGATTGAGCTCGTCAAACGCTCTCGGCTGGAGCGGTTCTTCGAGAGCAAAAGGCGCAACAGAAAGTGAATGTAAATACGTCGATACCTCTTCTACGGTTCCCCAAATGTTGTTGGCATCGAGTCGTATACGAGCGTCGGGCACGGCATCTAGGACTAGGGAAAGCTTTTCGTTGTCGTTCTGCACCTCGCCGGTAATTTTTATCTTGAAGTCGCCGAAGCCAAGCCCAACGTATTGTGCGACCAGTTGACCGAATGCTGACGGGGAGTTGTCTCCAAGTACCGCTGTGTATTGAAAGTTGCCGGCGAGTGGTGGTGACCCCAGGGTGGTTTCAATGCTTTGACCAAGATCTTTCGAGATGGCATCAAGTAGCGACAGCTCAATCGCACACCATGCCGCTGGATTGGCATTGATTTGGTGTTCGTGCTGATCGATCCAGGCGTCGAGGTCGTTCGTGGAGTGGATGCTTTTTGCAAGGTCGGCAGCATGGTGTTCAACAAAGGCAAGGCAGCCGGCGAGTGTCTCGTTTGTTACATATTCGCGTGGACACCCTTCACCGAAACCAATGCACTCGTTCCGCGTGCGGGTCCTTACCAGTAATGCTTGGGTGCGAGATCGATCGGCGCTGTGATGTTTGAAATGATGTCGAAACGGAATATCGAGCGCTCGCGCCTCAATGTCGCGAATATTCATGACATTCGGTGCGCCGATATATCGAACGAAAAATCTTTTGTATGTTGCAGGATGACGGGTTTGAACTGGCTTTCTCGTTGACCTGCAGCGAGGTAATGCAATTTGTACGCCTCCCCGGTTCCCGGTTGGAGCTGAACCATTTCTAGTGGACCCAGGCGGCCGCTCGCGCGCTTGGATTTGTATTCCATATTTGCATCCCGGAATTGACCGTCAACGTACTCACCGACCGCTTTTGTGTCGATGCGCTGTTCTGTCGCTACCTCAACGTAGATACGGTATTTCATTTCCGCGTCGTCGGCCAAAGCTTGATAGAAGCGCAGGTCGATTTCAAAGTGGGACTTGGTCGCGTTCATCGCATCAATCAGCTGGCTTTCGTAAAGTTTTTCACCAGTAACGTTAGTGATCCCTTTGCCTTTTTGCGAAAACAGTAGTGTGGGTGTGGTGAAGAACTTGCCACCGACGGTGACGATGTCATTCATGTTGTATCGATAGAGCCCCGCGGGCGTAGTAACAAAAACGTAGTACGCCTCGCCGTATTCAAGCTGGTGTAGTGGCAGGAACGAGGGCCGCTCTTCTTCCCATTCGCTTTTTCGCACGAACTCGAAAAAGTTCTCGTCAATGGTGGGGACGCCCCCATTGGTTTCTGTGTCAATGGTGACGGTCCCACGAAACTCGCTGGATAGGTAACCGAGGTCGGCAACTTGGATGTCGGGCGGTAAATCCGGTCGAATAGAGTCCAATGAAATCCCACAGCTGCCACCGGTCCAGGTGGTCACCAGTTTCAGGTAGGGCCAAGCAGCCGCAAACGAAATACGATCATTTTTTGTGGCAATAGATTCGAGTGCGCGGGCACGCTTTGGATTGCGATGTAGTCGTCTTTGAATGGTTGCTCGAGTTCTTGCATCAACTTCTCCCAGAAAGCGGCATGTGCCTGTTGCAATATCCGCAATGAGCGCTTCCTTGTTGTCGTTAGTCAGTTCCAGCAATTTATGGAAAGTCGACGGATTGGGGCTCGCCAATAACGTGATGTCGTTGTGCGCAAGGGCCAAGCGGCAGATGACGAGATATTTAGTCTCGTAGTCTTGGATCGAGAAAACCATGTTGGGCACGACGAACTTTCTTTGCGCTAACCGAGGCATGGATTTGTATACGTGCCCTGAAGCGCTTCCGACCGGCGTGCCCGATTCCAAATGATCCTCGATATCGGGGCTTGCCATCCCGAGGATTCGTCCCGCGTATGCCTCGGGGCAGTATTGGTACTGAAGAAACGTAAAAAGATTTTGCGTATCTTTCAACGAATCGAGAGTTTCTTGTAAAACGGGAATGTATTTAGGGCGGCCCGTGGTGCCGCTCGTTTGGTTGTACATAACTACGGGCTTCGTTGTCAGGATAGAGGCTCGTGTTGCATCTTGTTTTTCGATGAATGGCCGGAGATCTTCGTACTCGTGTACGGGTACGTTTTTTACATAGTCCTCGTGACTTTTGATCGAATCGAAATGGTGTTGACGACCGAACTCTGTGCCCGCGTTGTTCGTCAGTATTCGTCGCAGCGTTGTTAATTGTGTGTCTTGGGTGTTTTTACTGTTGTCGATAAACGGCTGATAAAGCCTGTGGCGAAGGAGACGCATTCTGAGGTTGAAAAGACCATTAATAATGGATTCCGCCGTCGATCGAAGCGGTAACTTTGATCGATCGATGCTGCCAGAAAATGGTGTTCGCATTTGTGCTCGGAAGTCGAGTGGGTAGTCTCGATTAAGTAATCCGAGTTCCTCAACGCGCCTCGATTTGGGGAAGAAATAGGTACCAAAGACAAGATCCCAAACAATGATGTTGTTGCCGTAATTGGAGTTGGCTTCTTTGGATATGCGTGAATGGTGCCAGCGATGCAGTTGGGGACCGCTGATCAGGTAATTTAAAGGACCCAATTGAAGTTGAATGTTGCAGTGTTGAAAAAAACCGTTGATGGAATAGAACACAAAATAAAGGGCAAGCACGTCTTCCCCTACGCCAAGGATGATGAAAGGCAAAGCGTCGAGAAAAAATTGGAGGGTTTTATCGACGGGATGAAACCGCCCCACATTTAACCAATAGAGTTTTTTTGGTGAATGATGGACCGCGTGAAATTTCCATAACCGCTGTGATTCGTGCATCCAGCGATGTAGCCAATAGCGAAAGAAATCGGCGATTAGGACCATGAGGCCGACTTGGAGACCGATGTTCCACGCGTTAGGCCAAAGACCGAAAACCCAGGAATGTGCCGTGAATGACGTGAGAACGTAGTAGGCCACCAGAAAAGACAATGCGCGAGGTAACAACACCTGTACCGCCAGCATGAAGAGACCGTCGTCAATGATGTCCGATGGTTTCGGTCTCCAGGTTAGCTGGTGTGGCGTGAGGAGTTCGAATGCGATGACCAAGAAAGCACCGAGGAAAACGGCTACATATGAGCTGGTTAAGAGCCCTGCGTTGAGGTTTAACAAGCCGAAAAAAATCCCGATACATCCCAGGATGACACTGGGATAAACCGAGTAAGTAAGGTACCGCGCTGCGGGTTCCCTGAAACTCAAATACACGTCCTCACACGATTTCGTTGTCGACGCTCCGTCTTAGAATAAGCCGGTCGGGGACGGAAACCTAATCTCTTAGGGTCAGTATTCTCACGGTTAGGAAGCCACCGAACGAGACGATCAGTCGCGCCACCAGGCTACCTTTGCGCTCGGATTGATCACGTCTCCGTCCTTGAGTACGTCGATGGGATCGCGACCGTCCACGCCTAAACCAAATCGGTGGTAACCGAGTAATCGTTGGAGCATCTTGGGCAGCTCCGCTGCCACTTCACGCGGAACCGATAACAACTGAATTTCCTGCGGTCGTAAGTACGCAACGTTATGGCTCATAAAAAATCCGAGGCGTTCTCGATCTGGCGAGGTATTGGCACCGCCGCCATGCCATAAGCCGCCTTCCCACATCAGCATCGTTCCGGCGCTCATGGTTACCTGTAACGTTTCTACTGATTGATCAACGGGTCGATCGTGCCAGCTGTGACTGTAAGGAACGATGTGCGTTGCTCCATTTTCGATGTCGAAATCATCGAGGGCAATTAGAGCATTGCAGACGAAGTGGGGGTGGGGCCTCTTGATAGGCCAGAGCCCATCGTCCTGATGTAGAAATTGTTTGGTTTCGCCCGGGAGTATGTTGAACAACGTGGTTACATTAATTTGTACCCGAGATCCCAGCACACCTTCGATGAGAGCCCGAACACGGGGGTCGAGGAAGAGGTAGTCAACGGCCCGGGTTTTTGCCAGCAGGTTATGTGCCCGTAAGGTCTTGCCCGTGTCTGTACCAATCGCTCGCATTTCGGTGATCTGTACTTCGGTGTCAAATGCGTGTCGGATTCGAGCTATCTCGTCTGCTTGGATAAAATCGGGGATGAGGGTGTAACCTTGACCCTCGATTTCGGCGACGCGTTCGGTAACGTTGACACCCTCGACCACGAGGGCATCCGCTTTAGCCGTTGTCACGAGCCGTCTCCCATAGAGTGATAGGCGATCCAACGATATCGGATATTCAATTCTCCTCGCGGTACTCACTAAAACCGTTGGTGAGACGCATGTAGGGACGGATTTTCCATTTTATTGTAGCCAACTTAAAAGTGAAAAGACGCTGTGGTTTGCTGACCTGAGTTTTCGTGGGATAGTTGGAACATGTTTACGAGTTACCGAGCTTCCCGATTCGTCCTGGCAGGCGCCCTCATCGCGGTGCTCATGCTATTGCTGGGTGCGCTCGGCAGCCGATTTGGTCTTTGGTCCTTTTTCGTGGGTTTTTATTTTCTATTTGCTGGGATTGTGGTCGCGCTGATTTGCGCGGTTTGGGGGATCGCTGCGTTGGTGTTTTCGCGTGGGGCGGGCCCGATCAAACGTCGTGCGCCTTTTGTCTATGGAGCGATGCTCAGTTCGCTGGTCTTGGCTATCATGTTCGTGCAGTTCCTTGACGCTAGTCGTTTGCCTCCAATCCACGATATTTCCACCGATTTGATAGACCCTCCGGAATTCGACCATTTGATTAAAGTGCGAGGTAGGAACAGCAACGATCTGACGTACTCGGACGAGGATAGACAGCAACAAGCGATCGCGTATCCGGCGATCATAACATTGCATACCGGTCGTGATCTCAACGAAAGTTTTGATCGAGCCTTAGCGGTGGCAACAGCGATGGGCTGGGAAATCGTTAATAGGGATCGCCGCGCGGGCATCGTTGAATCCACGGCGACCACGTTCTGGTTTGGATTTAAAGACGATGTCGTGATTCGTATTCGGGCTGCTAATGGAGCGTCACTAATCGATTTACGATCGGTGTCTCGAGTGGGGGTGAGCGATTTGGGAGCAAACGCTGCGCGGATTGCTCGTTTTCTCGCAGAATTCGAGCGCTAAAAACGAATGAGCTTCGCCTCGAGGGAATCGAGTTCAACAATTCCGATGGCATTTAGTCCTTGCGTGTGACCCGCACACTCTCCGGGATTAAATATCAGTTGAGAGGACCGGTTCTCGATGCGTTGCAGGTGCGTATGGCCATGCAGAGCAACGTCATGGTCGGTCGTAAGTACGCCGTCCAATTCAGCTGGATCGTGCACGATGACGATGCGACGAGATGCCCAGACTACTTCATACGGTGGATCTTGGAAGTAAAAACCATGTGTCGCGACCGCCAAGTCGAGTGATGCACGCTCCTGGTCATTATTGCCGAATACACCAACCAGAGGCGATTGTAGATCAGCCAGCACATCGAGAGTTTTAGCTTGCGTGATATCGCCAGTGTGGACGACTACGTCAACGTTCGCCTCGTTGAATAATTCAACGATCCGTGTGACATTCCGGAGGTTATTGTGGGTATCGCTAACTACCCCGATGCGCATGAGATATCGCCGAATGCCAACGAACGGGGACCACCAGCGTGAGCGCGGGAAGCCCCCAGTTCAGTGCACGTGAGTTACGACGCTTTTTCGAGGATGTGGATCCCGCACGCACTGCCTAGCCCGATAACATGAGTTAGGCCGATGCGAGCTCCCTCGACTTGGCGCTGACCTGCTTCACCGCGCAAATGGGTTGATACCTCATAGATGTTAGCAATGCCCGTCGCACCGAGCGGGTGGCCCTTGGATAGCAAACCACCAGACACGTTTACCGGAACCTTTCCACCCAGAGCCACTTCTCCGTCGTCGATCATCCGACCGGCTTCGCCGTCGTCGCAAAGCCCAAGGTTTTCATAATGGAGAATTTCTGCCGTCGCAAAACAGTCGTGTAACTCCACCAGGTCGATGTCTTCGGCACCGAGGCCCGCCATTTCGTAGGCCGCGGCAGCGGCTCGGCGCGTACATGTGTTGACATCGGGCATGACCAGATCACGTTCCTGCCATGGATCTGAAGTCAGAATGGAGGCGCGTATTTTGACCGCGCGGCTCATTAGACCGAGTTCTTTTGCTTTCTTTTCGGACGCGATGACTGCTGCGGCGGAACCATCGACGTTTACGGAGCACATAAGTTTCGTATTCGGGTACGAAATCATTTCGGCGTTCATAACCGTTTCGAGCGGTGTTTCGATTTGGTACATCGCTTTCGCATTCATCGTCGAGTGGTGATGGTTCTTTACAGAGACTTTAGCGAACTGTTCGAACGTCGTGCCGTAATTTCGAGCATGCTCCATGCCTGCTTCCGCAAAAACGGAGGGCATTGTTCCTGAACCCAAAAGACCTTCTTTTGAAATACCTTTAGATCCTCCGGCACCGCCTAAAAGACCTCTACCCATCTGCTCTACGCCGACGGCGATGACTAAATCGTAGAGGCCGGCCTTGACCGATGCCCATGCCTCGCGGAACGCGGTTGCTCCGGTAGCACAAGCATTGGATACGTTGACCACGGGAATTCCTGTTTGGCCGATCTCTTGGAGAATGCGTTGACCGACCATGCCACTTGCTTGGCCCAAATTTCCGCAGTAGAGGGCCTCCATGTCTTGAATGGTTAGGCCGCTGTCGTCAAGGGCGAGGTGGGTGGCTTCAGCGCCGATCTGCGGGACGGTTTTATCGGGAAACCGCCCGAACTTGATCATATCCACACCAACTACATATGCGTCTGTCATTTGATTATTCCTCAGCTGGCTGCGTTGCTTGGTTGAAAGAAGTAGGAAAGATACGAGTTACCTTCGCCGTCCTTACGGCCTAGCGCGTCATCGTAGACCACCTCGATGGGCATGCCGAATTCTATTTTTTCGGGTTCAGGATCAACATTGATCAAATTTCCTTTGACCGTGCCGCCGCCGTCTAAATCAACAATTGCCGATATGTAGGGAACGTCAATGCCGGGAAATGATCGATGTACGATGGAATACGCGTACAGGGTACCGCTATTGGCCAACGTGACGGCTTCCATCTGATCGCGCTCACCGCACTTCGAGCAGTTGGCACGTTCTCCTAAAAAAATCGCCTCGCAAGATGAGCATTTGTATCCCTCAAGGTATGGGTCACCGTCGTCTGGAATCTTCAGATAGTCAACCGCGGGTAAAGGGCTGTCGGACATAGTCTCCCCCCTGCGTCCAAATCCGTTAATGACAAGAGGATACGGTATGGTGGCAGGCGATACTAGCGGTTGAATCGAGCGCGTTCATACGCTTTGACGACACTGGATTCGGATGATACTGGTCAGTCAGAACCTCGGTGGTGTTTGTGCAGGGTCCACCCGGTTGTTGTGGATTAGAGGTTTTCGTTTTGGTCGGGTTTGGGTCCAGTTACATGCAAGGCCAGAGTTGATCCTAACGACTTCGTCGATTGTGTCGCAGAGGAGATTGCGTTTTGGCGTAGCGATAAAACCCCCGTAACATATGCCGATGAATCTATCCTCTTTATCAGAAGCTCGTCACATCGTCGGGATTTGCGGCGGGGCGGTTGGTGGTTCGGAGGCGGCGGCTCTCGTTGCGAAAGCGGGATCCATCGCAGTCGTCTTTGAACAAAATATTCGCCCTTACGGAAAGATCGAGGATGGTCTCCCGCGTTGGCACTCCAAGCTGCGTAGCAAGGAGTACGCCAAGATTGACGAAAATCTTTCGACTCCGGGAGTGGTCTTTGTCCCGGGCACCCAACTTGGCAAAGACCTTTCTTTTTCTACTCTCTCGAACGGTATAGGTCTAAGCGCTCTCATCCTTGCTCATGGAGCATGGCGTGATCGCTCTCTGCCAATCAAAGGCGTTGACCGTTTTGTCGGAAACGGATTGAGCTATCAGAACCCTTTCGTTTATTGGTTCAACCACTATGAAGAAAGTGGCTTCGCCGGTGAGGGCTTTCCCATCCACGATGATGCCATCGTCATTGGAGGTGGCCTGGCTTCGATCGATGTCTGCAAAATCTTAAACCTGGAGCTATACGCTCGAGCCCTTGGAGATAGAGGGATCGCAGTCGATATCGAACAGATGGAGGTGCGGGGAATCCCAAGAACCCTGGAGGCGCATGGCCTTACGCCAAACGACTTCAAAATCCGAGGCTGCACGCTCTTTTATCGACGCGGCAAAGAAGACATGCCACTCGAGAACATAAAAAACCCAACTGCTCAGCGCATGGAGAAGCTCAAAGGCACTCGGGTCAAAATTATGGACAAAGTGATTCGGAAGTACTTAGTGCGTTTTCAGCCGAATGTTGTACCTGTGGAGTTTATCGAAAAAAATGGCGCGTTAAACGGTTTCGTGTTTCAACGTACCGAAATAGTTGGTGGGCGCGTTCTAAGATTAGAGAACACTGAGTTCGAAGCACATTCGAAACAAGTAATTAGCTCGATAGGTAGCACGCCGGTACCGATTGATGGTGTGCCGATGAAAGGGGAGTTGTACCAATGGCAAAACAACGAAGAGGGGCGACTCGTGGAAGGAGTGTACGGGCTCGGCAACGTCCTCACTGGCAAGGGCAACATAGTGGAGAGTCGCCGCAATTCGAAACAGATCACTCCAAATATCATTGAGCAAGTGCTTGCCAGTCCGAAAATCCCTGCAGACGGCATTTCACGGATCATGAAGTTAATTCAAGCCCGCTGGGACGCAGTCGGATATGGTGGTAGGTACGCGGATTGGATTACCGCGAAGAGGCCGGCCACTTAAAGACGTCTTAATACCAAGGAGCTGTGTCTATAGGCTCGTACGATGTTGAGCGCATGGAGATTCATGTAGCGATGGCTGAGATATGGCCAGATATCACCGAAAAGAAGGACGCTCTCGCAGGCGAAGCCAGCTGGAGAGATATCCAACATGAACGCCAATACCTAGAACGCAAATTACGTCAACTTCCGTACCCATGAACGCTGTTTGTTTATGGATGATGAGCCGTGGCGTTCTTACCAAGACGATCTCAAGTTAATTTAGTTAAAACGTAAGGGATTACGCGCGAAGTTCACGCCGGAGGATTTCGTTAACTTGTTTCGGGTTAGCTTTACCATTCGTTGCTTTCATAACTTGGCCGACGAAAAAACCGAGTATTTTCTCCTTACCTTCGCGGAACTGCCCGACCTGGTCCGGGAAATCGCTGATGATTTGGGATACAACGCCTTCCAGTTCTCTAGTGTTGTCTAGTTGCCGTAATCCTTGGCTTTCGATAATTCCGTCGACACTCCCGCCCTTAGTCCATAGTAATTCGAAAATAGATTTTGCGATCTTTCCGGTTATAGTTTCGTCTTGGATACGGTTGAGAAGTGTTCCAAGCTGATCGGGTGCGATTGGGACGTTGACGAAGCTGATTTCGTCGCGGTTGAGTGCGGCGGCAACGTCGCCGAGAATCCAGTTAGCGGCAAGTTTTGCGTCGACGCTTAGCTCTGCTACTGCGTCGAAGTATCTTGCTCCAAGGGGGTCTTCGATAAGTCGACCCGCCTCATAATCGGTTAGACCAAGTTCATGTATGTATCGGTTGCGTTTAGCTGTAGGGAGTTCGGGCATAGTCACGCGGACGGACTCGATGAGCTCATCGGGGATCTCCACGGGCAAGAGATCGGGATCTGGAAAATAACGATAATCGTCCGAGGATTCTTTTGAACGCATGGAGCGAGTTTCATCTCTCTCGGAATCATAAAGCCTCGTTTCGAGAACGACTTTACCACCCGATTCGAGGACTGCAATTTGACGGTCGATTTCGTAATTGAGGGCCCTTTCGACGAACCGAAACGAATTGACGTTCTTGATTTCGGTGCGTTCGCCCAGGATCACCGCGCCCTTCGGCCGAATAGAGATATTCGCGTCGCAGCGCATTGAGCCTTCGTTAAGGTTGCCATCGCAGATCTCGAGGGTTGTGACAAGGCCATGAAGCTCTCGAAAATAAGCAGCGGCCTCGGCGGCCGAATATAATTCGGGCTCGGAGACAATTTCGAGCAGGGGCGTCCCCGCCCGGTTTAGATCAATTCCGGTTAGACCGTCGTACGCAGTGTGAATGGATTTGCCGGCGTCCTCTTCGAGATGAGCACGCGTGATCCCGATCTCGCGAATAGAGCCGTCACCGAAAGAAATGGGCAATGTTCCTCGACCCACGATGGGTTGGTCGAGCTGGCTTATTTGGTAACCTTTTGGTAAGTCAGGGTAGAAGTAGTTTTTACGATCAAAACGGCATGACGAAGCTATCTCAGCATCAATGGCGAGACCGAACTTGATCGCCATGCGCACGGCTTCTTCGTTCAACACGGGGAGCACGCCGGGTAACGCGATGTCGACCGCGTTTGCATTGCTGTTCGGGTATTCACCGAAGGTCGTAGCAGCACGCGAAAATATTTTCGAACGTGTTGCAAGCTGAACATGAACTTCCAGCCCAATAACTGCCTCCCATTCAGTCATGATTGTCCGCCGGATGCAGCGCGTGCCAGTCGGTTTCGCTTTGATATTCCCGTCCGAGCGTCAGCAACAATGACTCGCCAAAGTGCGGACCAATAAACTGCATACCCACGGGCATTTGATCGCTCACTCCGCAGGGAAGTGAGAGGGCGGGGAGCCCAGCCAGACTAGCCGGTGTCGTGTAGATATCTTGTTGGTACATGCTGATAGGATCTTCGATCAATGCCTCCCTTTTGAACGCAGTTGAAGGTGAGACGGGCGTGAGAATGATATCTGCTTCCCCGAAGGCGTCTAAGAAATCCTGGCGGATAAGACGGCGAATTTGTTGAGCTTTCAGATAGTAGGCGTCGTAGTAACCTACCGAAAGTGCATAGGTACCTGTCAAGATTCGTCGTTTAACTTCGCTGCCGAAGCCCTCGGAGCGAGAAAATTGATAGAGATCTTCTAGATTCTCCGGTGACGCGGCTCGGTGGCCGTAACGAATACCGTCGTATCTCGACAGATTGGTCGAGGCTTCAGCTCCAGCGATCACATAATAGACGGCAGTCGCGGCGTTGGTGTGCGGTAGCTCCACTGGAACGGCGCGATGACCTAAGGATTCCAGAGTCCGACGCGCTTCTTCAAGCACCTTTGTCAATGAGGGACTGAGGTCATTCCAGTATTGGGATGGAATGCCTATTTTTAGTGCACGACTCGAGCTAAATATGTCGGTCGGGTCGGCGATCGCACTGGTCGAATCGTTTGGGTCGTATCCTTCCATCGCGTTAAGCAGGGTCCCGGCGTCTGAGGCTGAGCGTGCGAGAGGCCCGCCTTGATCCAAACTCGAGGCGAACGCAATCATGCCGTAGCGAGAGACTCTTCCGTAGGTCGGCTTTAAACCAGTAACACCACAAAAGCTCGCGGGTTGCCGAATTGAACCTCCGGTATCGCTCCCGGTGCATGCGGCGGCCAAGCCTGCTGCGACCGCGGCGGCTGAGCCGCCCGAGGAACCACCGGGAACACACTCTCGATCCCATGGATTTTTCACCGGCCCGTAGAAACTGGTTTCATTACTTGAGCCCATTGCGAATTCGTCCATATTGGTTTTACCAATCGTAATGGCGCCGGCTCGTTTTAATCGGTCTACAACCGTTGCGTCGTAGGGTGCGACAAAATTGTTGAGCATGCGCGACGCGCAGCTCGTCAATAATCCTCGCGTGCAGAAAATGTCTTTATGGGCGATAGGAATGCCTGTTAGTGGGCCGATACGCTTGTCCGCGATAGCTTTATCGGCTCTTTTGGCAGCCGCGAGAACGCCTTCGGCGTCAACGGTTATAAAGCAGTTAAGGTCCTCTGCTGCATCGATTCGGTCGAGGTAAAAATGTGCGAGTTCGTCCGCACTGAAGTCACCGTTATCGAGGCCAGAACGCAGCTGAGTCACACTTGCGTATGGATTCATTCAACGACTCTTGGAACTAAGTAGAGGCCGTCACGAATTTGTGGAGCTATCGCCTGATAATGTTCTTGGTCGAAAGATGTATCGGGCTCGTCCGGTCTAAGCCGTTGGGTGACCTCGAGAGGATGTGCTAGCGGCTCGACGCCTTCGGTATCGATCGATCGCATGAAATCGACCAGTCCAACGATGGAGGATAGGTCTCGCAATAGCTTTTCTCGATCGTCTGGTAACAACGAGAGTCGGCTCAGCGATAGCAGTTTATCGATTGTTTGTTGGTCCACTTTCAGGCTACCTCAGCTCGTCGGAAGCCGCATAATCTAAAGCAGGTTCGGCGACTTGGTTAAGGTCTTTTATATCAGGGCCGAGTCACCAGCATACAACAAACAGTGTCGCGACAATCTCCTTGCTTCAGGTGGTCAGGGTCTCGTGCTAGAGTGCTGAGTCCCGCACGGGGATCAGAGAAAGACAAGGTGCTGAAGACTATCCGAGGGCTGTTTTCCCGGGATCTCTCTATTGACCTGGGTACAGCGAATACGCTCATTTACGTGGGTGGGCAGGGTATTGTTTTGGATGAACCTTCCGTCGTTGCAATTCGCACTCATAAGAACGGTAGAGAATCAATTGAAGCGATCGGTATGCACGCAAAACGCATGCTCGGCCGAACCCCAGGCGACATCACGGCCGTCCGACCGCTGAAGGACGGTGTTATCGCTGATTTCGATGTAACTGAGCAGATGCTCAGGCACTTCATTCAGAAAGTACATCCCAAACATGCACTCGGTCTTAAACCCAGTCCACGAATCGTCGTGTGTATACCGTGCAAGTCGACCGAGGTCGAACAGCGTGCAATTAGAGAATCTGCTGAACGGGCTGGAGCGCGCGATGTACTCCTGCTTGAAGAACCTATGGCTGCTGCGCTTGGCGCGGGCCTTCCTGTCGATGAGGCGGTTGGTACGATGGTGATTGACATCGGCGGTGGTACTACAGAACTCGCGATTATTTCGCTCAGCGGTGTTGTGTATTCGGACAGTGTGCGTGTTGGGGGCGATCGATTCGATGAAGCTATTGGCGCATATGTACGTCGAACTCAGGGTAGTTTGATTGGTGAAGCTACCGCAGAAAAAATAAAAGAGGAGATAGGTACGGCTTATCCCCAAAAAGACATATTAGAAATTGATGTGCGTGGCCGAAATCTAGCCGAAGGCGTACCTCGCAGTTTTACACTCAATAGCAACGATATTCTCACCGCGCTCCAGGAGCCTCTCTCAATGATTGTGCAGGCGGTGAAACGAGCACTAGAGCAATGTCCACCCGAGCTTGCGTCTGACATAGCGGAGAGCGGGATAGTATTGACTGGCGGCGGAGCCCTCCTAAAAGACATTGACATACTCCTCGCGGAAGAAACCGGATTGCCCGTGACCGTCGCCGAGGACCCGCTGACTTGCGTCGTGCTAGGGGGCGGAAAGCACCTCGAGGATCTCGAGCGCGCAAAACCCAACGCACTGCTGTAGTTAGCAATAATGGGACGCGAGAATGCTAGGGCGTACCCACGATTATTATTCCCCGATGCATCATTCTTTTTTTATACGAATGACCGGGTGAACGACAATTAAGCGGCTGTTCACCACCGAGTCGAGTTCTAAGTACGTACTATTCGTTCTGTTATTCGCCTCGGTTTGTTTGCTAGTGGTGGAGTCGCGCGACCAGACGATGCTCAACCCGCTGAAGGTGGGCTTTTCTGTAATCGCAAGGCCAATCCAATCAATTGCGGAAGCCCCTTATTTCACGACAGGCCTGTTGATCGAGTTTTTTGCTTCTCGAAATAAGATGCAAGAAAAGAATTCCGATCTAGAAGAGGAAATACGGGAACTTTCATATAGTTCGCAGCGACTGGTCGCCATCGAAGCTGAAAATATCCGTCTGAGGGGACTACTCGGAAGCCGTGGGCGGTTGTCCGCAGACGTTTTGGTCGCGGAAATCGTGGGAATCGACCCAAATAATCAGCGGCGCGAAGTGGTTGTCGACAAGGGGGAGAGTGATGGCGTGAGGGTTCGCCAGGCAGTGATTGATGCTGAAGGGTTGTTCGGCCAAATTATTGCGACAAGGCAGTCTAACGCTCGAGTTTTAATGGTGTCAGATCCTAGGCATGCGATCCCGATAGAGATCGTGCGGTCCGGATTTCGTTCGATTGCAGTCGGAACAGGTCGTAGCGATCGACTTGATCTTGAACATGTTTCGACGACGGCAGATCTCAGAGAGGGTGACCTGCTCGTTAGCTCAGGATTGGGTGGTAGGGTTCCGAGGGGGTATCCCGTCGGCGAAATACAATCGGTCGACATCGACCCAGCCCGGAACTTTGCCGACGCATACGCTAGCATTCAAGCCCAGCTGGACACGAGTCGCCACGTG
>JAKUTH010000034.1 GCA_022448085.1 Pseudomonadales bacterium | reverse complement strand
TAGGTCCTTCCTGGAGGGTATCACATGGGTAGTTCGTGGCGGCGAAGTTTCGTTAGCGTGAGATTTTCCGCGGAATCGCTTGCCCCATTGCGTATTCCCATCTACCACTCCGGGAAGTACTGTCTTGGATGAGGAGACTTTGGTGAAGAAAAAACTGGGTTCCCGAGTCATTGGACTCAACAATAATTTAACGCACATATCCTAGCCGTAGGTGGAAGGCAGATACGCCACAGGATAGTTCTCCGAAGAAGTACGTGAGTCGAGGCTTAACCATCGCGTCCCGGTGGCTGGACGTAGCTGTTCTCGATGCCCGTTTTGACCTCGAGGGAGCCGCCGATGTCGAGGAAAGTACCGTTGTCCTCGGTGTAGGCGGGCCATTCGATCAGACCTTGGACGCTCGGATCGCCAGTCCTAGCGAACTGCGACCACATTTGCAGTGTCCACTCCGCTACCTCGTCGTCGAGCCCGTCGGTTCCCGGGTCGTCGGACGTGCAGCCGCCGCCACGGGAGAGGAAGAGAATTGTCGGTGACAGCAGCCCTTCCGGGATATAGCCGAAGACGTAGGGGATCTCGATACCGTGGAAAGCAACGCACGGCTCGTTGCGCCAGCCGGTGGGCACGTGCGAGAAGCTATAGAGGTAGGTGCTCGACGACCCGGTCGCGCTATGCACGTTGCCGAGCATGGGGACACTCGTTCGCAGCGATCGCTCGCCGGCGTTGGCACCAACTATCAGCGGTACGCCGTACTGCTCGCCCTGCACGAAGGTGGTGTCGACCGACTCGGGAAGAACCCATCCGTCGACCGTCACATTGGTACGGAAACCCACTTCCCGGTCAGAGGCCGCGACGATGAGGTCTTCCCAACTCGCCGACCGCAAGGCAGCCAGCACGTCGTCTTCGTCCTGCAAGCCGAGCTTGGCCGCGATCCTTTCGCCCCGCTCCTCAGCGTTCTCGAGCGTGGTGCTCCTCCCCGGAGCGACGAGGCCCGAGCCGCTCTGGACGATGGCCTTGTGGAAGAGGCCCGCCGAAAGGGGCGAAGACATCACCGAGAGGGTCTTCGTACCGCCTCCGGATTCACCAAAGATCAGAACGTTGTCCGGGTCGCCCCCGAACGCCTCGATATTAGCCTGGACCCACTCGAGAGAAGCGATGAGATCCAGCGTTCCGTAGTTTCCCGAAGCTCCGTGCTCGGACTCGCGCGTCAACGCTGGATGCGCCATATAGCCGATCGGACCCAGGCGGCTATTGACCGTCACTAACACGATGCCGTGCCGGGGCAGGCCGTCGTGGTTGTAGGTGTCCGAGTTCGCGCTGCCAATCGTCAGGCCTCCACCGTGGAAGAACACCATCACCGGTAGCCGATCAGCGGTGGACTTCGCCGGTGTGCTGACGTTCAGGTGCAGGCAATCCTCGCTCATGTCTCCGGTGCCGATGAGGCTCGTCCTCTGCGGGCAGCGACTTGCCCACTGCGTGGCGTTGCGGACGCCCTCCCACGCGGCCGGAGGCCGAGGTGCCTTCCAGCGGAGGTCACCGACCGGGGGTGCTCCATAAGGGATGCCTTTGAAGATTCGGACGACCGTTCGCTGCACGTCCGACGACGAGCCCTGAACCTTCCCGACGCTCGTGGTGATGATGTCGGTGATCCTGGAAGCGGCTAGCGAGCCCTCTGCGCCATGCTCATGATGCGCGGCGAAAGTATTTCCTGTTGTCAGTATTGCCAGTGCTCCGAGCACACTCCACAGAGTTTCCATTCGATTCATTGTTGTCCTCCCCGAAGGACCACCTAGAGCATCACATCGATTACTCGAAGGCAACCTGACGTGGATATGAAAGATAGAGAAGGTGGGCGTAACTGCGAACTGGCCGAGACAAAATACGAGGACTAATATCGAAGGCGTAGATCGATTGGGGAGGATCGAGATGCGTGGATTGATCGTAGGGCTTGCTATCTACATGACCGTCGGAGTCGGTGCCGAAGAGCGATCGATCGGCGGATTTCTTGACGGTAAAAAGCTTCTCGAATTTTGCGAGGAAGAGAACAACAAATGCTCCGGCTATCTGATGGGATTTGTGGATACCATGGTCCTGACGGAGAACATGCTTAATGCGTTTGGAAAAATCCTCGGACCGGATGCAAAACGCCCCCTGACGCTCATATGTTTCCCCACCAGTTTGTCGTTTGAGTCCGCACAACTCAGGAGAGTCTGGATGAAATGGGCCGAGAACCATCCTGGACAGCTCCAGAGGACCGCCTCGGCTTTAGTGCTAGTTGCCTTTGAAGAAGCGTGGCCCTGCGAATGAGGGCCTACACCGATTTGGGAGGATCGAAATGCGTACCCTGATACTGTCAGTGCTATTTGCGTTGGCTGTCATTGGCGCTGGCGTTGCCGTCTTCGCTCACGAGATTCCCGACTTTAGTCACAAACATGAAGATGGCGAGGCAATAAGGAAGAAGGCCTGACCGCAAGAGAGCGAGGCATGACAGGTCTCGGCGAGGGGTGTAGGTAGTGGAAGACTGACGAGATCCGATTGCGTACGTCATCCTTACCCTGACCGTTCTTGTCTGTTGGCGATGGATGTGGTGAGCTAATTGCGTGGCTGCGATAGCGAAAGTTCCTTTGTGAATTTTATCCGTCGGTTCGCTCTGTTGCTCTGCGGTGTCTTGTTCATTGCGAGCACACCTAGCTTTGCCAAATCTGACGAGCCAACGCTCGAGGAGAAGGTTGGCTGATTTTGCTGTCAGGTCAATAAGTGTTTTCGGGAAACGTGAGCCCATCAGCCCGGGAGGTATCTGTGAACCAAAGTGTCGACGACTATGAGACGGACAAGGTGTGCATCGTTGGGGCAGGTCCGTCGGGCCTGATCATGGCCAGACAACTGGCTAAGGCAAGTGTGCCCTTCGACGTCTTCGAGAAACACAGCTACGTCGGCGGTATCTGGGATCCGGACAACATCGGGAGCCCTATCTACAGCTCAGCGCACTTCATTTCGTCGAAGCACACCTCCTACTTCTATGGGTTTCCGATGCCGGCCATCTATCCGGACTACCCCTCACAGCAACAACTTCTTGACTATATACGGGCGTTCGCCGAGGCGTATGGCCTCTACGACCGCATCACCTTCGATTGTCCAGTGGAGTCAGCTCGTCCTGATGACGGCGGATGGGTTGTTACGGCCGGCGGCCGGGAGCGGCGCTATCGGGCTCTGATCGCAGCCCCAGGCGTGAACTGGCACCCTAACCTGCCTGACTACCCGGGTATCTCGAGCTATACCGGCGATGCCCGCCACTCGGTGACCTATAACCATCCCGACGAGTTCCGACAGAGCCGCGTCCTGATCGTTGGTGGGGGAAACTCGGGGGCTGACATCGCTTGCGACGCGGCGCGCAGTGCCGATGCCACCTTCTTCAGTGTTCGTCGTGGATATCGATACTTACCCAAGTACGTCTTCGGTATACCGACCGACGTCTACGTGAACGAGGGCGGCCAGCCTCCCGCCGGAGTGGTGATGCCGGAAGACCCGTCGGCCCTGCTAGATGCCTTAGTGGGAGATTTGACCCGCTTCGGCTTGCCCGCCCCGGACCACGACGCTCTCGCATCGCACCCGATTCTCAATACCCAGATACTGCACCACCTCGCTCATGGCGAGGTCATTGCCAAACCCGACGTTGCACGGTTCACCAGTAGCGGAGCTATATTTACGGACGGAACGGAGGAACCTGTCGACACCGTCATTTTCGCCACGGGGTACGACTCCAAGATCCCGTTTGTTGACGAATCGCTCTTCGAATGGAACGGTGGACGCCCGCAGCTGTACCTGAATATCTTCCACCGAGCGATCGACAATCTCTATGTACTTGGGTTCGTCGAGTTTGCCGACGCGGCGTATCACCGCTTCGACGAAATGGCCCAACTCATCGCGATCGACCTCACCGCCACGGGCGCCGACAAAGCCCGATTCACGGACCTGAAGTCCACACACCAGCCCGATCTTCGGGGCGGGATGGACTACATCGACAGCGCTCGACACGCCAACTACGTCGAGACCCACACCTACCAGCATGTTATGAGTGAAGTTCGCGACTCATTTGGTTGGCCCGCTGTGGACGATTCTTCTTTTCCCACTCGGTCGAACTCGCGATCAGACAGGAGGTAACTACCATGCCGGACGCCATATCCAGAGTCATGAAAATCAACATCCGTGCCCGCTCGAAGGACCGGATCAACACTCTGCTGCGGGACATTCTCGGGGGTGAGCCGGGACCTGATCGCGGCACCAACACCATTGGCGATTTCGAAGGCGCTTACGTGAATCTGGGGGGTGTGGTCTTCGACGTGATGGTACCCACCGACCCCGATGGTGGATTGGCCAAGGTCATGGAAAAGCATGGTGAAGGCATCGATTCAATCTGTTTTGCAGTTGAAGACATGGACTATACAAAAGAGGTCTTCAGAGAAAAGGGAATAGAGTTCGCCCGGGATCAGGAATTCAATGGCAATCGGGTCGCCTTCGTGCATCCAAAGGACGCCAGCGGGATCTCACTCGAGTTCATCCAGGGCCCCGCAACGGAAGAAAGCAGCGACAGTTGAACCCCCGATATCGAGTACACGTCAAATGGCTATGGTGGCAACGCGGCACTGGCGACACTCGGCTTTGACGCCTAACAAAGCCAGGCGTAGTTTTGCGATAGCCCTTAACGTGTTTCGATACATGATGAGTCGATACGCGCGCACAATCCTTCTTTTGCTCATGATCTTGAGTGGAGGCCGATTCCGCGAGGCTAAAACCCATTTGCTGATGGGATTCCTCGACGTTTGTTGGCAAAGTGTCCGAACTCAAATTCGTCGCATTCAATAGAAGCTGGGCAAAGATATGAGCGAACCATTCATCCTAACGATTACCAACGCGGTGGCGACGATTAGTATCAACGACGCGCCACACAATCGCATGATGTTGGAGTACATCGATGCCCTCGAAGAGCAATTGCCGAGACTCGGGGACGATGAACGAATACGGGCACTGGTATTCACGGCTGAAGGGCTGGAACATTTTTCTGTTGGGATGAATCTGAAACAGTTTGCCGAAGGGGCTGAACGAAAGGGAGGGGCCGACGGATTACTCGATCAACGCCTTAGGGTGCTCAACATGATCGAATCCCTTGGGAAACCGAGCATCGCGACACTTTTTGGCTATTGTCTTGGTGGCGGATTAGAGTTACCTCTCGCTTGCCATTTTCGGCTTGCAGCCGATGAAGGTGCACAGATTGGACTACCCGAGATGGATCTGGGTGGGGTTCCGGCCTGGGGAGGTTCGGCACGATTGCCTCGTTGTGTTGGACGAAACCATGCCCTCGACATGATCTTACGGGGCCGAAAAATTGATGGACAGGAAGCATTACGCATAGGTCTGGTCAGCGAGCTCTGCCCACTCAACACCCTGAAAGAACGCGCGCAGGCCCTTGGTGAGGAACTAGCGAAACAACCGCGGCTTGCGATCAAGGGGATGTTGGAAACGCTTATCGGCTTCGAATCCAAAGGTCAGGCCGAATCCCTCCTTGACGAGCGTGCCGCCGTTCGTCAAACGCGCGGTACTGCGGATGCCCAAGAAGGCATGCGCGCCTTTCTAGAAAAACGCAGTCCAGTGTTTAACCAAGCTCCTGACTAACGAATACTTGACAAGATACGTTCCGTTTCCCGTGCCTTGGTAAAATCGAAAGACTTGAAGGGGTTGTTTATTTACAACCCGTAAAGCGCCTCAACATTTGTGCTTGAGGAAACGCGTCCCGGCGACGGCATCAAGAAATTGCGATTACAGAGACACCACCTTTTACAGAACGCCTTTTGGGGAGACCGGGATGCAATGGAGTTCCTGTTTCTACGTGGGTTACGTACGAGAGATAAGTATGGATAAGGAAAGTGGGAGAGGCACGCAATAGCCCATCAGAACGAGATAACGGCTGGATGGAAGGATGAACTTCGAGAAAATCCGATGATTCGAGCTACGCAAAATCTGATGACGAAGGGGCGAATCAGTCTGTAAGGTTTAAGGCGACTAACAAATAAGTAAAAACGATGGAGGCTACATGGCTGCTTATCTTGTAGGAAACTTAAAGATCACTAACGCGGAAGGATTCACCGAATATCGAAACCTAGTAGGTAAGACGATAGCCGACCATGGAGGGGAGTACATTGTTGCAGATGTGAAGTCAGTTCCCATGGAGGGCGAGCCGGAGCATCTGTCAGTGGTATTGAAATTCCCAGATATGGAGGCGTTAAGAGGCTGGTATGACTCGCCTGAATACCAAGAGATCCTTCCGTTAAGGACGGATAACAGCGAGGGCATCATTACGTTCGCCCAAGACTGACGTTAATGACACCCAGAAAGTTTATTGTTGCGGCTTGCTTAACCTTCTCAGGCTGCGACAGCGAATTAGGGTTTTTCGCTGGTAACGCGCTTGGCGACGAGATAACTGGAACTGTTACCCAAGTCGTCGACGGCGACACCATTCACGTATCGGTTGGTTCTACCAAGCACGTCATAAGACTTTCTGAAATTGACACTCCGGAAAGAGATCAGCCTTGGGGTAGGCAGGCATCGCGTGCTCTAGCTCATAAACTAAATAAAGCGAGGATTACGGTCCGTACGACCGAGACGGATCGCTACGGACGCCTTGTGGGCAAAGTGCTACTTGGCTCCCGCGACATCAATCGAGAGATGGTGCTTGAAGGCCATGCGTGGGTGTACCGACAGTACATGCGTGACAGGTCGTTGCTCGAAGATGAAAGAACGGCTCGACGACTCAAAGTCGGTTTGTGGGGTTCAGATCACCCTATCGAACCTTGGCGTTGGCGCCGGGGCACGCGTGCGAGCTTAGCCCCCACGGTTCAGGCTGATAACGAAAATATCACCGGGCCTGGGCCCCTCATTGGTGGCCTCACGCCAGAGAAAATCCTTGTGCAGTTTGGATATCGGGGGGCAAAGGGTGTGTCCCAAGATCAGATAAAGGGTTACAAGCGCGTTTTCGGACTCCTGGATCTTGACCGAAACAAAAAGCTCTCAGTTAAAGAGTACGTTGATGATGGTCGTTACATGGATCGTCAAGCCCGCGCCGGAATTTTCCTAGCATCAGATGCGAATCACGATGCCACCGTAACCGAGGCAGAGTACATCGAAAATAGGATTATCACGGACGAGGCCAAGCAGATATTTCATAGCATGGACGCCGATAACGATGGTCGGGTGCGCAGACAGGAAATGCTCAAGCACGGGACGATTAACGACGCAAATCTGGCCGACGCCGTCTTTACCTCGCTTGATACCAACGCCAACGGCGAATTGGTTATACCAGAATACCTGCGCGTCTGGGGCTCATGGGCACGTCATTGACGAGCGTGAGCAACAACCTAACCGCGCACGATGTATCGGTTGTTCAAACTCGTGATTTTCGATGCGGAACAAAACGACAGTGCAGTTAAATGAGGGGTTGTGAAGAAGCCCGCTATTACCTCCGCAACTCCGGATTGCGTCGACTCGACGGGGATTCCGACGGTGTACCGTCCGATAACTCTGAATACAATTTTGACCGGTTCAAACCCGTTACCTTTCCTATCTGCCGCCATGGTTAGCAGGCATTTCTATGCCGAACTCGGCCAGCACTTCCGAGTTGTGTGCACCGAGCGTCGGAGGCGCTTGATAAAGGGTGGTTGGCGTTTCGCTGAACTTGATTGGGTTTGCTGCCAGGGTGATATCCGGGTTGTTGCCCCCGGGGCCACAGGATTCCAACATCTGGCGAGCTACAACGTGTGGATCGCTGAAGATGTCCGCCATATTCTGGACGGGGCCTGCAGGGATGCCGCCGTTCAGCTTTTCCATAACCTCCGAGCGGGTCAATTGCCCGGACCAGTCGCAGATCTGTTCCTCGATCCAATCGACGTGCATAAGTCGGGCGGCATTGGTGGCGCTGCGCTCGTCCGCGATGAGGTCCGGACGCTCCATCGCCGCACAGAGCAGATCCCAGTGATGAGGTTGTACCGCCGCGATCGCGACGCGCCCGTCCTTGGTTGGGAAGAGGTCGAACGGGTACAGCGTCATGGCGCGCTGCAGCCCTGCCGGGTTCGGCTTGCCGGTGAAGCCATATTGCGCCACCGCGCTCTTTTGGAGGGCCAGCATCGCGTCGTACATCGAAACGTCCAGGAACTGTCCTTTGCCCGTATGCTGAGCGTGGTGGATCGCCGAGACGACGCCAAGCGCCATCAGCGTGCCTGGGAAGATGTCGGCAAATGCCGGCGTCACTAGATTGTCGTTGGCGTGTACCAAGCCCCCGAAACTCTGGGCCGCTGCGTCGAGGCAGGGCCAGTCGGCATAAGGGCTCTCGCCTGTGCGCGGATCGCCAAACCCACGCACGCAGGCGTAGATGATCTTCGGATTCCGCTCCGCTATGACCTCATAACCCAGCCCGAGGCTGTCCATGACGCCCACGCGCATATTCTCGACGATAGCGTTAGCCTGATCGCAGAGTTGCAAGAAGACGTCCTTCTGGGCGTCGTCTTTCAGGTCGAGGCACACGCTTCGTTTGTTACGGTTGACCGATGCGAAGGGTGCCCCGAAGTCGGTACCAGCTTCGCGGTCCTCATACGGCGAGGCATGGTCGGGGAGAAACGGCGGAATGTTGCGGTAGCCGTCACCCCGTGGCGGTTCGACTTTGATGACCCGTGCCCCGAGGTCGGCGAGGAGGCTGGCGCCAAAAGGTCCCGCGAGTGCCATCGTGCAGTCAATGACGGTTAGATCTTCGAGGGGGCCACGGCGCGTAATGTTGGTCATGGAGGCAGGTCCGATGGTTATTCAGGCTTGCAAGTAGAGGACTTAAGGGTAGCGCCGGTCAAGGTAACTTTGCCTGGTATCTGGAGCCAGGCCGAGCATTGGTTTGTGCTACCTGATTAGGTTGCTGTAAGGATTGATTGCGTAGATAGATGATGAATCTCGAGTAGTAGATCGCGTCCGTCCGATTTGGCCTGCGGATCGACGAGTGCTACCCCTACTACTGTGGATGCGTCGAAGGCCTCCCAGTGGGTTCGCCGCGACTCGGGATCAGCGGGAGGTTGGTGCCCGAGCAATTCTGTATCAGGGCGCGCCTGATCCTTATTTTAGAAATAGCTTACGGTCTAAGCAGCGTGACGCTGATTTCGGCGCTGCCGGTCGTGCCGTTTTCTGCTGGATCCACCCTCGCGGCGACTGTCAGCTTGGTTCGTAGCCGCTTGCGTTGTTCTACGCCTGGTATCCTCCAGATCGAGTTTATTGAGTGCTTTGTCAAAGCGTGAGAGTGCCAGGCGAATCAGTTGTTCGACCGCGCGCAATCGAGAAACTTCGGACGGATCGACTAACGACCATGCGACACCACTAGCGCCAGCGCGGCCAGTTCGGCCGATGCGGTGCACGTAGCCCTCCGGTTCGTGCGGCAGTTCGAAGTTGATAACGTGGGACACTCCTTCGATGTCCAAGCCGCGAGCAGCGATATCCGTCGCCACCAGCACCCACGTCCGCCCCTTTTTGAAATCGGCGAGCGCGCGCTGTCGCGCCGACTGAGATTTATTGCCGTGGATAGCGTCAGCACTTACCCCTGCAGCACAAAGTTTTTTTGCGACTTTGTTAGCACCGTGCTTCGTGCGCGTAAAAACGATGGCTCGAGACAAGGACTCGTCATGAAGCAAGGTCTGCAACACTTCCAGCTTATCCGGGTTTTCGACCATGATGACTCGCTGATCGATCTTTTTGACCGTGGGTTGTTTGGGCGACACATCGACCCGAATCGGGTCACGCAACATGTTGCGAGCTAGTTGCGAAACTCCCTTTGACATGGTGGCTGAAAAGAGGAGCGATTGGCGCGATTTAGGCGTCTGCTGAACGATGCGCTTCACGTCGGGGATGAAACCCATATCGAGTAGTCTATCCGCTTCGTCAAGTACCAGGACGCAAATCATGGACAGGTCCACATAGCCTTGGCCTACCAGATCCAATAATCGGCCCGGCGTGGCGACCAGCACATCGACGCCTTTTTGTAATTGACGAACTTGCGGGTTCTGACCGACGCCACCGAATATAACGGTACTTCGAAGAGATGTGTTTTTGGCGAAATTTTCCAACTCGGTGTGAATCTGCAACGCCAGCTCACGTGTGGGCGCCAATATCAGCGATTTTGGCTGCCGCGGTCGCGCGGGCTCGTTTGCTTGGTCCAGCCGTTGTAGTAAAGGCAATGCAAATGCGGCCGTTTTGCCCGTACCAGTCTGCGCTACGCCCATCAAGTCGTGGCCGTCTAAGAGGAGAGCGACCGACTTCGATTGAATCGGTGTTGGCTGCTTATAGCCGATGTCCTGCAAAGCAGAGAGAAATGCGCTGGAAACCCCTAGCGCGGCGAACGTCTGTGTCACGATTGTTTTCCTTCGCGTGCCAGGCATACCTCGCCCAGGCACTACGTACTGCCGTCATTCTCAAGCACGAAGAAGAAAAACGGAATGAAGTGGGTGTCGACAGACATCAGAGAATCCGATGTTCCGCGCTCGACAAGCGCGCGCAGGGTGATGGTTTGCGAAGATGAAGTCAAGCTGTATAGAACCACGGTTGTAGCGCCCTCTCTCACGCTAAAGTGCGACGATGGGAACCTCCGTTTCGGGGTTGGGGGTAGTCAGCGGCTGTTCTTTAGCTGTCCTAGAGGTTCCTGCGGTAATCGTCAAGATGAAAGGTGCGAGTGTCATTTTCAGGGCCACGCTTCTTCAAAGGCAATTAGCACTAAAGCCGAGGCGGTCCTATGGAGTTATTCAGGATGGTCCTCAGCCCATTGCATCCAGACTCTCCTGAGTTTGCGGACTTGAACGACCAACTGGTGGGGAAACATATGAGCGTCAGAGGGCGCTTTGCATGCGGTCCAAGGATTCTTCCAAACGAATCAAGCATGTTCTCCGTCAGAACCATGGTGTCCACGAACCCCATTAGGTAGCCGGAGCATATGTTTCGCGTTCTTATCTCTGCCTCGCAAAGTTCGAGGAGCCTAGGACCACTCATGAATCGGATCATCGGTTCTTCTTCGGCACTCACGCCGACAGTCATGTAGATGGCAAGCCCTACGATCAGTCCACGCATCTCGATCCTTCCAAATCGATATACGCTTTCGATACTAGTCCTCGTGTTTTGTATCGGCTAGTTCGTAACGCACGGGTTAACACCTCCATTGTGCGGAGGGATGAGGCGTTCGCGCGACGTCAGTCGGCGTCGAGTTGAATGAACTTCTGTTCGGAACCTAACGATTGCCCAACAAAAATACCAAGGGAATATGTAGACGCTCACGCCATGCTCTGGGGCTGTGATCCGCGCCGTCAAAGCGACGCGAGATCCAATCCTCGCCAGACCGATAACCTTTGTTTTGCATCACTTCGTCCATTTTCAATTGGTAGGGCTCGTATTCCGCATCAAGGGTCTCAGTGCCGTGATCAAAGTAGATCCGGTGGACGCCAGCATCTGGCCAATGGTCCTTGTACCAGGCGATCACGGCGCCATCGCCGAGCACCCAATGGGTGGAGAGGCAGGCTGCGCCGCCAAAGATGTCGGGATACTCGGAGATGGCATAGGCCGAGATCATCCCGCCCATGCTCGAGCCGATGACGAAGGTGTTCTCTCGATCTGGTTGGGTTCGATAGGTCTTATCGATAAACGGTTTGAGTTCATTAACCAGGAACTTCAAATAATTGTCGGAGACGATCTTTTCACCAGGGTCGACCGGTTCTCTTGCATTCATCAGTTTCCATACGTAATCGGTGACCGGCTTTTCTGGCATAAATTCCAATTTTCGTTTGGGCTTTGTATCCAAGTTTGCCCAGATAGAAACAACGATGGCGGGTCGGATTTCTCCGTTCTCAATAAGCCTCGCCATGGTTGTGTCCACATCCCAGAGGTAATCTGTTCCCAAGAAAGGTGTCTCACCACGGTTAAACAAGAATTGTCCGTCGTGCATATAAAGGACAGGATATCGGTCACCTGAATTCGGGTCATAGCTCTCGGGCAGCCATACCTCCACAGGACGGGGCAATCTATACTCAGATGGTAAATCCGGATAATGAACAAGCGCCCCTTTTCCAGAATTTGCCGTCATCGTACGGCCCACCTCCTTCGTACAGTCTTTGTTTTTGCAGCTTGTCTTAGAGAAAGCCGTCATTTGTTTAGATTGCGGCGCTCTTACCTCCGGCACGCCAGCGCTCATGGTCCACTCACTGGCGATAACAAGTGCCGTTATGCACATGAGGCACTGCAAGATCATTTTCGACTTTGTCCTTATCTGAAGCACCCCATCTCTTCGCGCAACCTCTATGTCAATTAAACAGCTTCTGAAGCTTCATCGCCGTTGACGAGCCTTGCTACAACAAAACCAAATTCAGTTGGTTAAGAGTATTTCTCGGATTCTATCGAAGGTTTTATTCGTGATTCCGATCTCTCGTAAATACTCGATTGGTCCGCCGTAGTGTTTGTCCACTCCATCGAGGAAATCTACGATCGCGGTTTGAGGAACGCCAGCCGCATTCATCATAGAGGAGCGATCGAAGCCTTTAGGCAAACCAAAGTTCTGCTGCACGTAATCGACTTGGCGTTCGACGTCGCGGTTGGTCAGCAAATAGTCTGCATCGATGATTGGTCTGTCTGCGCCAAGCACGGAAAGAAGGAAAGCGGTCGAGACACCGGTTCGGTCCTTACCTGCAGTACAGTGCAGGAGGATAGGGTAGTTCGCCTCGTCTGCGAAAATGTTGAAAAGGCGTAGCCATACCTCCGAACTGAAGTCTAGGTAGCCGAGGTAGCGTGCTCCCGAGATGCCTACGTCTCCGACTAGCTGATTGAGCCTTTCTGAGCCGCCGTCGGGTATAACCGCGAGATTTTCGTATTGTGCCCCTAGGTCCTCGAAAGGACCTCGGCCCTGTTCGCGAATTTCGTCGGGACGACGAAGGTCGATCTGCGTTGCGATCCTAAGCTCTTTCGCGCGCTCGATATCCGTTGACGTCATCCGGTCTTGACGGCCGGCGCGATAGTATTTTCCCCAACGGATGGAGCGACCGTTAGAAGTTTCGTAACCGCCAATGTCCCGGAAATTGAAGCACCCTTCAAAAGGCAGATGTCGGTCGGAGAAGTCGTCGACCACCTTTATCCCTTGCTAATCATAGAGCACGACACAACGGACCTCGATGCTCTCGCGCCTTGGAGCCTTTGGGTCAAGTTTGGGCGCCGTGAATGCGGTGTGGAAGCTGAAGGTGCAAGGCGCGTTTTTACTGCCATCGCCATGTTCACCGGACGACTGCGCAAGTGTCCCGGCAGAGTCCCACTGTTTGATCAAAAGCGCTTCGTTTCGATTCATAGCTGGGTACGTAAGCCATCGATGGTCTTCGGAGGGAAGGGCGAAGTAGTTTTCACCGATGCGATCGGCGTAATGAATCTCGAAAACGACTAAGTCTTCCGGGACAACTGAGCGACCATCACACAACGCCAATGCATCGGTCACTACGGGTGTCTCGCCTATACTGCGCCAAAGGTTGATGATCGCGTACCGCGTCTCGCCTGCTAACACCGCCTCTGCTGTGTCTTTTGTTAACAACGGCTCGTCTCCGAGGAGTTCCCGTAGCGTGTCGTTCGTGGAGGAAGGTTTTGTAAGGTCTAGTAGTCTTTGTGGTGCACTCGTGAGCGTATAGTCGCCGTGGGTCATGTAGGCTGGGCCTTGTACCTCCTGACCACCCTTGATTCGTCGTTGAGCTCCCTTGCCGAGGGCGGACCGGATGTTGTGATCGAACGCTGCGACGAAACTGGCGCCTGTAATTTCCCGGACAATCTCGGCACATTCGTCGTAGTAGCCGTTAAGTACCGCGGCATGATCATAGAAATCGCGTGTGATGTCGTTCGGTTTGTCTACCAGCTCAAACCCGTTCGACTCGCAGGTGGCGCCCTCGATACGGGCGTCCGCGATAGAAATCTCGCATGAATCGACCTTGACACCGGTTCCGCCGCTGTCGCTCCCGTCGGCATTTCGGCGCGTAAGCACCTGGCCATTACGACGAAGTGACGGTGTTACAGTTCTGGCCAGGTAGTTGACGTTTCCGATGATCACGCGAGGTATTGTAGACAAGCGGTCGCGTTGAGAATTTCATTTAATATATCGTTGTCGGCCACGGCTCTATACTTTTGACGCAATACGCTCAGACTCCTGGCGTGGTACTTCTGTGGCTTTTGTGTCCAAGTGTTGCCTTTGAGCTCTAACGTGAAGTCATCATCACCGTTCTCGATGGCGACAGAGTTTGCAACGCTCCATGGCAAGAACAAGCTACCTATTTGATCTTTGATAAGAGGTACCAGCGTCGGCGCGAGGCTATCCCATGACTCGAAATCGCCCTTCACGTCCGGGTTCAGCATACGTTCGATCCACGTCTGCACGTCGGGTTTTTTCGTAATCATGGTGCCCGCGGTTGGGTCGCGACCAGCGTTGTAGATCTGTCCCCAAAGACCGAAATCCGCCATCGAAGGGCGCTCGCCCAATACGTAGGAGCGGGCCCCGAGGTGTGCCTCCAAATGACCCAGAGCATCGGCTAACGACTGCTCGATTTGGGGCGCTGTAATCTCGTTTCCACCAACGAACCAAACGCGCGGCACCATGCGCTCTCGAATCGATGCTGCTGTCGTTTCTAGATCGCCTCCTGAGCGCGCGGCGAACCGGCGGGATACAGCCACAGCATCAATTTCCTTCCACCATCGCATATGGAACATCCATTTGTTGCCCCATTCATCACCAAATTCCTCGAGCAGATCGCTAACGAAACGCGTAACTGGATCGTTAGGGTAGACCGTTGGATCGGGCACTGCGGATTCCGTCTTTTCGATGATCGGCGTTGAGTCCTGCATACCGACATCGTTGGGCGTCACTACCAGGGGAATAAGAGGCAATTTGGCATGGCGTTTGTATAGGTCCGATGCCTGGGAACGATCGAGCCATTTATGCTCAAGGCCTTTGAAGCGAAAATACGAGCGAACTTTTACGGAGTAGGGCGACTCTTCTGAGCCGATGACGTGGTACATGGACTTTCCGACAGTATGCGTTCCGCTCGCGAGTTTATGGCATTTCAACGTCGATTGTTTTGCTCTTGGGTGCTGCGATCACAGTAACCAACATTCCAGAATTCTGGTGGTGTGGACTCTCGACCACCGTTGAACGAAATTATTTGTGGTACTTGTAATAGTTCTTTAATGGAATCATTAGGTGAGCATACTTAGAACCTGGAAACATCACGTACGGTGCACCTGACATAAAGTCTGCGGTGTGATTCGCAATGGTTTGTGGATCTTTGGGCATTAGCATCAAGTGTGGTCCCGATTCGATCCATTGACTGGGATCTTTGGCGTCTTTTTTGCTCATAACCATGGGCGTCGTATTGTCCTCGCCTACGTCGCCGTGGAGCATCCACATAAATCCATCATGGTCTAATTCGGGCGATGTTCCGGCCATATAGGCTTGCATCCATTTCAACGACTGGGCATCCACACAAGCGGGCATCGCATGGTGGGCATTCTTCCAGCCTGAATCGGGCATAGGCCTAGAGTTTCCAGCCATGCACGTCCAGCCATTATCGCCTTCACGTAAAACCGCGTTTGACGGCGACATGACGGTAGCCTTCGCCCCTACAAAATTCGGTCCCGCGGTCGAATATGCCCAAATTTGCCACTCTGATGACGAATGGGGAGCATCGGGTTCGCCGGATATCGCATAGTGGGCACAAAGTGCCGACAAAATTACTAGAAGTATTTTTCTCATTTAACTCTCTTCTCTTTAAAGGGACTGCGCACGAATTTAGATCAAAACGTACTGAAGTCTGTTTGTCGTTGCAATGAACACTGGAAGATTAGTCAAGGATCTGACATTCATTACCACCGTCACACCGATGGCTTTACGCTTAAAGTGTTTCCACGAGCGTGAGTCCGAAGAGATAAAAGGGCAGTTCACGATCGGATTGGACTTTCGTAGGCGACCTATCCTGTATTGGTGACTACTGGTTCCAATCGTGCGTTTTCTTAACGATGGGTCGTATACAAATACACGCTATTGAGCCAGCATCGATGCTTTCTAAGCCGAAGAAGCAAGCATCAATGAAGTTTCACATTAGCTACGAGTTTGCCCCAGAAAGCCGAAACGAAATTCAAGCTCAATTTAAAGAGACGGGAGGCCTGCCTGGTGAGGGGGTCACCATGATAGGGCGCTACCACGCCATTGAAGGTTTAACAGGGTTTATCCTCGCGGAATCTGACGATCCGATCGCCATCGGTAAGTGGATGCAAGAGTGGACGCATTCGATATCCTTCGAAATTGTCCCTGTCGTTGACGACGCTGGTATAGCGGAAGTGATCGGCTAACTATTTGTGGTGGCGGTATGGAATGTCACATTGGGAGGGCGAGCGGTGCACGAATCAGTGGTATGCAATATTTACTCATTCGGGACAATTTGTGGTCTGGTACGTAGTAATTGAAATTCTTTGCCGGCGCTAGAAACGAATCAGGTTAGGTTCTGTGACAAGACGAGACATTATAAAAGGCAGTGCCGAAGCGGCGGTCATCCCCGCGAACTGGCGAAATGCAGGGCTCTGATTGCCCGACGCTGCTCAAACTGCAATGGACACTAAGACGCAGTTCTCCAACGATCGTAATGTCGCGTACTACGATCAGAATACGGACTCATTTATTGAACGTACGATCAAGGTTGATATGCAGTTGCTCTATACGCCGTTCCTTAAATATGTACGGGAGGCCGGGAGGATTCTAGACGCTGGCTGTGGTTCGGGGAGAGACACGAAGGCCTTTCTCGACTTGGGGTATACCGTAACTGCTTTCGATGCATCCAAGACAATGGCGGAATCGGCCTCTCGTCATACGGGACAGGTTGTAGAGGTCGGTCGTTTCCAAGATATGCAGTACGAGCAAGTGTTCGACGGTCTATGGTGCTGCGCCTCGTTACTGCATGTGTCCATTGCAGAATTTGACGACGTGCTTGGGCGGTGTATTCGCGCACTGCGTCCGACAGGTGTCGGATTCATGTGCTTTAAAGAGGGAGCGGGAGAGGTCATGAGAGGGGATCGCAGGTTCACCGACTTTACCGAGGAATCGCTTGGGTCGTTGCTCGCCGAAAGGGTTGGAATGGACATTTTGCGAATTTGGAGAACCGATCCTCTCCATGGGAATCCGGAGCCATGGGTTAACGCACTATGGCGTCCCGCGGGGTTGTGGGTTGTGGGTGAAGCGCCGGTGGACAACACGGCGACGCTGCCATGGAAGACGTCGAGGATGAAATGGACGACTAAGTTGATTGCGGTTGGCAAAGAATCGAAAGGTATACGGCGAACTTCTTATGCGCGCGATCTTTGACCGAGAAATTTATCCATTGCCTCCCGGATCTCTTAGATGAACTGTTGCTGACCGAGGGCAGATGCAAACAGGGTTGGTAGAGGACGAGTTCGGCAGACATCGCCCCTACACAGGTTAGCCACTTTCAAACACAGCTGGCAGGGTCACTGGAATTCTTGAGGTGGCGTGGGAAAGTTTGATTGCATAAAACTTGCTGTACCAACAGGGACGTGATCCTCCTAATAGACCCAATGATGACGGACCAATTGAACTCTCATTCTATGGAGGAGCAATGAAAAAGGATGGATTAAGGGTGAAGACTGAAGGAATTTTGGCGCAAAGGCATTTATTCTTCTTGGCTCGGTACAGCTTATCCTCACCATCTTAGACAAGACAACGTCGACTTTAGCCATACGTGCAAGTTGCAAGCTGGTTTCTGGCTTCTTTGCAGTATGATCCGAGCGTCGCAACGGATCCGGGCCTGGCGGGCACCCCGTCAAGTCGTAAGGGCATCATCGATCTAAATCGCAGGACACCATTCCAAGGGTAGCGCATGAGAAACTTTCTGATCGGACTTGCCATTGTCGCTGCAATCGGCAGCTATCTTTTCTCCCAGTACTGGTATTACGTTCCGGGTATTATTTCTGCTATTGCCGATCCAGTCGGCGAGAACCAGCCAGTTACATGGCAGAAGGGGCCTGCGGAATCATCGGGTGACTCCCGACCGCCAAACATCGTGTTGATTGTGGCAGACGATCTCGGATTCAACGACATCACGTTTTACCGGGGCGGAATCGCTGGGGGTACCGTGCCTACGCCAAGCATCAACTCGATCGCCAACGAAGGCCTTCATTTCACCAACGGTTATACGGGCAATGGTACCTGCGCACCCTCGCGCGCAGCACTTCTGACGGGACGATTCGCGACTCGAGTGGGGTTCGAATTCACTCCTGCGACGCCTGAATTCGCCCAGCTGGTCGCAGGTGAGGGCTACATCGCTGAAAATGCCGTGGACTACCCGCCGTCAGATGAGCTAGGGCTACCGGGCTCAGAGCTTACGTTGCCCGAAATGCTAGACCAGAGGGGCTATCACTCGGTCGCACTGGGTAAATGGCACTTGGGTGGGGGTAAAGGCATGACGCCAACCGAACAGGGATTCGATGAATTTCTTGGCTTCCTGCCCGGCGGCGCGATGTTCATGGAGGAAGGCGATTCTCAGGTAGTCAACTCGAAGCAGGACTTCGATCCCATCGATAAGTTTCTGTGGGCTAATCTGAAGTATGCAGTGAGATTCAACGACGGTGATCGTTTCAAACCAGATTCACACATGACGGATTACCTCAGCCGTCAGGCCGTTCGTGTCATCGAGGCCAATCGTAATCGACCATTCTTTCTCTATCTCGCCTACAACGCCCCCCACACACCGTTGCAGGCAGAAAAGGACGATTATGATGCGCTCCATCACATCGCCGATCATACCGAGCGGACCTATGCCGCCATGATTCGTGGGTTGGACCGCGGTATTGGGGACGTGCTAGAGGCACTTGAGAGCCATGGCCTTTCCGATAACACGGTCGTTATTTTCACCAGCGACAACGGCGGAGCCAGTTATGTCGGTCTACCCGATCTGAACAAACCCTACCGTGGCTGGAAGATCACGTTTTTCGAGGGCGGTATTCATACCCCGTACTTTATTCGTTGGCCGGCGAAGATCCCCGCCGGGGGTCAGTACGATTCAGCGGTCGCGCACGTCGATATCTTTTCCACTGCACTCGCAGCGGCAGGCGTAAAGCTACCGCAAGACCGGATCATCGATGGGGTCAACGTTCTCGAGTACGCATTGCAGAATCCGCAGCCGCCTCTTAGCAGGCCTCTTTTCTGGCGAACCGGGGGCTACAAAGTCGTGTTGCAAGATGGTTGGAAGCTTCAGTTGCAGGAGCAGAACGACAAAACCTGGCTCTTTAATTTAAACCAAGATCCCACCGAGCAGGTCAACCTGAGCCTGAGTGAAGAACACGCGAAAAAACTTAAGACCCTGCGCGCGACCCTGTATGAGTTGGATAGTCAGATGGCCGAACCCTTGTGGCCTACATTGATAGAATCGCCCATTGCAGTCGACTACACGATCGACAAACTACCGGACACCACCTACGAGACCATAATCTGGTCAAACTAACGAGACTGATAACGAGCAACATCATCTTTTCGGAACCTCGCCACACCAATTCTTTGCGCTATCCCGGCCCCGTTGATTGAGGAGAGCCTTCTTAATCATTTCGCCGAATCACGTTAATCGGAAACGCTCAAGGTGATATCGGGGTGTTCGCCGGGCGCAATAAGTGCATTTTCAACGACAAAGACTAAGCTCAAGCTATCGAGGGTTTCTCCCGGTTTGACTACTAACTTGATGGACTCGTGTGCAGGTATTCGAATGCGATCTGCGCTAAACATGAATGTATAGTCTCCGGCATATCGAAGTTCGAATTCGGCATCGGAGACATTCGTTATGGTGACTTCGGCAACTGAAGTTTGTGGCCGATAGCTCAGATTCGACGCGGTCAGGCTTGCCTCAAGCAACGGTATTAATTGTTCCTTACGTCCAATCAAAAGATTGCGGAACCACACCACCGTACGACGAGCGAATAGCGCTTGTTTTATAGCCTCCGCACTTTTCTCCTCTGCGAAGACCAGAGTTACCGGACGATGTCCACCATTGTGCGGCTCGTAGTCCCAATCGATGAGATCGTGCACGTCTGAAACTCCGATGAGTGCGAGATCGTGTTCGAGCGCGACCTGGAATGCTTCCTCGGAATAGGTACTGCCATTGGCTATTTCTATACCGTGCAACAAGCCGTTTTGTGCGTTGGCTGCATGAAAAGCGTTGATTCGAGTAATACCGTCGCGTTGCTGTCGTGTCCACCATGGGTGATTCCAGAACAGAAATGCGTCCTGCGCGTTCGCCGCTTCAATAGCCTTCTGTGCGGGCCACTTTCTTGCGGCCACTGAGTATCCCGAGACATCGCCGGGGTTAGACGGGGGGTTATCCACCTTAAGAAGTTTGTTGGCATCGTCCAGGAATACTGCATTGACGTGGCCAGCGGGTGCGTTCCGTGTAATTTCACTTCCACGGATGACGATCAACTCTGAATTTCGTCCGGCGGCTTTCGCATCGTCGTACGCGCGATTCCGATCTGGGTGTGGGATATCCAGGCGATGGGGTTGGTATTCAAGATGTTCAGTGATTGCCAGCGCATCGAGGCCGTCACGTAAAGCTTCGGCAACCCGTATTTTTGGCCAGACATGCCCGTCGGAGAAGACGCTATGCGTATGGAGGTCCACGATTAGCGTCACGTATTGCTCGGTATCCGGAAACACGATGGTCCGGCCGCTTGTGTCGTTGGGTATGCCGACACCCCCATGTGCATAAATTAATTCCGACGCCAGTAGCGACAGCATGAGCGCTGATAAAGTAATCAGCGGATTGAGGTTGACGTGTTTGCGAATGCAGGTTGAGGGGACGGAGGTGTGAGTTTTGCATCCTTCTGATAATGCATCGCGTTCGAATCGCCCAAGGGAAGAAACCGAGTTCATGACGACAATCCTTTCATTGCTGAAATAAATATAGTCCTAATTCGATGCCGACGTCATAGTGCGCGGCATTAACGAGGCGATTCGTTTTCGATCAGGTGATGAGTTGCTGACGGGCCCCGGCGGTATTCTTGAGCCATCGACTTAGACTGATTATATTTATGCTAATTAAATATATAAATATCAAATAGATATGTACTAGTCATAATGTATTTATGAAAAGAAGGCTCCTTCCACTTCCGTTGCTAAGTCTGTTCGGAGAACGCTTTATCGCAGGAATCGCGGGCCGAACCGGTACGCGAGATTCGCTCCATCTCAATCGAGTTCTTGCAACGCCTTTAACTCGTGAAAAATAGGATGCTAGGATCACCCATCCGAACCGGACATCGAGGATTGAATGAGCGAAACACAGAGCCTGGATTCGATGCGCTCGATTCACGTAGCTGATCCCCAGCTGTTTTTGAACGGTGACATCCTGGATGTGCTGGCAACGTTGCGTGCCCGCGACCCCGTTCATTACTGCGACGACAGTCCGTACGGACCGTATTGGTCGGTGACGCGTTATAGCGACATCATGCAAGTCGACAAGGACTACGAGACATTTTCTTCGGACGCTCACTTGGGCGGAGTCATGATCGACGACGATATCGTTGGGGATGTGGATTCGGAGTTTTTCGTGAAGGCGTTTATTACCACGGACCCGCCGGACCATTCTCCCCAGCGTAAAGCCGTCAATAAAATTGTCACCCAACCAAGTTTGGCGAACTTTGCGACGATCATTCGCAAGCGTACCTGCGACATATTGGACGAATTGCCAATTGGTGAGCCATTTGATTGGGTGAATCGCGTATCTATTGAACTGACGACTCAAATGTTGGCGACGCTATTTGATTTCCCTTTCGAGGACAGACACAAGCTCACTCGTTGGTCCGACGTTACCACCGCCGAAGCCGATTCACCCATTGTTGGCAACCAGGCTCAGCGGGTACAGGAACTAGGCGAGTGTCTTGAGTATTTCACTAAGTTGAAACAGGAAAGGGCGGGTGGTCCGGCAGGATTTGATTTGGTCACGATGCTTGCTCAGGACGCCGCAACGAAAGATCAACCAGCGCACGAATTTCTTGGGAATCTGATGTTGTTGATCGTGGGAGGGAATGACACCACGCGCAATAGTATGAGCGGCAGTATTTATGCGTTTGATAAGTTTCCAGATCAATTTGAAAAGTTGAAAGAAAATCTGGAGCTGTTGCCCAACGCTGTCTCTGAGGTAATTCGATGGCAAACGCCGTTAGCACATATGCGCCGCACCGCGGTGCAGGATACAGACGTCGCTGGGAAGGCTATCAAGAAAGGTGACAAAGTAGTGATGTGGTATTACTCCGGAAATCGGGACACGGAAGTCTTTGACGATCCTGACCGAATAGATATCGAACGACTCAATGTTCGAAATCAGATGTCGTTCGGTTTTGGTATTCATCGTTGCCTGGGTATGCGCTTAGGCGAGTTACAACTGCAAATACTTTGGGAGGAGATTATTAAGCGATTTGATCGGATCGAAACCCTCGAAGAACCCACCCGAGTACTGTCCAACTTCATCAACGGATATACGCGAATGCCAGTAAAAGTACACTCTCGAACGTGAGTAGTTGAATATTCTCGCGGCGGGAGATGGCGCGTTGCATCCTCTAGGGCGTTAAGCCCGCATCCTTTTCAACCGGCGAAAACCTTTCTCGCGAGAGCCGTGTCTGCGTATTCGGTAATGTGTTGGACTAGTCCATCTGTCATTTTGTATACGTGGCAATACGTGTTGTTGTAAGCCTTTCCTGTTTTGGTTATACGGTCTTTGGCGTGGGACTCGGCGACAACGTAGTCGCCTTGCGCCACGATGTTGGTAATGACAGAAGTACCCATGCTTTCCATCAGGGCGTGCGTTGGAGCAAGCAGCTTGTTGTAGATCTCCTCCTTTCCCTGATAAGTGTCGAAACCCGGTATCAACCAGACGGCGTCTTCTGCCAAGAATTCGAGTACGTCCAGGCCACTCGCGAGAACCTTCTTAGCGAGTTCAATGTTCTCTTCGATAGACATATTGGCTCCTTGAGGGTCAAAGATGGGCGCTACGCCGGTCAGTTATGTACGATAGTTTACTTTGGCGTAGACGCGGAGAAGACATGAAGATGGGGCTCGCCTTTGCAAGCAGCGTGGCACCAGATGGCGATTCGGCTCTCGAAATCTGTCGTCGCGCCGAGGCGATCGGGTTTGAATCGGTGTGGGGTGGCGAGCACGTCGTGTTGCCGGATTCGATCGAATCCAAATATCCATATACCCCCGACGGCAAAATACCGGCAGAACCGGATACGCCGATCCCTGACCCTTTGATTTGGCTTGCCTTTGTCGCCGCCGCGGTCCCGAGGCTTCGACTAGGTACCTGCATCCTGATCGTGCCCCAACGCAATCCACTCGTGCTCGCCAAGGAGATGGCGACACTGGACCAGTTAAGCGGTGGCCGGGTGGAACTCGGGCTCGGTGTCGGCTGGTTGAAAGAGGAATTTGAAACATTGGGCGTCCCCTGGGAGCGGCGCGGTGCGAGAAACGATGAGTACGTCGCTGCAATGAGAGCCCTATGGGCGGCTCCTCATGCGGAATTTCATGGTGAGTTTGTGGACTTCGAACCGGCTACGTGTAGCCCGCGACCTGTTAACGGTTCCATCCCGGTTATCGTTGGTGGTGATACGAATGCTGCCATTCGGCGGGCTGTGCGTATTGCTGACGGGTACTTCCCTGGTGAAGGTGACTTCGAACGTTTGCGTGATTTGATTGGACGTTTGCGTAACGCTGCTACGGATGCAGATCGCGATCCGGACAGTATTGCGATCAACGCCATGTTCGGCACGCAAATGATTGATCCGGCTGCAGGAATGGAGCAGATGCTCACGCTTGGTGTTGACCGGATCATGGTTCCGGCATTCTTCTTTGCTGGGCCAGGCGGACTCGATCGCCTGAGTGAGTTTGGCGAACGCGTGGCTCCGCTCAATCGAGATTGAGGCTACTGGAGAGCAATCTGCGTCTCGGGACTATTCGGGTTTGATCTCCTCGCTAGAGGATCGTAATTTTATAGATCCGGCTTGACCGACAACGGTCCCTCAATGCTTCGGTAGATGCCGCAGTATGTAGCCCAGTTGTGTGTTCGGGCTTGGGTATTAGTCTGATTACAGTATGCTTTGGTTATACCTCTGGCTAAGCTACGGAAGCCTACGGGAAAAACCATAGTGAGCAAAAAAGACGGAAGCGATGTAGTGGACTTTATCGAACGGGTAAATTCTTTGAAGCCGCCGAGGCCTCTTACCGATGGTCTAGAACTAGACCAGCCAGATTCAGTACGGGTGAAAACCGCGATTCAAGAAGTTGACCGGCAGGGTTATTCGATCCTTCGGGATTTTTTGTCGGAACAAGAACTTTCCGATGTTCGCGATCGGATGGCTCCGATATTCGAACTCACGGGAAATCGAAACGCTAAGGATTCTCGAGGGAGTCATCGAAAAGGCTATTACGGTGTACAAACGGTCCACGTCCACAATTTATTCGCGAAGACGCGTGCCGTCGATGACGTGGCTACGAATCCGTTGCTACTTTTAATTATTGAAGGTGTGCTAGGCCCTTTATTCCAGTTGTCGGTCGCAACCGCGATGTGTCCGGATCCGGGCGTCGATCCACAAGGGTTTCATCAGGACGACGGGCATTATCCGCTGCCTCGACCAAGACCACCGTTTATTGCGAATACCCTGATAGCCATAGACGATTTCACCGAATCGAATGGGGCGACCCGACTTGTTCCGGGAAGTCATCGATGGACCCACCCAGTCAATCAAGACGAGGAGTTTGTTATTGCTGAAATGCCGGCAGGATCGCTCTTAGTCTTTGATGGTGCGTTATGGCACGCAGGCGGGGGTAACTCGTCGGATGACAAGCGACGTCGTTCAATTAACTTCAATTTCAATTTGTCTTGGTTACGACAGCAGGAAAATCAATACGTCGGCATTCCGCGTCACGTGTGGCTCTCGCTTCCAGAGAAGTTGCAGCGTTTACTCGGGTTCCAAAAGGTTAATTTCCTGTATGGCAGTGTGGATTACACCGACCCCCTGGTGTATTTCAAAGAACACTCAGACTCTTGAAAAGCGAGGCTTCGTTAGTTGGTCATAACAAAACCGAAACTAGGACGAGATGACGCTTTTTCCACAACCCGATAACAATTATGTTGGCTCATCGCTTTCGCTTTATTTCCTAGTGATCTTAGCCTGCATGTTTACGTTTCGTGGCTGCGTTCACTATTTTGCTCCGGATGGAGGTTCGGGAATTATTGCCGGTATACCGATCGAAACGTATCCCGAAGGAGCGGTGCAAACCATCATCAACGCTTTTGGTAACTATGGTAGATATCACTTAATAGAGGCGGTGTTGGCCTGGCTGATTATTTTTCGATGGCGAGCCTGGATACCTCTTTTCCTTCTTTACGTGCTGACCACTCAGTTGTTAGCAGTCGCCTTGTTGATCGCGAAACCGTTACCTGTAGTTCCGCCTGGACAAGTATCCCTCTACGTTCTGTTGCCGCTGACTGCCATAGCTTTTTTCTTGTCTCGAAGGCGAGGGGATGCGGCGTAACGTTTACTTAACGAGAGCGTTTGGCAAAACGACAATTTGCGGGAGGTATGCCAATGAAAGGTAAATGGGCGCTAAGAACCACTGCCATCGTGATCGGAATCTTTGGGTTGCCGATGATCTGGGTCGGTGCCGAGTTGGCTTTGATGGGCGGCACGCTGTACTACCTCGGTGCAGGGATTTTGATGACCTTCAGTGCCGTCGACTTGTGGCGGAACGAGCGCCGTGGATTTTTCGTATTCATGGCTGTACTTCTGTTAACCCTCGCTTGGGCTGTCTACGAGGTGGGTACCAATTTCTGGTTGGTGGGATCGCGCATCTGGTTGATCAGCATAATCGCGCTTTGGCTTTCTATCCCTGGAATGCGGCGTGGCCTTTGGGGCGACGATATGCCAAAACTCTTCAGTATGCGGACAATCCAGGTTTGCACCGTGGCGAGCGTCGCGGTGGTATTGGCCATGACCTTCGATCTATTGAGCGACAACGTTCCACCTATTGCAGATACCCGCTACGGTCCTCCACAGAATTCCCTCGAATGGGAAGCGTATGGAGGAAGCCATGCGGGTACCCGCTACGTACCCCATGCGCAGATCGACAGGACGAACGTTGGCGAACTGACCCGCGTCTGGCAGACGGATACCGGTAAAACTGGTCGATTCAGTGGCACACCTATCCAAATAG
>JAKUTH010000033.1 GCA_022448085.1 Pseudomonadales bacterium | reverse complement strand
ACGTTTGGTTACAGCATAGCATGCCGCACTATGCGCCCAACAAAGCCGTCGCCGTAATGTTAGGCGGGTTCGTGTACCTGTACGGCCGGGATGCCGCCTTCGTTTAACGCGCCAGAGCGAAAGCCACCAAGGTCGAGCGAGACGAAACGGTAGCCACAAGCGCGTACGCGCTCGTCGATGAGTGCGGCAACTTCGATGGCGTGCGGCATCTCCTGAGCGACGATTTCGATACGTGCGACTTCTTCATGGTGGCGCACGCGGTACTGGGTAAATCCGAGTGCGGCAAGCACGTTTTCCGCCGCTTCGACCTGTGCCAATCGTTCACGAGTGATGTGTGAGCCGTAAGGGAAACGGCTCGAAAGACAAGCTGCCTGTGGTTTTTGCGCGTTTTCAAGCCCAAGGTGCTCTGCGAGAGCACGGATATCGCTTTTGCAAAAACCCGTTTCGACGAGGGGAGAGCGAATATTAAAATCGTTGGCAGCCTGCAAGCCCGGACGATGATCGCCGAGATCGTCGGTGTTGGTACCATTCAGGATGTAGTCGTAACGCTCCTTTTCTGCGATTTCTTGAAGGGCGGCATAGAGTGAAGTTTTGCAGTAAAAACAGCGGTTGGTGGGGTTAGCTCTGTATTCGGTCTTGCTTAGTTCGTCTGTCGTTATCACTCGATGATTGAGCTTCCACCGGTCGGCAAGGTGCTGTGTGAGCGATAGATCGCTGCGCTTGAGGCTCGCAGACCCCGAAGTCGCAATGAGGGCGTTTTCGCCAAGTTCCGAAGCGGCAACATGAGCCACCAGTGAACTGTCGATACCCCCCGAAAATGCAACCACGACACGGCCCAGAGACCCGATATTTTTGCATAACGACCGGTGTTTATCGGCGAGTTCTTTAGTTAATGATGTACTGTTATTAACGTTCATAAACGATTGATTATATTAGCAATATAACCCGCACCAAATCCGTTATCTATGTTGACGACGGAGACTCCGGGGGCACAACTTGTGAGCATACCTAGGAGTGCCGCAATGCCGCCGAATGCCGCACCGTAGCCGACGCTGGTAGGAACCGCAATGATTGGCTTATCGACGAGTCCTCCGACCACACTGGGCAGCGCCCCCTCCATACCAGCGATAACAACGATGACGCGTGCGCTGCGTAATTCCTCAACCCGGTGTAACAATCGATGAATCCCGGCCACGCCAACGTCGGTAATGCGGTGAACCTCGTTGCCATAAAACTCTGCCGTCGCGCTTGCTTCTTCCGCAACTGCGAGATCACTGGTACCGGCCGTTACTACCGCAATTGAGGTCTCGGGGGTTACCGGTTGGTTTTGGATGAGGCTTGCGATGCGTGCGGTTTGGTTGTATGAAGCGGCGGGGGTTACCTTAGCTAACGCTTCGTAGGCCTCCGGATAGACGCGTGTGGCTAACACGTTGTTTCCGCTTTCGGCGAGGGTTTGAAAGGCAGAGGCAACCTGATCGGGCGTTTTGCGTTCCGCGTAAATGACTTCAGCCGAACCCGTGCGTCGGTGACGATCGACATCGATTGTGGCATCCGAGGCCACCTGAAAAAATGACTCGTTAATTGCGGTGACGGTTTCCTCTAAACTCGTATTGCCATCCCGGTACGCGGCCAGATGCTCTTTGAGTTCACTCATGGCGAGAGCTGTTTTTCAATGTCGGCATCGACGCGTCGCTTAGTCGTGAGGTAATCCTGTTTATGCGTCGTCGCCAAGGTTTGGATGTCATCGTGTTCCGATTTCCAACGCATACTACCGTCCGGCATCTGCGAAATTTTGACCCGCACGGATCCAAGGCTGGTTTCAAGAACGCGTTCTTCACGCGGGAGCATGTGTTTGGTGACGGGATGAATCCGCACGCCGAGCGTCGTCGATCCTGCGAACAACTGGCTTACGATCGCGTCTTTGTCGGCGGGGGTGACAAGGACGGATACCCGGGTGCCGGGCCTCGATTTCTTCATAATCATTGGCGTGAAGAAGACGTCCTTTGCGCCCGCCAAGAACAGCGCGTCCATCAGTGGTTGATACGCTTCCGGGTTCATGTCGTCGATGTTGCACTCGATTTCGAGATTGGTTTCACTTTCCAGCGTCGTTTCGATCTCGCCCAGGCTCAGACGTAGGACGTTGGGTACTTCGAAGTCCTTCACGCCGATTCCGTAGCCGATGTCTGTCGTCGAGAATATCGCGGGCGTTTCGAAATCATCGACCACGGTCTTGAGGATTGCAGCGCCGGTGGGCGTGGTGGCTTCGGATGACACCCTGCCACGGCTCGTTGGGATGCCCTTTAGAATTTCAGCGGTGGCGGGCGCGGGCACGGGCATGACGCCGTGGGCGCATCGGACTGTGCCACTCCCGAGTTCAACAACTCCACAATAGACAAGGCTTGGATCCAAATAGTCGATGCCGATGGCGGCCGAGACGATGTCGACGATGGAGTCGGTCGCACCCACTTCATGAAAGTGCACTTGGTCCGGCTCAATGCCGTGGATGGCACCCTCTGCGACTGCGATGTTCGTGAAAATGTCAGTCGCGAGTTTGGTCACGTGGTCGGAGTACTTGGCGGCATCGATCATGTTTAAGATCGTTGGCAGGTGTCGATGTTCCGGTTCGTTGGAGGTGTCGACAACCACGCTAGCGTGGGTCCCCGTGATGCCCATTTTGCTTGCACGTTCGGCAGTTAATCGAAATTCACTACCGAGTTCGAGCCGATCTAGTTCTTGGCACAAATACTCGTGCGGTACGCCGATATCGATAAGGGCGCCTATGTGCATGTCCCCCGATATTCCGCTGAAACACTCGTAAAGAAGACCTCGAGTCACTAAGCGAGCATCCGATGGGTTGGTGCGCAAAATTCATCAATCTTGATGCCGTGGGAACAGGCGTTTCGACACGGTTCGCCTGAACAGTTGAGGCACGCGGAAGCGTTGGTCTCGATTTTGGCGTACTCGTCTCGTGCCAGTTCGACGTCTTGATAGTCGGTCGCGTACATGCGCGTTCGTAGCACATCGGCGATGTCGACACCGAACGGGCATGCCCCGCTGCAATCGTTGCAGGCGTGACGACAATAACTGGAGCCATTTAATTTGGCATAGCGTTGAAGAAGTTCAAGATCGCCGAATGCGAGTTCGTGCGACCCCGACGCGCCTAAGTACTCGTCGATTCGCTCCCGATCGCGCATGGTGATGACCAAGGCGTCAACGTCGGCATTCGATAAAACCCAACGAAAGGCTGCCTGAGCAAAGGTCGTGCCTTGGGTTTCATAGGGTCGCATATCGTTCAGCCGTGCCCCGTGAAGCGTCTTCATGACCACGGTGCCTACATCGAGCTCCTTTGCCTTTTTTAAGACCCGTGGCAAATCGGGTTGTTTGGCGATCCAGTTGACGGAGCGTGTGAGTCTGGAAAGGAATTCGGGGTCCTGGTTGAAGTTATACGCAACTAAAATCACGTCGACCATGTCCTGGTCGAGAGCGTAATCAAGGCAGTTCACTAAATAACCGGCGTGGCCAGACATGCCGACAAAACGGATCTTTCCTTGTTTCTTCGCGAGTTCAGCAAACTCATGCCACTCTGGGCTCTTTAAGCGGTTGATGTCGTTCACCGCATGCGCCATGTAGACGTCGACGTAATCCGTTTTTAGCCGGGTCAACGATTCGTCGAGGTGGGACATCATTTGCTGTTTTGACCAATCTGCTTTGCCTTCGACTTTAGAGACCAGTACCACTTTGTCGCGCATCCCTTGAAAGACGTTGCCGAGTACCTGTTCCGCTGCGCCACGGGTGTAGCCGTAGGCGGAGTCGAAGTAATTGATGCCACGATCAAGTGCGTGGCGCACGACGTCTTCTTGACCGGGTCTCAATGCGGCCGAGCCAAAAGAGATATCAGAAATTTGAAGGTTGGTACGTCCCAGCCTGCGGTAGCTTTGTATTTCGTTGGGACCTTTGTTGGGAGGCGTGCTCGATGCGTGGGTTGCAAGACTCGTGGCCGCTCCGGTTAGGGCGGTCCATCGAAGAAATTCTCTTCGATTCGGTTGCTTAGACTCACTCATCCGCGTTCACCCGATTGGTTTGCGATGCGCTAAGCGTACTCTTGGGTCGATTTGTCGTCGAGTTACGAGAAATCGACCCATAAGTCTTGTGCCGTCGACGTTGCCTCCGTCGCGTCGTGAATCTAAGGTCTTGAGTAGGTTAAAGTTGATCGAACGTCACTTTGGGGAACACGATGAATCGATATAACACGGTCTTTTCTGTGCTGGTGCTTGTCGTCGGCCAAGTCGCGGTCGCCGATGCACACGAACAGTGCGAGCCGTCTCGCTGGGGCGCGGACGACGAAATCGGAAGTGCCAACTTGATTACGCCAGCGAGTGTGGCGCAGGCCTCAAAATTGGTGACGACGGGGCGTACCTACAGTCTCGGTATCACGATCGATTCGACGACGCCCGCGTTCCCGCCCCGTTCGTTGTCGTTACAGGTGGTGCAGCCCAACCAGCAAGGAGGACAGGTTCCCATCCCTGGAGCCAGTTACAACGACGATGTGTTTCAAGGTTGGTTTGGTATTGGATCGCAGATTGACGGTTTAGGGCACCTCGGGACCGACGATGGATATTACTACAATTGCAATCACCTCAAGGACTTCGCCCCCATCACGGGTCTTACGAAAATGGGTATCGAAAAAATTCCGCCGCTCGTTGCGCGCGGTGTGGTGCTCGATATGGCCGGACACTTTGGCGTTGCCTCGATGGAGGCTGGTCAATACTTTGGTGTGGACGACGTAAAAGCGGTTGCGAAGCGTCAAGGAACGCCGTTGCGACGAGGCGACGTCGTACTTTTCCACACGGGCTGGACGGACGCCAAATTGAATTCGGAACCCGACGTCTGGGGATCGGTCGAACCCGGGCAGTCGGAAGAAGTGGCTCGCTACATGGCCGATCTGGACGTCCTCGCGGTGGGTGCCGATACGTGGGGCGTGGATGTGGTACCGCCGCAGCACGAGTCTCGTCCTTTTTATGGACACATCATTTTGCTAAAGGAACACGGCATTTACATCTTGGAGACGATGAATACCGGTCCGCTGGTTCGCGACGGCGTGTTTGAATTTATGTTTGTTTTAGGTCAGGCGAAGGTCCGGGGTGCAGTGCAAATGATCATCAACCCGGTTGCGATTCGATGATCAGGGCGTCGGTTGACTAGATGGGTAAATTAGAGAACTTGCCATGCCCATGAACGTGCTTGGAATGATCGGCGTTGAGCGGCCGCGATCAGATTCCACGGTCCACATCATTGGTGGCGGCGTCGATCCTGAGTACGTCGTCGAATTCACCAAGGCGCATGAAGACGCCGGCTTTGACGCGGTCCTCGTAGGGCACACGTCTGCGTCGGCGGACGGATTTCTTGTTGCGATGCATGCTGCCCAAGCCACCGACCGCATTCGGTTCCTGGTGGCGCATCGTCCGGGTTTCGTGAACCCGACCCAAGCGGCTCGCCGAGTCGCCACCCTTGATCAACTGATAAAGGGACGCGTATGGCTACACATCATTACGGGCGGCATGGATTTTGAACAAAGACGAGACGGTGATTTTCTTGAGCACGATGAACGTTATGCGCGCACGGATGAATATCTAGAATTGATGCGGCGTGTTTGGACCACTGAAGAACCCTTTGACTTTGACGGACGGTTTTATCAGGCGGAGCGCGTTTCGTCCGAGGTTACCTGCTGGCAAGAACCCCACGTCCCGCTGTGGTTTGGTGGGATTTCGGATGCGGCGATTCCTGTGGGCGCGCGCCACTGCGATATGTATGCGTTATTTGGCGAGCCACGTGCGGAGATCGCGGCACTCATGGAACGTATTGGGGGGGTTGCTGAGACCTATCAGCGGAGCCTCGAATTCAATGTTTCGTTTCGTCCGATTATTGCTGATACAGAGGAAGCAGCGTGGGAAAAGGCCCGGAAAATTCTGGCCGGAGTGGAGCAGGAATCCCGTCAATTGTCGTCGCGCATCCCTGAAGCCGAGACGGCCCGTCGCCTGGTGAATTTAATTGATGGTGGCGAAGTTCAGGATGAACGCCTCTGGGTGCCGATTGCGGCTGCTTCGGGTGGTAGTGGCAATTCGACGGCGCTGGTCGGTACGCCCGATCAAGTTGCTGAAGCCATTGTGAGGTATTACGACCTGGGTGTTCGCGGGGTGCTCATCCGTGGATTCGATCCCTTCCATGATACGGTGGCGTACGGACGCGAGCTGATTCCGGCGATTCGAACAATGGTGGCGGAAAGGGATGCGAACCAACGAGCCCTTGCCTAGCCGACGGAATTCGTCTTAACGACTAGGCGTACTGACCCATAAGACGTTTCATTTCGGCAGCGACCAACCAGATGCGATCCTGACCCCAAGTACAAAAAGTACGTCCTTCGGCGTCGCGTAAACGAAAACTTGGGACGCCCCATAGTCCCAGTTCGTCGACGAGCACGCGCTGGTTTTCTTCGATCTCAGCGACCCATTGATTTGTATCCAGGTGTTTTTTTCCTTCGGACCACGACAAGCCTGCGAATTCAACGATTTGCCTTAAGCCATGATTGTTCGCAGCGTTTACCCCGCGACTGAAGGCGTTGACCAGAAACGACGATAGGAACTCAATTTCTCGGTTCATCGATCGAGCCCAGGGATAAAGCGAGTAGGCGCGTCGTACGGGAGCGCCGATGGGATCGTAAAGATCGCCGAACGGTATACCGTATGCGTCGGCCTCTCGTGCGGTGTCGGTCATAATGTAGCGACCCTTGGCCATGGTGGCGGGTACACCGCGCATCACCATAGGTAAGACCGGTCGGATCTGCAGTTGGACGCCGGTTGATTTCGCCAAGGCTATGGCGCGATCAAAGCCAATGGCCGTGTAGGGACTCCGAAGCGAGGGAAATATTTCAAGGGAGAGTTTTGACGCATCTTCCGGACCGCTTTCCTTTGGTCGAGGAAAGAGTAGGTGGTCGCTGGGCCGATCACAGAGCTCGCAGAGCAATGACTCGAGTAGATACAAACGATCGAGGCCCCAGTACCAATTACCCTCAAAACACACGGTGGCCGATGAAAAGTGACCGAGCCGTCGTCGTAGCTTGTTACCTTCTCGTGTTGGCGGGGACGTTGTGCGAGTTGCAGCCCCCGTCTTGGGGGTTTCTAGCAGCGCACCGAACGACGCGGCCTTATCGAAAAACTGGTCTTGCGGGACTGAGGAGAGTTCGACTTCGCATTGTTCAATGTCGGTAATCGATGCTTCTCGGGTATCCATAATCAGGCCGTAATGTGGTGCGATTTGTCCGGTATCGCGTAGCGCGTATTCGCGGAGCAAGTCTGGTTCCGGTGCGTTCATCCTGTCGGGTGGCGACACCACGTGACTCTGGATGTCGACGGGATATGCTGACTCGATCTGTCTCAAGGCAAGGGCGACTAGATAGCTGTGGGGGTCGTCCACTTGATGGAAGTAGTCCAAGCGAAACGGGGACTTGGCAGATGCTCGGATTGTATTTTGGTGCGCCCGGTACCGGGTCACCATGCGTCGCTCCGCGAGTGATGTCAGGTAACGTAGCGGCGCGGGTGGGTTGTTGGTGGATGCTAGATTCATGGATTGACGGAACGTTGGCGTTGCAAACCGTTGACAGATCGAATTGGTAGATCGTACCAGTTGCCATTGGTTCGGCGACGTTGGTTCGATACATTACACGGTACATAAGGGAGGAAATCATGGCTGAGTACGAAAACTTATTAATGGATCGGGCCGGGACCGACGACAGGGTCGGGATCATTACACTGAACCGACCGGAAAAATTAAATGCACTATCGCAGGAGCTTCTGTATGACTTTGACGCGGCACTGCACGACATGGAGGCCGACCATACGATACGTGTCATTGTGGTGAAAGGTGCGGGTCGAGCCTTCAGTGCCGGATACGATCTAACACCGTCGCAAAAGACCGGTGCCGACGCCGTGGTACGCCGTCATCGGGGCGTGGATGACAAGGGACGACGTTTGCTCATGGGCATACGCACCGGCATGCAACAAATTACCGACATCCATATGTATTTTTGGAACATGGCGAAAGTGACGATTGCGCAGGTCCATGGTTATGCGGTCGCAGGCGGTTGCGAAATGGCCATGATGGCCGACCTGGTGGTGGCTGCGGATGATGCTCAACTTGGGCATCCGGGCCTTCGCGGATTGGGTACTTCGCGAACGGGCGTTATCTGGCCGTTGGTGATTGGGATGCGTAAAGCCAAAGAGCTTTACTACACGGGAGAGAACGTTACGGGAACCGAGGCGGAAGAAATCGGCATGATTAATTACGCGTGGCCGAAGGAAGAATTGGAGGATCGAACCCTCGCCTTTGCTGATCGACTGGCTAATATATCGGCCGATCATCTCGCGATTTTGAAGGTCAACATGAATCGGTTCTACGAAAATATGGGCATCTATTCTTCCGTACGGAGCAGTACAGATCTCGATGCGGCAGGCCAGTTCACCGAGTTTTCCTACGATTGGCAGGAGAAAATGCGGGAAGAGGGACTGAAGGGTGCGCTGCAATGGCGTGACGGTCCGTACCGCGAAACCGACACCTATAAAAAGAAATAGGCTCTAGTCTAGACATGATGGGGTTGATATGAGGGCTTGAGTCGTAGCATCGAGTCTTTAACGGGTGGGGTGTCGGATTGATTCGATTGATGTTGGGTTCAGCTGGACCGCACTGGGTGCCGGGTAATTCTTGGCTCCCGTTTCCTAAAACAGACTTCGGTTTTATCCCCCGGGAGGAGGTACCATCATGAGGACTGAAATCACCTACCCGTGGGCGAGGTGGGTTCGATCACCAGATTTTTCCTATATAGATTTCGGTACTTGACCGGATATGACTACTGCCGTTTCGCATCCGGGCGCATATTGATTTGATGCTTGAACAACATATGGGGTAACTATGCAGGCAACCATAACGACGTCCAAAGGTGATATCCGCTTATCACTATTCGCGGAGAAGACGCCGCTGACGGTGGCGAATTTCGTTAATCTCGCGCGCCGCAGTTTTTTCGACGGCTTGAATTTCCATCGGGTCATTGGCGATTTCATGATTCAGGGAGGTTGCCCGCTTGGGACAGGGACTGGAAATCCAGGTTATCGCTTTGAGGACGAATTCGACGCGACGCTGAGACACGATCAGCCCGGTCGATTATCCATGGCGAACTCGGGACCCGGCACGAACGGCTCGCAGTTCTTTATCACTCATGTGGCGACCCCCCATCTTGACGACAAACACTCGATCTTCGGTGAAGTCGTGGATGCAATCGACCAGGACGTCGTTAACGCAGTTGCTCAAGGCGATGTGATCGAGTCAATTGCTATCGACGGCGATGTTGAATCGCTGTTTGAGCAAGTGTCTGACCGGTTATCTGAATGGAATGCCCAACTCGATCGGGGGTAGTGCTGGGGTCAATATTTCCATGCGCCACCCCTTCGAGTTTCGACAACGACGTTGGCGCGGGCGACATTCTGGTTAGCGACGGAAATATCGGTGATAACGAGCCTACAGAACGCGCGCGTTAAACAGGTTGTTCGCTTGCGTCAGCGGCGTCATCGAGAGAGTGAGCGGCTCTTTCTGATCGAGGGATACCGCGAAATTCAGCGGGCTGTTGAAGCATCCGTTCGGATCCATGCATTGTTCACGTGCGAGCAATTCTTTAGCCGTTCCGATACGAAGGATCTCGTTCGGCAGGTGGCAGCGGATGTCGACGCTACGGTGGAAGCTGTCAGTTCTGCAGTGTTCGCGAAAATATCGGTCCGCAACGGTTCGGACGGGTTGCTGGCCGTTGCACCAAGTCCAGCATGGTCGTTGGGCGATATGACGGTACCGGCGAATGGTCTCTTTCTGGTAAGTACGGCCACGGAGAAGCCGGGGAACCTGGGGACCATATTGAGATCGGCCGATGCGGCCGGTGTCGACGGAGTTGTTGTTTGCAGCGCTGGGACGGACGTGTTGAACCCAAACGTTGTGCGCGCAAGCTTAGGCACCGTCTTTTCGATACCCGTTGCACAAGCCGACCCTGATTCCGTCCGCTTGTGGTTAAAGCACCACGCCATCCGAATCATAGCGGCGGCGCCGGACGCGGACCGGCTATATATCGAGGCCGATATGACGCGATCGTGCGCCATTTTGCTGGGAAGCGAACATACCGGTTTGGATATCGAGTGGATGGCGAGCGCTGATGATCGGGTACGGCTTCCGTCGGTGGGACACGCCGATTCAATCAATGTCGCTATGGCTGCGACGGTGATGCTATTCGAAGCGCGGCGTCAGCGACGATTACAACGATCGGATTGACGACGTTGATAAGTCGTGGCACAGAAGCTTGCTGACGCGATCCTGATCTTTCTAACCCAGGCCCCACTGGATGGCATTCCCGAGTAGTTGCTGGTAACTCTCGTGTTCCCAAACGCCACGGAATACGGGTGGTGATGCGCCATCGCGTTCAACACTTTCGTCGACCATGGGCTGGCTATTGGTGGTTGGGGAATGACAATGACCGAGGGCAATGTACGCGACTTCACCGGAACCGAGTGCGCGGGTATAACCAAGCACGCGCGTTCGACCGTCAGCCTGCAACGACGTGTCTTCATCGTAGCTGAAGCCAAAGCCCTCTGGCGATGGATCTTCCGGCAGATCGGTCGTAAGCAGGACATTGCAGTCAGCGAGAATTTCAACCAAATAGAGTTCGTCAACGACTTCGAATGAGGCACCTAAACCCGCCGTAATCGGATGCGATGCGTCTTCAACGTTCACTTCAAAGCGACGAATGGGCGGATGATTCAAGAAGAAGCACCCCAACGAGTCGTGATGCGGTAGTTTGACCATTTGTCGCTGCCGAGTTCCTTCGATGCGCGCCGCTCGACCGCCGCTGGTGCCATGCAAGCCCAACCAACGACCGCCGTTACTGATCCAGCCACGTAAGGTGGCATCTTCGACTTCGTCAGGGTAGGGCCCTGCAACGTAGGTGAGAAGAAAGTCAGATCCTGGAAGCCACTTATCTAAATTACTGAAATCACTCGACACGGTGGTGGTGAGTTCGGGGACTTCGGCAAGACGTTCGAGGAGAACTCGGCGTGCAAAGTCCATGTCGTGGCCCGCCGTGGACCCCGGTGGGTATCCACCAACAACAAGATGAGCTCTGTGCATCCAAATCCTCCCGGTATACGCTATTTTCCCTATCATAACGCTGTCGATGTGCGGAGGTTACAACTATGAAAGTGGGAACCGGAATTGGGGGATGGCCCAGTCGGGCACCAGCGCAAGCCCGCGCTGCCGAAGAAACTGGATTCGATTACGTGACGTGCGGAGAACTATCGCACGACTCCATGTTGACCATGACGCTTGCGGCGACGTCGACGGATCGTGTCGGGCTCCAAACGTCGGTGACGATTGCCTTTCCGCGTAGTCCCATGGTCTTAGCGATGGAGGCGTGGGACATTCAGGAATTGTCGGGTGGACGGTTTACCTTAGGTCTCGGAAGCCAGGTCAAGGGCCATAATGAGCGACGTTTTGGTGGAACGTGGTCTCCCCCGGCCCCGCGGATGAAAGAATTCATCCAAATGATGCACGAGGTTTGGGACTCTTGGCAGGATGGTAAACGTCCCGAATTTCTTGGGCGTCACTACACCTACACGTTGATGACGCCGAACTTTAATCCAGGACCTATCGATCAGCCTCGGCCAAAAGTGGGTCTCGCGATGGTGGGTGAGGGGATGGCTCGTGTTTCTGGGGAAGTGGCCGATGTGATCATGCCGCATGGTGGAATCATGTCTGATCGCTACATGCGAGAAGTGTTGCTACCCAATGTTCGAACCGGGCTGCAGCGCGGGGGCCGCGACTGGTCGGATATCGAGATTAGTGAAAGTGGTTATCTGGTGATCGGTGACGACGATAGTGAGATCGAACAAAAGCTTTTAGGTATGCGCCGGGCGTTGTCGTTTTATGGATCGACTAGGACCTACCACGAGGTGTTACGCACGCACGGTCTTGAGGAACTTGGCCAAAAACTGCATGCGCTTTCGTTGCAGGGCAAGTGGGACGAAATGCGCGATACGGTCACTCTCGATGATCTGAACGAACTTGCTCAAACGTGTACATACGATGAGCTGCCGCAATTTCTTGCGGAGCATCGGGAATACGCTTCCCGGTCCGGGTTCGGTATGCCGCGCGGAACGCCTGAAGAAGAAGAACGATTTCGTGATCTCTTGGCGAAAGTACAAGCGGTCGAAACATCGGGCGTGCCCAAAGGTCTCGAGTTGTAACGCTAGCTCGTCACGGCAGAATCCGGTGAGGATGTGCCGCGCCGTTCTGCTAGTTCCACCAGGATTTCTTCGTGACGTTCGCGGGTCAGTGTGTAATGCGTATAACACCAGATCGAGACAAATCCGAACGCGGCAACGTAAGGTCCATAAACTAGCCCAAGATCGACGAGGGTTTCCGGTGGTACGTCGTCGGCGGTTTTAATCTCAGGGCCAATGGGCCAATTGATTAGGCTTAACGCGAACCCCGAAATGATGTTGCCGATACCCGATGTCGCTTTGGCCGAAAACGAACTGGCGGCGAAGAAGATGCCTTCTTGGCGGTGTCCGGTTTGGTATTCGTGCTCGTCAACGATGTCCGCCACCATTGAGCCGAATGCCACGTTGGCCTGAACCGTGCAGGCACCCTGGATGAAACGCATGGCGATGAGCAATGGTACGAGGAGTGCGTCGCCGTTCTCAGGAAACCATCCAAGCAAACGAAGAACTACCGGAAGTGTTTGCCAAAAGGGCCAGGACAATCCACCGAAAATAAGCCCGGCTTTCTTCCCCCAGCGTCGGAAGAACCAGGGGCAGGCAGGCGCACCTGCCATGACCCCGAGGTGATAAGCAATGAGCAGAAACCCTAGAGAGCCGGACGGCAAATCCCAAAAATAAGTGAAGATGAAGAGGTTAAGGCCGCCATCGACGCCCACCATCACGAACACGATAAACACGCCTGCAAATAGCCACCGAAAGGATTTGGACTGCAGTGCCTGATACATGTCCCTAAAAACTTGAAGGAGTACTGGTAGCACACGCATACGAATGGTGGACGTCGTTTTTGGTAGATAGGGGATGACGCTTCTTGTTCCCCAAGCGCTCCAAAAGATGGTGACCGCTATAAGAACTGCTAGCAGTAAAGCCCATGGAGGGTAGGCGGCCGCGTTGAGTTGGCCCTTGGCGAACTCTTCAGTCGGCACGAAAAAGACCCAGCTTCCGAGGGCTAGTGCGGTCAGCACACCAAAACTACTGAAGAACATACGGTAACTGACGAGTTCAGAGCGTTCGTTAAAGTTCTCCGTCATCTCCGCGCCGAGCGCAATGTGGGGAACGTGATAGAGCGACATGGATGTGCGGGTGAGGTTGGTAAATACGACGAGCCATATGAAGAGCGCTGTTTCGCCTGAGACGAGTGGATTGAAGAGAAAGTAGAATGAAAAACTTAACGGAAAAATCGAGGCATACATAAAGGGATGGCGACGCCCGTACGGTGATTTCCAGTGGTCGGAGAGCGAACCAGCGAGGGGATCGGTGATCGCGTCGACGATTACCGCGAGACCGACCGCGGTACCGGCGAGGGCGCCTGACATACCAAGCGCTTGGACGTAGTAAAAAATAAGGAAAGTGCCAAAGGCACCGTTTTTAAGACCTTCCCCTGCCTGACCGAGACCAAACGCCAATTTGACGTCGAAGCCAAGCTTGCGCGCTTCCATGTGGCTGAGTTCCTACTTCTTTGGCACTACGTTATCTCGAAAAGGGTTTGTGTGTTCAAAGAAGATTTTGCTGGTAACGAATGGTCGGTTAGCGAACCCATCGCTGGCGTTGTTTCGGCAATGTCGATGCGACGGAGTGATCCCAAATACTGTTCTCGTTGACCGCGTAAATGTATCGATAGGCCGCCGGTTTGCCCCGATAAATACGGTTATCGATATCCAGCAGGCGAACGTTTCCCTGGTCGTCGTTAACTGCCACCACCGCGTGGTACTCGCGAGTTTTGCGGTCATAAACCACCACAATCCGTAACGCTTCCGCCGAGTACCCGAGGAGTCGCAAGATCATGTATTTCGCCGTTGCGTAATCTTCGCAGTCGCCGCCCTTCTGCAAAAATTCGAGCAACGTTGACCACTGTGTAAAAACCGCCTCGTCGCCCCAGGGTGTTGCGTCGCGGCTACGTCGATCACGCCGGTAGTGGCGGTGTTGATTAATGTAGCGGTTTACGATTTCCAGTTGTTGCTTATGCGACAGCGCGCGTGAGCGGTCCACAATGACGTGCAGTGATCGAAGCCAGCGCTCGCATTGGCCCTTGTTCTCAAGGCATGCGCGAATGACGTTTGCTTCATCCGACGCGCGCTTTACGGTGTCGTACCAGGCCGGCCACTGTGAGGCTGGGGCTAGGTAGTCGGCATTATCGGAAAAGTCGTACGCGACGAGAGCCGGTGCAGCGAATAAACATAGGCATCGAATGAGACGCATGGCGATCATATTCAACTATCCAGATCGTCTCGACAATGTATGCGTTGTGGTTCATGCCTATCGGTTTTAGCATTTGGTTGGAAGCCAATATGACCACCCGATTTCTTTTTCTGTTTCTCACCTCCGCGCTCGGAGCATGCGCGACGGCCCCCATGGTGGATTACGTCGAGGTTGAACGCGACGACTTATTATCGGGCCGGGCGCTCTTCGGTGAGAAAGTGCTAGCGTCGGAGATGCCTGACGTCGACGTATTGCAGATCAACGACGATATGCGTGCGTTTATTGCGGACGGCGTTAGTGACGCCAACACGAATGTATCCCGTCTGGGGCGCCTGCTTTCATCACTTGTCGATGACGGCTATTACGAAGCGGGTTATGAACCCAGTCTCAGCCAGACAGCGGAAGAAACGTTTGCGACGAAACGAGGTAACTGTCTGTCCTACACCAATTTATTTATTGCCATGGCGCGTGAAGCCGGGCTCATTGTTCATTTTCAGATCGCGCAGGTGCCACCGACCTACGACGCAGTGCGTGGGGTGCTTATTCGGAACAACCACGTCAATATTTTGGTTGAAGGAGGACAGTTTTATTACGGCGGTACGCGTGATGTGACCATCGACTTTAACCTTGAAGACCCGAGCGGATATCCGACAAAGCGTGTCAGCGACGGGTACGGTGTCGGGCTCTACTACAACAACGTCTCGGTCGAACGATGGAAGCAGGGCGAGTTGCGGGCGGCCTTTGCTTATCTCCTAAAAGCGTTTTACGCGGGTGGTGCTCAAAACGCTGATTTATGGGTGAATCTCGGCGTCTACTACCTGCAGGGCGACCATTATCGACAGGCTGTGGAGGCGTTTCGGGTCGCGCTCGCGTTGGACTCGCGTAACCAATCGGCGATCGGAGGTCTTGGCCGTGCGTTCGAAGGCATGGGGGATGTCGATCAGGCGGCTGAGTACGACGCGCAGTTGAGTCGGCATCGGCGCCGCAACCCCTATTATCACTTTGCTCGGGCCCAGCTCGCGTTCGGCGACCAGCGTTATGACGAATCACTGGATATCTTGAAACGGGCCATCCGTTTACGCGACGACGATCACCGGTTTTATTATTTGCAAGGCATGACCTTTCGTGAACTCGGGGATCTGGCTGCGGCTCGAAGCAGTTGGACTCGGGCACTTGAAGAATCAACGCTACATTGGCAAAAGCAGCGTTATGTGGAGATGTTGGCGGTCGTCAACGACTAAGCCATTTATCCTCCCAACCGATTTCGGTTTGCGATTCGGCGAAGTCCCAACGTTCGCCAAAGTGGTTCATGTAGACCACGTCTTTAACAGGTTTACGACGCACCGGACCGTGATAGTCGCTGGGGTAACCGATCGGGAGCACGCAAAAAATGTCGTTGGTATCCGGGATTCCCAAGAGCTCTCGAAATTCTTGTTTGTGCGATAGTGGGAAGTTGAAAACCGATCCTGAAAGTCCTAAGCCTCTGGCTGCTAGCAGCAAGTTTTGTACGGCGGGAAATATGCTCCCTCCGGGTGTGGAGTGTCGTCCTTTCAGGCCACATGCGATAACAACGACGGGGGTTTCGCGGAAGTGTTGAACGAGATGTTCAACGCTTCGAAGCGAGAGCCGCTGTGAACGTGGCAAGGTGTCGATTTGTTCAGGATCGTCCGTGTAACGCGCCTGATATCGAAGCCATGGCGTTTGTGCCCACTCGTGCATTTGATCTTTAACGTCTTGATCGCGGACACAAATAAAGCGCCAATCCTGAGCATTTTGTCCGGATGGGGCTCGAATAGCCGCATCCATAAGTTGAAATAGTACGTCGTCGGGAACTGGATCGGGTTTGAACCGTCGCAACGCGCGCGCCGTATACATTGATTTAAAGAGGCTAGGGTCGTTTGTCATTCGGAAAGTATAAACGGTACGCGTCGTAGCTTAGACTTGGTCTATGTCGCTCGTCTCGTGGACGCTTTTCACAGACGCTGGCCAGTCAATTTCTGAGGGAAAAGTTGGTGAAACTTTATGTTTTCCAGGTCGCACCGAACCCGACCAAAGTACGTCTTTATGTCGCTGAAAAAAACGCGCTGGGGAACGCGCTGCCGGTTGATGAAGTTTCGGTCAATATTCCGGAAGGTGAAGCAAGAACTCCAGAATTCTTGAAGAAGAATCCACACGGAAGACTCCCAGTATTGGAGCTTGATGACGGGCGCTGTTTTTCCGAATCACTCGCGATCATCGAGTACTTGGAGGATAAGTTTCCGGAAAGGCCGATGTTGGGCAACACGCCCGAAGCTAGGATCGCGGCGCGTGAAATGGAGCGTTATATCGACGTCGGCGTCATGATGCCGATCGGTCAAGCCGTCCATGCGACACGGTCGCCCATCGGATTACCACCCAACCCCCCTGTCGCCGATGCCGCGAATCAACGCGCGGACGGTGCTTTGGGCTACATTGACGAAGTGATGTCGGACGGACGTCCATTCGTGATGGGTGAGCAAGCCACGGTCGCCGATTGCACCCTGGCCGCGGCGCTTCAGTTTGGTCGTTATGGCCGACTATCGTGTGTTAGCGGACATGCACACGTTGCCACGTGGGATGAGAATTACCGAAGTCGCGAGGCCGTTCGGGGAATTGTCATTGTCTAGATTCCGTGACCAGCGACTGCTGTACCGATTGCGAGGTGAACAGAGAATTACCTTACCGTAGAAAATTCTCTCCGAGAATTCGTCCCCTAATTCTTTGTTCGATTCGACTCCACTCTGAGCGGGGGATTTAGTGACGTGGCGGTTGATCACCCACGATCGATACTCGTTCGCCGTATCGGGAGTTTGGCCAGTAATCCCAAACTGCGTGGTGCTGCGTGCAACGGTTATCCCAGAAAGCGAGGCTGTTTGGTTCCCAATCGACACGACAATAAAGACGTGGGGTTGAGTCGATAAGACGGTAAAGCATTTCAAGTACGGCGTTTGATTCGCTTCGACCAAGACCCACAATGTGGGACGTAAAGCCTCGATTAACGTAGAGCAGCTTTTTACCTGAGTCTGGATGGGTCACGATGACAGGATGCTGCGACTTAGGGTAACCCCCTTCAGGCGGCGTCGATTTGTATGATCCGACGTATGGTCCCGCGCCGTCATGTTCAGCAGCCAGAGGGTCGAGGAATTCTTTCATGGGATCCGAGAGCATTTGATAGGCGAGGTACATGTCGGCGAACAGTGTATCGCCGCCGCCACTTGCTGGCGTTTCGGTGATGTAGAGCATTGAACCGAGCGGCGGTACCGGGTCGCAGGTGACGTCAGTGTGCCATCCATCACCAGACGTATAGGCGGAATCCCGTGTGGTTTTAACGACCAGAACTTCTTCATCGCCGCCGTACGTCGGCTGCATCGGGTGGACGTGTAATTTACCCCAACGCCGTGCAAAGGCTTTGTGCTGGTCACGGTTGAGATGTTGATTAGGGAACACCAGTATCTTCCAGTCGATCCACGCTTGGTGGACATCGCGTGCTTGTTCGTTGGTCAGCGGTTGAGAAAGATCGACGCCCCGCACTTTAGCGCCTATGTGAGGTGTCAGCGTCTCGACTTCGAGCGTCTCATACGATTGATTAATCACCTCGAATTGGGCGTCGACGTTAGTTTTGCGAACGTTAAACATACGGCGGTCTCCGTGGGGACTTATTCGTCTTAAGTCGCTGTGGCGAACGAGTAATCATACAATAGCGGTCTTCGCACGGCTGTCAGCACAAAACATGAGCTACGACGACGACAATATTTTTGCAAAGATCTTGCGTGGCGAAGCACCCGCGTACATCGTCGAAGAAGACGCGATGTCATTAACGTTCATGGATCTCATGCCCCAAAGCGAAGGGCATACATTGATTATTCCGAAGGAGTCGGCGCAAGATATTTTGCACGTGTCTTCCGAAGCCTTGGGCCACGTTATTCGTCAGACTCAGCGGGTAGCGAAAGCCGTGGACGAAGCGTTTCACCCGGACGGTGTCATGGTTGCTCAACTCAATCGTGCGCCTGCCGGTCAGACGGTTTTCCATTTGCACTTCCACGTGATTCCGCGTTGGAGCGGGGAGGCAATGCCGTTCATGGCGCGTGATATGGCGGACCCAATCGTTCTTGAAAGACACGCAGAAAAGATACGTAAGTATCTAAAAAATATAGATTAAAATATCTATCTACTCGCTATATTCGGTCATTTCTTTTAATGTTTAATTGTGATTGCCCACGTTTGTTCTTGATGCGGTTGACGTCGATTCGAAGACGTCCCATGTCACATGGTTTGCGTCGTACTGCGGTGCGAACGACGTTAATTCGGAATTAATTCGACGTGAACGTTCGTAATGTCGCGATCATCGCGCACGTTGACCATGGCAAGACCACTTTGGTTGATCGTCTATTGCAACAGACGGTGATACCTGACCGGGTGGAATTGATGGAGCGGGCATTAGATAGCAACGAACTTGAGAGAGAACGCGGCATCACCATTCTCGCAAAAACCACGGCGGTGGAGCACCGAGATTGCCGAATCAATATTGTCGATACGCCGGGCCACGCTGATTTCGGCGGCGAAGTTGAACGGATCCTGTCAATGGTTGATTCCGTCTTGTTGGTGGTTGATGCGGTTGAAGGACCGATGCCGCAAACCCGATTCGTTACGGCGAAGGCATTCGCGGCGGGGTTAAACCCGATCCTCGTGGTCAACAAAATTGACCGGGACGGCGCGGCACCTGATCGCGTGGTGGACGGAGTTTTTGATCTTTTCGATCGACTTGGAGCGACCGAGCGACAACTTGATTTTCCGGTGATATTTACCTCTGCAACGGAAGGGACTGCCGGCCGCGAGTACGACAACCTAAGCGCCGACATGACGCCTCTGCTTGATATGTTGGTCGAACATGTGCCTCCGCCTTCGGTCAATGCGGGGCCGTTCCAGATGCAGGTCAGTACGCTTGACTACTCGTCATACGTTGGTGTGATAGGTATTGGTCGTGTGCGGCGAGGGTCCGCAACACCCGGCACTCGCGTTGCGGTCATCGATTCCGACGGAGGCCAACGGTTTGCGAAAATATTATCGATTCAGGCAAATCGTGGGTTGGAACGGATTGATCTTTTATCCGCGGATGCGGGCGATATCGTTTGCATTACCGGCATCCATAATGTGGGAGTGTCGGACACCCTTTGCGATCCTGCGGCGGTGGAGGCCATGCCCGCTCTAGTGGTCGACGAGCCCACGCTAACGATGACGTTTCGCGTTAACAATTCGCCATTTGCCGGGCAGGACGGAATGTACCTTACCAGTCGTCAGATCCGCGAGCGGCTTTATCGGGAGGCGTCTCACAACGTTGCACTGCGGGTGAGCGATACCAAGGACCCTGATCAATTTAGGGTGTCGGGTCGAGGCGAACTGCATTTATCGGTCCTGATTGAAACGATGAGACGCGAGGGATATGAACTGGCCGTGTCTCGACCCACGGTCATTACCCGACATCAAGCGGGTGTCACGTTGGAACCTTGGGAAGCGGTGTCTATCGATGTCGACGATGTGCATCAAGGCGCGGTCATGGAGTCGCTCGGCGAAAGAAAAGGCGAGTTGCTGGATGTTGTTAATGAGGGTAGCGGACGAGTGCGCTTGAGTTATCGCGTCGCGACCCGAGCCTTAATGGGGTTTCGGTCGGAGTTTGCGCCTATGACCTCGGGTTCGGGTGTGATGACGTGCGCGGCGGCCGGTTACGATGCTGAGGTCGACGGTTTGACCACCGGGCGAAGTAACGGCGTGCTAATTTCGAACGCGGAAGGACGATCGGTTGGCTATGCATTGTTTAACTTGCAAAACCGAGGGCGATTGTTAATAGGCGCAGGGATCAGCGTCTATGAAGGGATGGTCGTTGGAATCCATAGTCGTTCCGGGGATCTAACGGTCAATCCGATGAAAGAGAAAAAACTCACCAACATTCGGGCGGCTGGAACTGACGAAAACATATTATTGACGACTCCGATCACGCACTCGCTCGAACAGGCACTCGAATTCATCAACGACGATGAACTGGTCGAAATAACGCCGGCTGCTATTCGGATACGCAAAAAACGTCTGACCGCGGCCGACCGACGCCGCCGTTAACGACACGGAGATACAGCTGATTTATTCTGAGCTTCGTGATCGCAACGTGGCTGAGGTGGGTGGTCGATCGCCGGACTTCGGCAATTCGTCCCATCGAGCTGACGATAGGTAGTTGAGAGCCGCTTTCGTGGCTTGTGGATCTTGAAATCGTATCAATGTCTCGATGCTCCATCCTCTGACATGGTGGTGCCAATGGTAGAGATTGTCGGTGACTCGTTGCACCGTCTCTGGGTTGTTCGCACGCTCGCCCAGTCGCGCGATGGCAAACGTAGCATTGCGTCCGGCGATAGCATCTTCGTCGACGAGCCCCGCTGATAGCGTGTCGAGAAATGTTCGGTCGATTTCAGTGTTGTGTGAGATGACGAGACCAAGCGCTTCAAGCGCGTAGCGTCGTATGTTGGGCTCAGCCTGGTATGTGTAGCTGACAAGGATTCCGGCGGCGGATGCCGCACGAGGTCCGATATCCCCCAGTATGTCAATAATGCGAACAGCGAGTGATGCATCGGCTCGATCAAGTTCGTCCAATAGCATCGGCACCGCGGCGGTACCTGACCGCGTCAAGCCGTAGGCGGCCATCGTGCGTAGACCTATATTATCGGCGAAGAATGCTTCTTTGAGTGTGGATAAGCCCGCCGGTTGTGAGCCAAGCGTGTATGCCGCACCGAGCGCGATGCGGTCATCCTCGCTCCGTAGGTTTGTAGAGGAATCGGGCGAGACAATCTGTGCTGGAGCTGCTGGAGTTCCCTGGTGCCAATTCCAAAAGTACTCCCAGGCGGGTGCTTCCGGCGCGTCGGGTTCAATTTGCCACGATGTTCCCGAGTGGTTACAGCTGGGTTCTCGTGGTTCTTCGTTGCGGGTGAATAGAAATTTCACCATGTGCCGTGGGTGTCCACTGATGTTTGCGCTGTAACGACCGTGGACAATATCGAAGTGAACGATTGAAACGGTTCCAGCATCACCAACCAGAGGGATTTTTTCAGATTCCCAGGGTGCATCCGCTTCCCGCATGGCATCGAATAATTCGGGGCGTTCTAAACGAAGCACCTGTTCCTTTTTTTCGTATAACTGCCGCGTGGCAAGTTGGCTCGCGGGGTCGTCGATTTGGTCACCCAGTTCTTCTTTCACATCCCGGCGGATCTTGCCAATGTGATGCTGATGTTCTTGCCGCAGCGCTTCGACTTGGCGTCTTGGAACGTAATGGCTGCGTGGAACGATACCTGTTGGACCCGACTCCATCGGCGTGTCCTGGGGGTAGTACAAAAGCATCACGTAGCGAGTGACCTGATTCCGTCGCAATCCATCGACCGCGTAGTGGGAGTGATTGTCGCCATCTTTGTGCAATGGCTGTGCGCTATCTGGGTAGGTATCGAGGTAGTGGTCGTGACGATGGAAGTGAAGGTAGTAGTCGGGTCCGAGGATTGAGGTCAGTGCGCCTGCGACCACGGGTTCATCCAACATGATCCGAAGTTCTGGTATGCAAGGTAAAAGGTTGTTGTGGCCGTGCGGTCCGCGCTCGTCCAGTGTTTCTAGCGCCTCGAACATCCGGGCATGAAAATGACGTGGAAGTTCCGATTTTAGCGTTACGTAACCCTCAACGATGAAGCGTTGCATGGCTTCATCGTTGAACAGGTATGTGATGTCCACTTTATTACTCGGCTGAGATTTGAATCTCTTTATCGGTAATAAACTCAAGCAACGCAGGCGTGCCGTCTTTAGTGGCGTTAAGTCCACGTTGGATTGCCGCTGGAATATCGCCAGGGTCGGTGACTCGTTCGCCGAAGCCACCAAAGGATTTAGCCATGTCCGCGTAATGGCCACTGATGTCAGTTGAACCATACTTTTCCTGGGCGACTTGCATGATGGGAATTTCAATCGCCATTGAGAAGTTGTTCATCAGCACCGAGAGAATCGGTATCCGCTCACGTGAGGCCGTCTCAAAATCCATTCCGGTGAAACCGATCGCCGCATCGCCCCAAACGTTGATACAGGTCTTGTCGGGATGCGCGAGTTTCGCTCCCATGGCAAGGCCAAGGCCGTAACCGAGTTGGGTGGTCTTGCCCCAGCCGATGTATGACAGCGGCGTTGTCGCCTCCCAAAACGGTGACAGTTGATCGCGAGGGCTGCCGGCATCGTGCGTAATGATCGTGTTGTCGATATCTACTGCATCATGAAGTTCCTTCAGCACGCGATAAGGGTTGATGGGGGCTTCGTTGTTAGTGCGTTTGGCTTCCCATTCGGCTAGCCACTCGCCCTTGATTTTGGCAATACGCGCGGCAAGCGCGCCTTCGCGATTGTTGGCGTGTGTCCGATCCCGATCGGCCATGGAGTCGACGAGTGCTTGCAACGAGAGCTTGGCGTCGCCGATGAGGGCGTGTTGGACTTCAATATCCTTATTGAGATCCATTGGCTCGAGAGTGGCGTGGATGAGGGTCTTATCGCGGGGCATGGGTACGCCAAACCCGGTCAGCGCGAAGCTACATCCGACGCCCAAAATAACGTCCGCTTCGGCGAGGTAGGTTTTGACAGTGCGTGGGTTGGCTCGCCCTCCTGAACCAAGCGAGAGTGGGTGTGTTTCGGGAAAAGCACTTTTCCCTTCGAGACTCGTGGTGACGGGGATTTGCCATGTTTCGGCGAGCGCGCGGAGCTCGTCCCATGCCTCGGCATAGTGCACGCCTTGGCCAGCGTAGATCACCGGCCTTTCGGCAGCGGCGAGTACGGCAGCAGCCTCGTCGACTGCAACTGGATCGGGTCCGGTTCGGGTGGCGAAGGACGGTGTGTAGACCCATTCCTCGGGAACATCTTCTCTGAAAAGGTCGACGGGAACTTCGACCAAAACCGGTCCAGGTCGTCCATTTCGTAGTTGCGAGAACGCGCGCCGCATTACTTCTGGGACCGCGCGACCCATGGTCAAGGGCTCCGCCCATTTGGTGACATGCTGCATGTTGAGGGTCGAATTAAAATTAGGGTAGTAGTTGGCGAGCCTTCGTGGATAGCCCGCGGGTAACACCAGGATAGGCACCGACTCCGAATACGCTTGCGCTATGCCGCCGAACGCGTTTTCGGAACCCGGTCCGTGTTGCATCGCAAAGACACCAATTTTTTTCCCCGACGACAATCGCGAATAGGCGTCTGCCATGTGCAACCCGATACGTTCTTGGCGGACGATGATCGTTCGGATATCGGCGACGGCGGCTGCCTCGATGATTGGGTTCACTGGATAACTGAAGAGTATTTCAACCCCCTCTTTCTTCAGCACATGGGCGATAGCGTCCGCAACTTTCACAGGTGATTCCCCCGGAGAAACCAACCACTCTGCTGGAAAACGAATGGCTTCGCAAATTCGATAGGTGCAGGTTTGCGAGCGAGGGAATTGCCGTAGACGTTCCTATCGGTGGTGGTTGGAAGCAGGTTTATTTACGCGAGAAGAACGCCAACCAATGTTTGCTGGGGGATGGCGACCGGACTACTCTTCAGGCAACGTCAACGCACGGGTTGGAGGGCGTATGTCAATCGACGAATCGTTGCTGGTAAGGGGTGCGCCTGGGTCACCGTACACCCGAAAAATGCTCGCCGTCCTCCGCTACCGGCGTATTCCGTATCGCTTCTTTACAGGCGGTCTTTGGAGCGATGATCAGGATTTGCCGACAGCCAAGGTGGAGTTATTGCCCACCTTCTATTTGCCCGATGCAACGGGTGAGCTCGAAGCCGTGGTGGACTCGACCCCGATCATTCGGCGGCTAGAGAGCGAAATACCGGGTCGGCCGGTGATTCCTGAGGACCCGGTGTTACGGTTTCTTGATTACCTCCTTGAAGACTACGGTGATGAATGGCTGACCAAAGCCATGTTCCACTACCGATGGTATTACGAGCCGGATATTGAACAAGCCGGCGCGATACTGCCGCGTTGGCGTGCGTTGACGCGCAGTACGGAGGAAATCGAGCAACTTTCGACCTTTATTAAAGAGCGGCAGATCAGTCGTCTGTACGTGGTCGGAAGCAACGACACCACGGCTCCCGTCATCGAAGCGAGCTACAAACGATTCCTGGATCTTTTTGCCGCGCACATCAAGAACGGTCCCTTCGTGTTGGGTCGGCGACCTGGCGCGAGTGACTTTGGACTATACGGCCAGCTAACGCAGCTCGCCACCTTCGATCCGACGCCGGTGGCGATTACGATAGAACGTGCGCCGGATGTGCACGCTTGGGTCTCCATCGTCGAAGATCTTTCCGGACTCGAACCGTCCGACGATGATTGGTTTGAGCGCGATGCATTACCCGAAACGTTGGGGGCGTTGCTATCGGAGGTGGGACGCACCTACGTTCCGGTGTTGCTAGCTAACGCCAAAGCGGTTGACGAAGGTGCGGAGACAATGACGACAGAGGTTGATGGATGCGTCTGGGAACAGACGCCGTTCCCGTACCAGGCAAAATGTTTGCAATGGATCAGGCAAGAGTTTGTTCGTTTGGATCCAGAGGATCGTGACGTGGTGGGCGATGTCCTTGCGGGCACCGGTTGCGAACGGCTGTTTTGATGATTCGCTGGATTCTGCTAACTGCCATCTACGTGGCTATTTTCTTTTGGTACACGAACTTTGACGCGCCGTTAACTCGGGACGAAGCCGATGCGTACGTTGCGCAAATTCGGGAACGCGGTGCTGATCCCGAACGATTGGCGGCGTTAACTCGGTTTCTTTATGACGATGACGGCGATGATTTTGTGATGGTGAATCTCATCGATATGCGTAAACACGATTCGACAGAAGGTGGAGAGACGCCGAGTCAGCTACTCGACCGTTATATGGAGTACATGTGGCCGTCATTAATTCTGCGCGCGTGTCATCCGGTCTTCTTTAGCCAGGGAAGGTACGAAGCGCTGGATATCTGGGGAATCGACGGTGCTCATAATTGGTCGCAATTCGCGCTGATGCGATACCGAAGTCGACGTGACATGCTGGAGATTACAATCAATCAGCAATTTAAGGATTCGCACGACTTTAAGATTGCGGCTATGAAAAAAACCGTTGCCTTTCCGGTATCCGGTGGTTTCAGTTACGCGGATCCCCGGTGGCTCTTGGCCAGCGTGTTTTTGGTGCTGGGATTGTTACGTCGTCGGCGAAGCAGATGACAGTAAAATAACGTTAGAGGGCCTAGGAAAACGAATGGATGGCGTACACGATTTGGGTGGGAAGCATGGATTCGGTGCGGTCAACCCGGAACCGAATGAACCTGTGTTTCACGAACGTTGGGAAGCCCGAGTGTTCGCCATGTACCTTCAACTGGGCGGTAACCTTGATCGTTCACGCCACGCGATTGAACGGATTGACCCCATTAGTTACCTAGCCGACACATATTACGGGCGATGGCTAGGTGGGCTCGAAACAAGGTTGGTCGAAGACGGTGTGTTGAGTCAGTCCGAAATTACCGAAAGAGCACAAGCGCTTGGTGCCCGTCTTGACGATCGGGTGGCGGCGCGACCGAGTTTTACGCGGGATCATTTGCCTGATGAAAAACCGTCGACGGACCGGTTTGCGACAGCCAAGCGGCCACTCGAGACATCACCGCGTTTCGCGTTAGGTGATCGGGTGCGCGCTAAAACTACTTCGATCGAGGGACATACCCGTATGCCAGCGTACGTGCGTGGTTGCGTCGGTCAGGTGATCGGGCTCCATGGTGGTTGGGTATTTCCTGACAGCCACGCCCACGGACATGGTGAGGGTGCTGAGTACCTCTATACCGTTCGTTTCGTGACCGAAACGCTTTGGGGTGATGGGGGAGAGGAAAACGTCGAGCTCAGCATCGATCTCTTTGAGCCCTACCTCGACATGGTGGACCATGATGACTGATTCTCGGATGGCAGTTCGAGTTGAGGCTTTGGAAAGCCTGTTGATTGAGAAGGGTTTGGTTGACGCCGACCGGATTGACGAGACCATTACCTTTTATAACGAGCGCGTTGGTCCGATGAACGGCGCGCAAGTCGTCGCGCGCGCATGGCGGGATGTAGACTTCAAGGCACG
>JAKUTH010000032.1 GCA_022448085.1 Pseudomonadales bacterium | reverse complement strand
GCACTTGCGATGATAGAAACTGAGTATCTAGATGGAGAAATTTGGTCGGAAATCTATTATGAAAAGGAGCTCAGGCAGTACAGCAAAGTAGCTAGATGCCGCATTAAACAAGAACCTTTTTGGGCGCCAGCCAGAGCGCGAGCGACGCCAGCTGAGAACTTTTGATCCATCCTCGCTGGTGCACTGGCGTTAGTGCTGAGATAAAATACGTGAATCGCTTTCAACAAAGGTATGCGTGCATTGAGCGCCGTAGATTTTGTAGACAGCTATATGGAAGCGTGGAATCACCATGATCCACGATGGATAGCCGACCATCTGACCCGCGATGGTGTCTATTGCGATATTCCCACTCATCAACAGCACCCTCGACATGAGTTGGTGGCTTACCTAGCCAACATCTTCGATCTAGACCGCAGCAGTTACAAACTCGAAGGCGAAATCGTGATGGGGCAAAATTCAATTGCATTTCAATACCAAGTGCGGCCCGACACAGAAACACCCGTTTGGTTTGGTGCCGAGTTCGTAACGCTGCATGGTGAACACGCGGTTTACATAGCAGACTATTACAAGGAGCCCATCCGAGACTCAAAAAGGGAAGAAACTCAGGCTCAAAAATACTCCAAATCGGGGTTGAATCCCGAGCTACTGGAAGCATATAAGCAGGCGTTGAACGACTTGATGATAGCGGAACACACCTACCTAAATTCCGGCCTGACTTTGCCAAAATTGGCCAAATTAATGCAGTGCTCCCTGAATCATCTATCGCAAGTTATTAACGCCGGATTCGGAATGAGTTTTTTCGATTACCTAAACCACCACCGTATCGAAGCAGCCAAGAAGCTGCTCAGTCAGCACGATAATTCTCGGGGGGCGATACTGAGCATCGCTTTTGAGGTTGGTTTTAACTCCAACTCAGCGTTCTACACAGCATTCAAGAAAACGTGCGGACAAACACCAGCCCAGTATCGTCGTTCTCAACAAATCGAACGTTGACGGCGTTCGCTCGACGTCTGACAAAATCGTCATGCTCGCGTCCGGGGCTTTCGCGCATCCCGAACCAGAGCCCACCCGATTCGTCCTATAGTCCGTCGGGTGTTGGCCCTATCCCACAGACCGTGAACCCGGGAACGCGAAGTCGATACCACTACCGTCCGCGGACGAGGTCCAGCGTTCGGTAATTGTCTTACGGCGCGTATAGAAACGAACGCCGTCCGGACCATAAGCCGCAAGGTCACCGAATCTTGAATCCTTCCAACCACCAAAGCTGTGATTAGCGACCGGGACAGGCAAGGGTACGTTGATCCCGACCATGCCAGCTTCAACTTCATTTGCGTAGGTACGGGCCGAATAACCGTCCCGAGTAAAAATGCATGTTCCGTTCCCGTACTGACTGCCGTTGATTATCCGCATCGCATCAGCCGCCGTTTTAACCCGAACAAGGCAAAGAACCGGCCCGAAGATCTCCTCGTCATAAATCGACATGCCGGGTTGAACGTTGTCAAAGAGCGTTCCACCGAGATAGAAACCAGGCTGTTGGTAACTGGCATGCCTTCGCCCATCGACCAGTATGGTGGCCCCTTGATCAACACCTTCTTGAATCAAACCAACAATTCGATCCCGTTGCGGGCTGCTGTTCAGCGGTCCCATATCCAGATTGTCCACTCCAGGACCGATGTTTAGTCCCGAAACCTTTTTATTCAATACATCGGCAACCGCGTCCGCGGTCTCATCACCCACCGATACCACCACCGACAACGCCATGCAGCGTTGGCCACACGAGCCATAGGCCGCACCCATAATCGCATTTGTCGCGGTTTCAACGTCTGCGTCAGGAAGTACGACGGCATGATTTTTTGCTCCTCCAAGGGCCTGAACTCGCTTGCCGCTATCGCCGGAAGCCTTGTATATGGATCTTGCAACAGGCGTCGAACCAACAAAACTCGCCGCTTTTATGTCCGGATGCCTCAACAACCATCCAGCTGTCTGCTGATCTCCTTGAACAACGTTGAAGACTCCATCGGGGAGTCCCGCCTCCGAAAAAAGCTCCGCCAACCGGTACCCGGCGGTAGGAACTTTCTCCGAGGGTTTTAGTATGAACGTGTTTCCGCACGCAATAGCTAGTGGGAACATCCACATCGGAACCATTACGGGAAAGTTAAACGGTGTAATGCCGACGACAACTCCCAGGGGAGACAACTCACTCCAACTGTCGATATCCGGACCAACCGCCTTGCTGTATTCGCCCTTCAAGTGTTCGGCTATCCCTGTGGCAAATTCAATATTCTCAACACCCCGCTGAAGCTCGCCTTGAGCATCCATTATTGTTTTGCCGTGTTCGCGCGTAACGAGTAGACAAAGTTCGTCAGCTTGGGCGGTCACCAACTCGCAAAAGCGCCTCAGAATTACTGCACGTTTTGCCGGTTCGACGACTCGCCAGTCTTGGTAGGCAGTTTTCGACGATTCGACGGCGGTTTTGACCGTCGTTTCGTCTGCAAGCACGACGTACCCCATTTGCTCGCCCGTTGCTGGATCAAATCGCTCCAGCTTTTGCGAACCACTGGCATCTGGTTTGCCGCCAATGAAATGTCCCGTGATCTCTGTCTGTGCCACTTGTCTCTCCACTAACCTTTCTGAGTCCAACAACTAGTCGATGTCATCCAACACATCACCGAGTATCCCGAGCATGTGATCGATCTCCGTTTCGTTAATCACCAACGGCGGCGCAAGAGCAACAATGTCTGCCGTGGCGCGTACCAAAAGACCTCGATCAAACGCCTCGCGATATACCGCCATCGCGCGCTGGGTCGGTGCGCCGTCTCGCGGCCGCAATTCCACTGCACCCGCGAGACCAATATTACGCACGTCGATCACGTGGGGCTTATTGGCAAGCGCATGCAATCCCGCCTCCCAACTAGCTTCGAGCCCGCGAACGTGCTCAAACAAGCCCTCGTTTTCATACACGTCCAACGACGCGTGGGCTGCCGCGGTTGCAAGAGGATGGCCGGAATACGTATAGCCATGAAAAAACTCGATGGCCGCGGGGGGTCCCGTCATAAAAGCTTCTCGGATTTTCTCCTGCACCACTACCGCACCCATGGGCACTGTGCCACTGGTCAGTCCCTTGGCGGTACACATGATGTCGGGTACAACACCTAGTCTTTCCGCTGCCGAACCCCATCCCAGCCGTCCGAATGCGGTAATCACTTCATCAAAGATGAGCAAGATGCCATGCGCTTCAGTGATTTCACGAAGTCGCTCCAGATAACCGACCGGGGGCACCAATACACCGCCCGAGCCGGCGAAGGGTTCAACTATGACTGCCGCGATACTGCTCGCATGGTTGCTCGCAATAATGCGTTCAAGATCATTCGCGAGGTGGGCACCCCAGGAGGGTTGGCCTTTGCTAAATGCCTGATGTTCCGCATCGTAGGTTTCCGGAAGATGGAGTACACCCGGGAGCATGGGGCCTGCCGCAGTACGGTTATTGCCGATGCCACCGACACTCGTCCCACCAAATCCAGAACCGTGATATCCCCGTTGCCGTCCCACCAAACGGGTCCGTTGGGCTTCCCCACGGGCATGGTGATAGCCCAGCGCAATCTTGAGCGCGGTATCAACGGATTCGGATCCCGAGTTAGTAAAGAAAACGGCGTCCATGCCGTCCGGCATCATGTTCGCTAGCCGTTCGGCAAGCCGAAAAATTTCGGGATGACCCATTTGAAAAGCTGGAGAATAATCGAGCGCGCCCGCCGCCTGGCGAATGGCTTCAACGATATGAGGATGACAATGACCCGCATTGCAGCACCAGAGCCCCGACATCCCATCCATAATTTGGCGATCGTCTACGGTGGTGTAGTAAAGACCTTGAGCGCTTTTCATGAGCCGAGGCTCGTTCTTGAAAGCCCGGTTTCCCGTAAAAGGCATCCAGTAAGAGGAGAGATCTAACTCGTTATGTAGAGGGTTTTTCATTTGCATCCTGTTCCACCCGATAAAACGACCACCGTGGAATCTCCTCACCAAAGATCTGGGCCATATCGTACTTGCGCTGGTAGGCCATACCGACTACATGGCGCTGTGTCGCGTCATCCAGCTTAGTTACCGTCACGTCATAGATCTTACCGCTGATACGAATCCTGGCACGATTATCTCGTAAGACATTGATTTCCCATAATTTTTTATCTTCTCCGTAAGAACCAATATAAAGTTCATCAGCAACGTGCGCGCACCAAATAGTGGTGGAATGCGGAATGCCATACCAAGAGCGGGTTTGAATAAATACTTCATCAATTTGATCGGTGAATTGCCAATCCTCGACGCGTGAAGATACGTCCTCACCACCAAGCCAAAATCCCGGCCTAACGTCCTTGGGTTCACAACCCACAGCCAGCACGCTAATAGCCAGCAAGACGAGCGACCGACGAATTTCTATCGGAATATGCACTTCGAGAACTGGTGTTTTGATCTTCACGGCTAATCGTTGTAGCAACAAATCTATCCAAGCTTTGGCGATTTGTATCGTTTCACGTCGATCAAATCTCCACTGCATATCTTTCCGGGTACATCCACCACCCCCACCACCCCGCGCTTCCGTTTTGCCTCAATCAGAAACTGTCGACGTGTAAGTGGCGTACCTGAGCGTGTTCTATAAAGACTGACAATCTTATCGGCAATATGCGTACAAGGCGGATTGAAATCCTCGACAACTAAAACCGCTCCTGAAGGAAATACCAGCTTGGATCCTTTCGGGAGTTTAGAGAAATCCTTGATCCCTTCGACGAAAACGTTGACGCCAAAATCCCCGGGCAACAATCGCTGATCGAGATTCAATGCTTCTTCAATCTCCCGCACTTCCTCTTGCGACATACCAGACCATTGCCGGTTGTTTCTCCTCACGGTCCCCACTGGCTCGGTATCGCCTTCATAACAGACCCGGCTGAATCCGCGATGCTTGTCGTCGACAAAACCTTCAAGATCCGCCATGACGTATTCTCGTACGTGCTTTGCCATATCTTCGCCGGATCCTATCGATACCGAGATCAACGTCGCTTTTTGCTCCTTCATCTTGATCGTCCGCGATGCAAGTTACTCATATTTTGACGATTGTATTGTTCCAACATCTATATTTATTCCGAGCCTAGACGCCTGGAAAATAGAGCACATCGGATGATTGTTTCCTCGACGAGGTCATTACTCACTGCCAAGATCAAACCAGACATGTGCTTGCCCGGTGCCAGCTGCATTTTCATAATTGGACATCATTCGTCCTTTAGCCGTGCAATCACGACCGCCTAGCGCCCCTATCGTCATCAGGTAGTGGCCAAAAAAGCCTTCCGGCTGAAAACGAAGATACTCAGGGTAACTATCGATTACCGTAGCGTGATCGCCCATCTGCCAGAGCTCCAAAATTCTTTCATCAAACTCCCTAGCATCTTCGGAAACGACGTTATCCGGGTTTTTACCAAGATGACGAGAAAATTCGTCCATTGACCAAAAGCAATGGCTCATACCTCCGCTCGCGAGCAGAGCAAACCTTCCCCGTGTTTGTCCAATCGCTTCAGCGATCACCTGTCCGAAATCAAGATAGTTGTGACATGCCGCGGTTTGGCAAACACTTACCGAGAGTATCTTCTCGTCGTGCCGCAGATAGTGAGCCAAATTAATCGTCGGGTAATGGCGTGATATGTTTTCGTTGGTGGTATTACGGGCACGCTGTCGATTAGTTTTCGCAGCGATCTCAATCGCCTCCGCTAGTTGTGGCGCGCCAGCATAATCGTATTCGTAATCCGAAATAATCGTCGGTAATTCGTCGGAAGTATAAATCCCACGGTAGTGATCTCTACCAGCAACAATATGTTCGGCAGTGGTAACCCAGTGCGTATCAAAAATGATCAGGGTGTCCGCGCCCAGCGCATTCAGTTGCTTCCGAATTTCGGCGAATCCTGCAACGAGCGAGGTATCCCGACCGCCATTGCCCGCGCGACGCGCTTCTTCATCCAACATGATCGTCGGATCGTGAGAAACCAAAGCTGCGGCTACAATTTCACCCATATGTTTTCCTTTCTTGGACTATCACCTATCCGTTTGGGACCAGAATGTAGGCACCGCTTCCCATTCACGGTCACGTTGCGCCAACGCATGCGCCGCGCCGTACATACGGGCCGACGAAGCGAGGTAAAAACGTTCGTAGAGCTCGGTTCGACCGCCCAAGGCAGACCCAACAAAGTCCCATGCGGTTCTGAACAGCCTACTGCGGTCCTTGGCATTCATGCCGGCTGCACCTTTGAGGTATTTGTCCAGGATCGGTTTTAATTCTTCGTCATCGAAATCGGCCGCGGCCGGAGTCGCAAGTAAGTTGTGTGATCCAATCAGTTTGAGAATCTCATTCGCACGGACCATCCAGCCGGGCATGGTCGGCCGCAATGCTACAAAAGGACGTTCATCGCAAAACCAAGTCCCATCACCATAGTCAAATGCCTGACTCTCGGCGGTATGCACGGCGGATCGGGTAAGTTCCGCATAGCTCCATAACTCCCCCAACAGTTGAGCAACGTCAGGCCGTTCGTTTTGCCCAGTAGCTACTGCCATCCTTGTGGCCAGTTCATACGCAAATTCAAGTTTGACCTGAGCTCGGATGCTCGTTTGTTGCATGATGTTTCCGGTCCACCCGTGCCCTAAAGCCGAGTTGTAGACTTCGGGTAAGCCATCGCAGAAAACCCTGCACTTCGGTATTTCGACCTCGTCAAATACGATAAATGCATCCTGTTCGTCGAAACGACTGGAAAACGGGCGGTCAAATCCACCACCGTTCACTCCGTAATGGTCACGGCAGATTACCTTCAATCCAGGCGCGTTCATCGGCACAGAGAATGCCAGTGCTAGCTCCGGCTGATCTGTAGGAATTGGATGCCCCGGATAAACGGTAAGCTCGTCCGCGAACGGACCCAAAGTCGCGAGGATACGGGCACCGCTGACAACGATCGATTCGGCCGTTTCATCAACCTTATTGAGTGCAAGTCGTCTGTTTTCACCCTCATAGTCACGCACGCGTTTGTCGACGATCGGGTGGATGATGGTGTGAGTTAACGCGAGGTCGCGTTCAGCCGCTTCACGCTGGAAGGCTATGAGGTTCTCGTAGCCTTGATCATTTCCCGCCTGCTTCCAGATACCCGGTTGTCCGGCAAATCCGGCAAAGGTGACGTTCACATAATCCGGAGTCCGCCCCAACATCCCCGCGCTGTATCGGGCTAGTCGCTCCAACCCAACGTGTCGTCTTGATAGATCGTCCAAACAACGAGGGATACGGTGACTGATATTTTCCCCGTCCGAGAGACATTCGTTCGCGTGGGCGTGTTGCCAATCAAAGTAGCCCGCGAGTCCCTGTAATGATCCGGTGAAACCGGGATAGTCAGTGACGTCTGATACGCGCCCTCCATCGACCCAGATAGATCGATCATCATGCAGCCCATCGATGTATTGCGCACCTGTGCGTGCTGCCATGTAGAAATTCCTCGACTATTACACGGAGCCTTTGGTCTTAAACGTACGCCAGTCGCCGTGCGCTGTCATTGGCCTTCGGCGAAGTTTGCTCGACGTACTCAGTCGCTTCTTCGAAACACCCCCAGCGTTTCGTCTTTTCATCGATTTAAGGGGAGCGCGTTAACTACGATAAGGTTGACTGAACGGAATTGGGGTTGGGATTGGGGCCAGCGTGCTCATTGACGCTCAGAGCCTGACCCTGTATCACGGACGAATGAAGATTCAACTGGTCGACGAGATTAACGGAAATCTTCCGCTCGACGATGATCATCCGTATCGGACCGGTCCGTGGAAGCCCAACACGCGCGAATTCGACGCCTTCGATTTAGACGTGATCGGCGAATTGCCCCTGGACCTCAATGGGGTGTATTTGAGGAACACCGAAAACCCGATGCACGGAGCAATCGGGCGTTACCATCCTTTCGATGGCGACGGCATGTTGCATTCCATCTCGTTCGACTCGGGAACCGTTGAATATCGCAATCGCTACATCCGAACCGATGGATTTAACGCCGAGCTTGAATCTGGAACACCGCTTTGGGCTGGCTTAATGGAAAATCCGCAGAAGTCAAAACGCCAAGGTTGGGGAGCCCGAACGGGCCTAAAAGACTCGTCGAGTACGGACGTGGTCGTCCACCGAGGTCGAGCAGCGACGAGTTTTTACCAATGTGGCGATATCTACGAGCTTGACCCCAAAACGCTTCGTCAATTGGGCAAGGCGAACTGGACAAACGACGTCACGCCCGGATGGGGAGTTTCAGCGCATACGAAAATCGATCCATCATCCGGCGAGATGCTGTTTTTCAATTACTCAAAACAGAACCCATACATGCACTACGGCGTTGTCGATTCTGACGGAAAACTTGTGCATTACGTTCCGATTGAGTTGCCGGGACCCCGACTGCCACACGACATGGCGTTCACGACAAACTATGCAATCCTTAACGACATGCCACTTTTCTGGGACCCTGAAGCTCTCAGTCACGGCGCACACGCTGTTCGTTTTTTCCGAGATATACCCAGCCGCTTCGCAGTGATTCCTCGGCGCGGGCAGGTAAGCGATATCCGTTGGTTCGAAGCTGAACCAACCTACGTACTGCACTGGATCAATGCGTATGAGGAGGGCGACGAAGTCGTGCTCGATGGATACCGCCAGGATCCGTCGAAAGCCGTCAGCGTCGACTTACCTGAAAACCTGATCCCATATCAAATGTTGGATATTCATTCCGTTGGGGCCCGGGCATATCGCTGGCGGTTCAATATGCAAACCGGTTCCGTCTCCGAGCAACCGCTCGACGATATGGTTTCGGAATTTGGTATGGTCAATCCGGATATCGCGGGTAAGCCATACCAGTACGTATGGGAGATGACGACGAAACCGGGATGGTTTCTTTTCAACGGCATCACCCGCCTCAACGTGAAAACGGGCAAACGCCAAGGCTACGAGTTTCGACCAGGGGTCTACGCCAGCGAAAGCCCGGTTGTACCGGCGCGCAAAAGCGATCGGGAAGACGGTGGTTATGTCGTCACACTAATCTCAGATATGAACGAAGATTCCTCCAGCTGCCTGGTATTTAACGCCGACGACCTACCAAGCGGCCCTATCGCATCAATTAAATTGCCAGAACGAATATGCGTCGGCACCCACAGTTATTGGGAAAACGCCAACCACTAGCGCGTGTCTACAACGTTTCACGCAACGGTTAATCTTTCTCAGTTTGACGTCGTCTGCCTAGCTAGGGAGACAGCACGAATCCGGCATAGTTGTTCGACGCAATATCGTCGCATTTTTCCCGATAGGCTCCGACGCCTCCAACGTAGGGCATGAATATTCTGGGCTTGCCTGGAATATTTGCGCCCAAGTACCACGAATTGCAACTTGGCGCTGTAAACATCGTACCTTTGGCGACTTCATTGACGTGTTCAATCCAACTTTGCTCGGCTTCGGCCGTAGGTTCGATGGAACGAAGCTGGTGTCGATCCATATGCGAGATGCAATCGCTAATCCAATCGACGTGCTGCTCGATAGACACGAGCATATTGCTTAGCACTGACGGACTTCCAGGTCCGGTGATCGTGAACATATTCGGAAACCCATGTACCTGCAGTCCCAGAAAGGTTCGAGGGCCCGCTTCCCAAACGTCAGCAAGACGCGTTCCCTCTCGACCTTTGATTTCGACATTCAACAACGCGCCAGTCATCGCATCAAATCCTGTCGCATAGACCAGAGCGTCGAACTCGTACGATCTCTGTTTTGTTTCCACGCCCCGTTCGGTGATCTTTTTAATACCGCCTTGACGAAGATCGACCAAGGTGACGTTGTCCTGGTTAAAGGCATCATAATAATGGCTATCGATCACTGGCCTCTTGCAACCAATCGGATAGTCGCGGGGCATTAGCTGATCCGCAACATCGGGATCATCGATTACTCGAGCTACCTGTTCTCGATACATTTCGCAAGCAAGCTCATTGGCATTCGGATCGAGGCCGATATCGAGATAGCGATTGATCGCGGCAAAACCGTCCCGATCCAGGGCAGACTCCCGCTGTTCAGGCGTCGTCTCGAGTATTGAGTCTGTCGGAGGGGCGTTGTCGGCACCACCGAAGCCAAAGCCATAACCTATGATTCCCGCCAGGGATTCACGTTGTTGCTGCCGGATTTCATCGTAATTTGCCTTTGCCTCAGCTCGGAACTCCTCGGTGAGCGGTCGGTTGTTCGCGGGCATCGTGTAGTTCGGCGTGCGCTGGAACACGGTTAGGTGTAGCGCCTCCTCCGCAATCACCGGAATCGATTGAATCCCGGAAGAACCGGTGCCGATTAAACCAACTCTCACCCCCGTAAAGTCCACGCCTTCGTGCGGCCAGCGTCCGGTGTGATACACCGAGCCGCGAAAATTATCTGCACCCGCAATCGACGGCGTGTTCGGCACCGATAAACAGCCCGTCGCCATCACACAATACCGTGCCTCATACGACTTTCCGGCATCGGTACTGACCAGCCATTGACGAGTAGTCTCGTTGTACGTTGCCGTTTTGACCCGAGTGTCAAAACGGATTTGGGGCAACAAGTCGAATCGCTCAGCAATATGGTTCGCGTAGTCCAGAATTTCTGGCTGACCCGCCATAACTTCGGACCAATCCCAGTCCTGCTGAAGCTCGTCGGAAAAACTAAACGAATACTCCATGCTCGGCACATCACAGCGTGCGCCGGGGTAGCGATTCCAATACCACGTGCCACCCACCCCGCTTCCAGCTTCCAACACTTGTACGGATAAACCCATACCGCGAAGTCGGTACAACATATACATTCCGGCGAACCCTGCGCCAACAACCAATACGTCCGTCGACTCCGTTTGTTCAACCTTGCTCATGCGAATCCCATTTATCGGGGCATATCAAAATGGCTCACGCCCCACTAACAATAATGTCCACGCCGCGTGCCCGAGTCTTTGATCTAAGTCGATGGCATCTGTGGGCATTCGTTACGCTACTCGTATTCGCTCGGGCATAGCGCCCGAACTCCGTGCCATCGGCCCGTCCTCAAACGGTGGGGGTCTTTTCTTTATCCGTACTGCTTCACCTCGATATCTTATATTCTATGTCAAACGCGAGGCATGAGGGATAATCGCCGACGACGTAGGCTTGCGTTTGCGCATTCCTGCGACGAATTTCGCAGGATCGCCCTGTGCGGAACTCGGATGCATAAACACTTAGAGAAAATTCATGCCAGATGAAATTTTTTGCCAAACAGAACTCAACTACGTGAACGCGCACGGTATCGAGCCCAAAGACGTCACCATTTTCAACGGCAGAATGTCGACAAACCCTGAGGGTTGGGAGCGACGAGGCTTCGAGCTAATGACACACCACTCCAACGTGTTGAATTGGGATGATGACGACGAAGTCGCCAACCTCTATTACGGTGAAATGACTTCGTTAGCAAAAACCCTGTCGGGTTGCACGCATGCCTTAATGGATGGACATATCAACCGAAATCCCCAACAAGCGTTAGCACACCAAGATTACGCCCCCATTCAGTTCGTGCATTCGGATTTCACCGAAAGCTATGGGAACTCGATTTGTGAATACTACGAAAGCGTCGAAGACGGGCCGCGAAACGCATTGGAGAGAGCTAAGGTCGGGGCAGAAGCAATTCGCTCTTCGACACGCATACTGATCCTGCAGTTCTGGCGTAACGTAGGTGAGCCTCGAATGGACCTGCCCCTGGCACTTTGTGAAGCCGAGTCCGTTTCCCGCGAAGAACTTCAGGACTTCCACGTGTCTAGCTATGCAGGTGGCGATTTCGGTTTTGATACGTTCGGGGTAATAGAACCGCAATCCCGTGATCAACACCGATGGTTTGCTTTTCCAGAAATGTCAGATCAAGAAGTATTGACGTTACGAACCTATGACAGTGAAAGAGCCGCCTTACGCAAGCCTTTCTGGACGCCCCACTCCGCCTTTCGAGATCCGAATGTATCAGCCGGAAATCCTGCTCGTAAAAGTATCGAAGTGCGGGCAACGTGCCTTTTTGAATAGCAACGATCCCACCAGCAGTGATTGAATAAGACGTCCAGCCCAACTAAATCGTTCCGATGACCGCCATTCTATGAAACGCTTGCTCAAGTCTCTCACGGTCCTTTTGATCTACCCGGTATGCGCCGCTGATATCGAAAAAATTGCCGAAGTCACACATCCGCAACTCGACGAAATGAGCGGCATCGTTGCCTCAACATACGAGGATATCTATTGGGTACACAACGACTCGGGAGACCGCGCGAGAATCTTTGCGATCAAAGTCGACGGAAGCGTGGTATTACCGCGCCTCGTAACCACTCTATTCCCTAATCGATCATCGGATGCATGGGAAGGCTATTCCATCGACAACGCGTGGCATCAAGATTGGGAGGATATTGCGATTGCCGACGGCGCGCTTTTCATCGCCGACGTTGGAAATAACGACAACTCAAGACGAGATCTCGGTGTCTATGTCGTTAGCGAACCCAACCCAAACTACGTTCATAAGACCCGAGCAGCCAAATTCTTACCGATCCGCTATCCAGATCAACTCCAATATCCAGCGAAACAATGGCACTTCGATTGCGAGGCTGTCTTCACATTCGAAGGAAAGCTCTATTTCCTGACGAAACACAGACAACCCGGAAAGCCCATGGCGTGGGAGCCTGGTACCAAACTCTACCGACTCGATACCCGCCACACGGATCAACAGAACGTGTTAACGCTTATCGACCACCATAGCGGAATTACCTTAGCTACCGGGGCAGACGTATCCCCCGATTCAGATCGTTTGGCAATTCTGACCTACGCCCGCCTGTGGGTATTTGATCGACCCTTACATGAAGATAAATGGTTGCAATCTAATGTTCGTGTATTGGACCTTGACCGCAACTTGGTTCGACAAAACGAAGCGGTCGCTTGGGAAACAAACGAATCGCTTTTAATAACCAACGAAAATCGCGCCATTTTTCGGGTGTCTCTTGATGCACTCACACCGCCCGCGACTTATTAGCTCTCAACGGCTATAGGTAGTCGTCCCCATCGCTGCGCGTGATTATTTGAAACAACGTACCGCCAATCCTGGAGAGTTCGAACGCCAAGAACAGCCTGCGACCGCCGGCGTCATCGTTTTGGGTGGTGGTGTGGTAGGTTGCAGCGTCGCCTACCACCTAGCGAAACTGGGGGCCGACGTTCTTCTTCTCGAACGCGACCAGTTGACGAGCGGGACGACGTGGCATGCGGCAGGCCTCCTTTCAGAGTTCCGTGGTACCCGCGCGTTAACTGAATTAGCTCGGTACTCGGTATCGCTTTACGAAAAACTCACGGAGGAGACGGGACAGGCTACTGGTATTAAACGCAACGGCAGCATCGCGATCGCCACCTGTCGAGAACGCTGGGAAGAACTGCGGCGCGGCGCGACGATCGCGCGCAGTCTCGGCATCCGAGCAGACGAAATATCTGCAAGCGAAGTCTCCCAGTTATGGCCATTGGCGCAGATTAATGACGTGCTCGGCGCGGTCCACTATCCGAACGACGGTCAGATCAATCCAGTCGACGTCACCATGGCCCTCGCCAAGGGTGCTCGGCTATTCGGTGCACGTCTTATCGAGAAAGCACCCGTCATCGGTGTCATAGAACGTGATGGCTACGTCCAAGCCGTGGAAACGTCCGCCGGATATATCACCACGGATATAGTCATTAATTGCGCTGGCATGTGGGCGCGAGAATTGGGGCAAGCGTCGGGCGTCAACGTTCCGTTGCACGCCTGCGAACACTTCTATTGCCTGACGGAACCCATCGCTGATCTACCTTCGGATCTGCCGATATTGAGAGACTTCGACGGTTGCGCCTACTTCAAGGAAGACGCAGGAAAGCTCCTTATTGGGGCATTCGAGCCCGTTGGTAAACCTTGGGGGATGAATGGGATACCTCACGATTTCTCCTTTGGTGAACTACCGGAAGACCTCGAACATGTGATGCCTATTCTCGAAGGCGCAATCCGACGCGTACCCCGAATTGGGGAGACGGGAGTGTCACGTTTTTTTAACGGGCCCGAGAGTTTCACGTCCGATAATCGCTACCTCATCGGTGAAGCGCCGGAACTCAAAGGCTACTTCGTCGCGGCCGGATTTAACTCGATTGGTATTCAATCCGCCGGCGGCGTTGGCATGGCAATCGCCGAGTGGGTAATGCGCGGCTACCCACCGCCGGATCTTTGGGAAGTAAACATACAACGTACTTTCCCTTTCCAAAACGAACCCATATATCTCCGCGACCGAGTCAGCGAAACTCTGGGCATGCTCTACGGCATGCATTGGCCGTATCGCCAATACACGACCAGCCGCGACGTGCTTTGCAGTCCGCTTCACCAACGCCTTATAGCCGAGGGGGGTTGCTTCGGCGAATTAGCCGGCTGGGAACGGGCCAACTGGTTTGCCGATCCCGGAACAAATCCCAAATACCAATATAGTTACGGCCCACAAAATTGGCACCGTAACCAAGAAAACGAGCACGAGACGACACGAGAGCGTGTAGCACTTTACGATCAAACGTCATTTGCCAAATTTGACGTTATTGGTTCGGATGCCGAGCGTACGTTGGAACGAATCTGCGCAAACAGAGTGGGTCGGGCTATAGGTTCAATCACCTACACCCCATGGTTGAATGAACGGGCTGGCATCGAAGCCGACGTCACCGTCACGCGGATCGCCGAACATGCCTTTCGGATCATTACAGCACCAACCACTAGGCGTAAAGATTGGCACTGGTTAATGAACCATATTCCGACTGGCGCGGACTGTTTGGTATCCGACGTCACTGAAGAATGGGCGGTTTTGAGTGTGATGGGTCCCCAAAGCCGTGCGCTGCTCTCATCGTTGACACGCGTGAATCTCGACAACGAGTCGTTCCCATTTGGCACCGGGCAAGAGCTTGAAATAACCGGCCTCACTTGTTGGGCTCAACGCATTACCTACGTGGGCGAACTTGGTTGGGAGCTGTACTGTCCTTGGAACGCTGCACTCGAGCTTTTTTGCGCGGTGTTCGAAGCAGGCAAACCGCTCGGAATCGGCCTTGCCGGGTACCATGCGCTTGATTCCTGTCGGATCGAAAAAGCCTATCGCCATTGGGGACACGATATTGCAGACGGCGATACACCACTAGAGGCCGGTCTTGGCTTCGCTTGTGCGTTCGATAAAGAGATTGCCTTTATCGGTAAAGACGCGCTGCTGCGCCAACGAGACGAGGGCGTAGTCCGCCGCTTAACGCAATTTCTTTTACCAGACCAAGAGGCTCGGCCGTATCACGACGAGCCAATCTTCCGAGACGGAGAGCAGATTGGTTATGTCACATCAGCGAATTATGGCCATACCTTAGGTGGGAACGTAGCTCTCGGATACATCTCTGCTAAGCAACCTATAACTCAAGCTTCTATCAACGACGGTGCATTTGAAATCGAGATCGCGGGCACCAGATTTCCAGCTGCCGCGAGCCTCAGGCCGATGTACGATCCAGATTCTCTGCGGGTGAGGCAGTAACGGTCATGGCAACAAATGAACTCACGGTTTTTACCGCAAAGAAAGTAATCACAATGAATCGCTCGTGGCCATATGCCACGGCAATAGCAACCAAAAACGGTAGGATAGTGGAAGTCGGAACGCTCGAAACACTTAAACCCTGGCTGGAATCTCACCCGTTTCGCATCGACGATCAGTTTGCAGATAAAGTCATCACTCCTGGATTCATTGATCCGCACTTGCATCCTTCAATGGCAGCTGTCCTGTTGCCTATGCGATTTATCACAGCAACCCGTTGGGAACTGCCGTGGGAAACCGTCCAACCGGTGACGACGCCTGAAGGCTTCTTTCGGCGACTGCATGAGCTTCACTCCGAACAAGCAACCGAAGAACCGCTCTTTACATGGGGTTACCATCAACTCTGGCATGGTCCGATGAACCGAACGTTATTAAATGCCGTGTCCGACGACAGACCGATTATCGTCTGGCATCGATCGTTTCATGAGCTATACATGAATGACGGCGCCATGGATTGGCTTGGAATTACGACCGACGAGGCCGAGGGTAAACAACAAATCGACCTCGCCGCCGGCCGGTTTTACGAGAACGGCCTCGCATACGCTATCGTCAAACTCAACCCATACATTCTGTCAAACGAACGTTATCAAGACGGCTTGCGGCGACTTGTCGAAGTCGCCCATCACGGAGGCCATACAACGCTCGGTGACATGGCCGTGGGCTTGTTTAATTTCGACATGGAGTGGCAGGGCACCAAAGACGTGTTGGGTGACGTAAATACCCCGTTCAGAACAGTTTTGGTTCCCTCGGCAGCTAACATTGCGTCGATACAAGGTGGCCAGGATCAAGCGCTTACTTTCATGGATACATTGGCTGAACGCGATACCGAACGCTTATTATTTCCAAAGCACGTCAAACTTTTCACCGACGGCGCCTTCTTTTCTCAACTCGCTCAACTCAAAGAACCTGGGTACATCGATGGCCATCTCGGGGAATGGTTAGTCGCACCCGAACAATTCATCGACATTGCCCGCCGATATTGGAACGCCGGTTATAAGATTCACGTTCATTGCACCGGCGACCTCGGGTTAGAACTTGCGCTCGATACGTTGGATACCCTGCAGTGGGAACGACCGCGCTTTGATCACCGGTACACGATCGAGCATTTTGGGTTCTCTACGCCCGAACAAGTGGCACGAATTGCGGCTCTAGGGGCGTTAGTTTCCGCCAACGTGTATTACGTGCACGAGCTTTCTGCAATCTATGCCAAACAGGGGATTGGACACGAACGTGCGAATCAAATGGCCCGTGTCGGTTCTTGCGTACGCGCGGGCATTCGTACAGCAGTCCATTCGGACTTTACAATGGCGCCCGCATCTCCCTTGAACAATGCCTGGGTCGCGGCAACACGACAAAATATGGAAGGTGACATCGTTTGCCCCGAGGAAGCGCTAACCTTGGACCAGGCGCTTGCCGCTATCACCATCGATGCCGCCTACGTCCTCGGTATGGAAGACGAGATTGGCAGTTTGCGAGCCGGGAAAAGCGCGGACTTCACAGTTCTCGATACCGATCCATATGCTGTCGGTGCAGAGGGTCTAAAGGATATCGCCGTTGACGCAACGGTGTTTAAAGGCACCGCCTACCTCATCAATGGCTGACGTCCCTTTTATCGTCATTGGCGGATACCTCGGCGCCGGCAAAACGACGTTGATAAACAGCGTTCTCGCCAGCGATCATGGCAAGCGGGTTGGCGTACTAGTCAATGATTTCGGTGATATAAACATCGACGCGAAGTTAATCCAGGGTAACGACGGACCATTGATTTCGCTCGCCAACGGTTGCGTGTGTTGTCGACTCGGAAACGAGCTTGGTTCAGGCATAGATACTCTTTTAAATATCTCGCCGCCCCTCGACGCTTTGCTCGTGGAAACCAGCGGTGTCGCGTACCCGGCAAAGATCGCTTCATACGCAAAAACCTGGCCCGGCTTATCATCTGGCGGAACGCTTGTTATGGCGGACGCTAACCGAATCCAACAGTTGTCATTGGATAAGTTCGTTGGATCGCTCGTTATAGAGCAGCTCCGTCAAGCCGATCGAGTCCTAGTCACAAAACTCGAAAAAGACAACGACTGGCCATCACTTCAACGTTGGATTAACGCGCAAGCGCCGGATGTTTCTATCATGCAAAGCCGCGAATTCGCCTCGCAACGCCTATTCGAAATACCTGCGTCCAACCAATCTCCGGTCGTCAGTGCCAACGTGATGTTCGAAGCGAAAACATTCACTACGAGCGATTCCCTGGAGCTGGACGACATCAAGCGTTGGCTCATCAGTCTTCCCCCGGAAGTACACCGGATCAAGGGAATTTTCTACAACGCCCATGACCCGAAACATCAATGGGTTATTCAAGGAGTGGGGCGGCAAAGAACCATCTCGACGGGGGAAGCTTGGGGCAACAGTCCAAAGCAAACCGAAATCGTATTGATTTGGCCAAAATCGTGTACGCCTAGAATACCTGATGGAATTCTTGGGTAGTCCAGTTGAGATTACCCATCTATTACGTTGATGCGTTCGCAGAAGAACTATTCCAGGGCAACCCGGCAGCAGTCGTTACCGTCACGGAATGCCTCGAGGCTGCGACTATGCAATCCATCGCTTCGGAAAATAATCTATCAGAAACGGCATTCGTAAACGTCGCGTCGATCCCATTCTTGATTCGGTGGTTTTCCCCCATCGTGGAAGTTGATTTGTGCGGCCACGCAACACTCGCAAGCGCACGCATTCTCTTTGACGACTACCTACCCCAGGATTCTTCGCAAATTAGTTTCTCGGCAAAAAGAGGTGCCCTGAGCGCGTTCAAAAGGGGCGACTTGATCTACTTGGATTTTCCCGCGGAGAAACCCACGACCGAGAAAAAAAACAAGATCCTCGCTCGGGCATTAGGCGCAAAGCCCGTCGAGTTATACAAAGGCCGCGACGATTTCCTCGCAGTCTTCGAGAGCGAGAAGGCCATCCACGCCATCGACCCGGACTTCGGTTTAATCGCCGAACTAGAGTGCCGGGGCGTCATCGTCACAGCGCCGGGGGACCAAGTGGACTTTGTCTCTCGATTTTTCGCGCCGCGCACGGGCGTCCCGGAAGACCCTGTAACAGGCTCTACGCATACGCTCCTGGTTCCCTATTGGGCTCAGAAAACTGGCAAAACCGAGCTTGCTGCTGTACAGCTATCGCAACGATCCGGACGCCTTTATTGCGAGTTGAACGGTTCCAGAGTATTCATTGGCGGCCACACAAAAAAATATCTGCAGGGCGAAATATCCATCTAGCCCGCCGTGCCAAGACGTAAGCAAGCCTATTATTTGGCGTAGGTGTATCGAGCGGCCTGACCGGCGAGCCTATCCCCAGCTCTCTAAATAAGTAACGTCTTCAGCCGGACGCCTTGTTACAGATCCGAAATTGCCCATTGGGTAACCGATGGGTACGGTCACAACGACGCCATAATCCGGAGGGATATCAAAATAGGAGTGCAGCTCTTCCTCGAACACCTGGTGCATGGTCGTTAACGCAGCACCAAGTCCCAAAGCTCGGCACGCCAACAGGATGTTCTGTACGCATGGATAAACCGCCCCATAATTTGGCGGGCCCTCGCCGACACGCTCGTGCTCTGGAACCTTGAACGGCCAGTCGCATTTTCCACACACGAACAAGAGATACGGCACTTCGTGCAAGTGATCCATCTGATGGTAGAGAGCCTTCAATTGGCGGCCGGGGTTTTTCTTCCGACTCGACTCATCTCGCGTCGACGTAGACCGTTTCTCAATGGCACGCTTATAACGATCGGCAAACCATTTCTTTCGGGCGGGCTCTGATACCAGCACGAATCGCCATGGCTGGGCATTCTGACCAGAGGGAGCCTGCACCCCGGCATTAAGGACTTTCCAGATCAATTCCATTGGAACGGGATCAGGCTTCAACCTACGCATCGCCCGAACGTTGCCAACAAGGTCGAAAAAACGCGGGTTTGTGTTTTCAGCCATCGAATGCCTCCCACTATTCATGCCAAGATTGCGCGATACATCACGCGCATCGATTAAGACGCGAAGTAAGCATACGAAAGCGAACCCCTCCTCGTCATACGATCAACTTGCCCGTCCGAAACCCTAGACGAATGTCCGCCCGTCTCAGTTCCAACTCTGCTTGCTACGCGAGCAATACGGAACCTTTGACCAGTTAGCGGGTCAAAGTCTTAAGAAACGAATACTGACCAAGAAGAAGATTCAGTTCGGGGCTCACAGGTATATCTCTCCCCTCCCGACGCCTGTGAGCCCCCTTTTCAGACACTGCCTTGAGTGTCCGCGTCTAAAACTACTGCATGCTTTGATCGCCGTCAAAGCGACGCTCATGGCCGCGTATCTCAATACAGACTTGAGTCCCGCTTAAACTGTCCTGCCGCCCGTCGAGCGCGAAACACATACACTGGCCCACGAAACTAACGATCGCGGCAAGACTGAGGAAATGGGTAAAATGGTTCGTCTTGAATAGTGATGGACATGGCCGATGAATGTCACACCTACCGATGCCACGCTAGGCGCAGTCGTAACAGAGGTGAACCTTGCAAACCTGACGGACGATCTTTGGGAGTCGATCCATGCCAACTTCCTGGAGTACGGCGTTCTGATTTTTCCCGGCCAGCACTTGTCCGAACAGGCACAAGGCCAGTTTGCTTTGCGTTTCGGCAATGCGGAAAAGATGCATCCGCAACAACCGGGTCCATCAGTCCAACTATCGAACCAAAAAGCCAACGGCGAAATGGTTGATCCAGAAGACCAAGGGTATCGTCTTTTAAAAGGCAATGAAGGCTGGCACACGGACAGTACCTACATGCCGCTTGCTGCGAAAGCCGGCATGCTCGCGGCACTGGTCGTACCGCCGGAAAACGGTGAAACCGAGTTTGCTGATATGCGAGCTGCGTGGGATGAGTTGGATGACGACACCCAGAAAAAACTCGAGGGATTCTCTGCTTATCATTCGCTCTATTACTCGCAATCAAGGGACGGGTTCAATCACACGACCGACCACAGTTACGGGCTTCACGTTAAAGGTGCGCCGCTTCGACCCATCGTCAAGACGCACCCCGAAACCGGACGCAAATCCATCTACACTGGGCGTCACGCCTACGGAATTCCAGGAATGAGCCCGCAAGCGTCGGAAACACTACTATCCGATCTCTTGGACAATGCCTGCCAGCCTCCGAGAACCTATAAACATACATGGTGTATTGGCGACATCGCCGTTTGGGATAATCGTTGTGTCATGCATCGAGCGAGGCCGTACGACACCAACCAACCTCGCATACTCAGAGCATCACGAATTTCTGGCGAGCCGGAATCGGAACTTGCGCCAACCTTCGCAGATCATCGGGCGAGCGATTTTCGCCCCTCGTCGAACAACGAATTCTCTCTGTCCAGCTAGGTTTCCGTCATGCCCATTCCGCAGGAATTCACTCAAGAGGCGATCGAGACCGCCTCTGAAGACGCCTTTTTACCGTTCAAGGAATTTCTCGAATGCCAGGAACCATACAAGTCGATGCTCGCCAACAACCCGTGGCTTCAGGGCCCAGCAGAAGATGACGAGCTTGTTTGGGGAGAAGGTAAGTTCTACGACACGACGGTTCCCAGAAAGCATTCTTATTGGAAGAATTACGATTTACCAACACCGACCAAAGACCTGAACCAACTGCGACACGACTTTTTCGACTGGGGCTTTTGCCTAATCGAGGACGCGATCGGCGAAGAATCCCGTCTCGTGCTTCGAGCTCGCCTAGAAGAACAAGCCGAAGCTGAACGCATCGCGAAAATTGCCCACTTCACTCCGTTCTTCCAAATCGTCTGGTATCTCATCAACAAAGGTGAGTGTTTCCGGCGCTGCATTGAACACGACCCAGAATGGATCCAAGGGGGCCGTGTCATCGAACAGCTGCTGAACGAGTTTTTAGGTACACGTTGGTACAGCTATAGCATGGCTGGGAATATCTCCTACCCGGGATGCAAACCACAGTCACTTCACCAGGACCAGGGGGCCATCCTGCCGCTGCAAACGCCGCAATCGCCGGTGTTAGTCAACACCATGTACATCCTCCAAGACGTCAACGAAAAAAATGGCGGAACACTATTAATCCCAAGCTCCCACCGGATTCTTTCCGAAGCAGGAAGTGGTGGTGAGGTTGGAAAGCTGCCCCCAGCGATCAATCTGGAAGCCCCAGCAGGTACCGTAATGCTCTTTGACGGGAGGACATTACATGGCACCGGCGCTAACCGATCAAAAGAATGGCGCTACGTAATGACTCAAGCTAACAACAAGACGTGGCTTCGTCAGCAAGAGAGTTGGATGCTCATGGTCAGCCCCGACATCATCGCTAACGCGAGCGATAAGCTGTTGCGTCGAATGGGCCTGAGCAAAAACGCGTTGAAGGTTCGGCAAGAACTGGAGAACGGTGCATTTAACCCCGTGGGCGAGCTGACAAGAGAAATAGCAGAAAAGCTCGAACCGAATACCTACAGTGTCAGTCAACCGATTTAGGTCGTTGGCTTTGGACACCACGTGCAAAAGTAACGATCGCCACACGAATGAACCTTTCAACTCATTGAATACGCAAGGAGGAAGGAGATGGCAGACAGGCAGGTAAAGGAGATGGCAGAGGACGTCGAAGCTCCTGTCTTCGAGACCGTCGCTTTCACGACTCCGCCCAAACTCAGCGAGGCGAATGTAGCGATCGTCACATCGGCCTCCCTTCATCACGCCGACCAAGACGATTTCGCTCCCAACGATACCGGGTTCCGCGTACTAGACGGAAAAAGACGCGATTATCAGACGGGCCACTGGAGTCCAAACTTCGACAGCATTGGTTTCGCAAGCGACATCAACACCATTATTCCCTTGGATCGGCTCGACGAACTCGCGTCTCAAGGAACCATCGGGAAAGTGTCCGAATCACACCTGTCGTACGCTGGTAATCAGTTCGATCTGACCGCAATCCGAATGGATAGTGGGCCTGCCGGCGCCACTCTATTGAAGAAGCAAGGTGTCGACGTCGTTATACTGACCCCGGTGTGACCCTTGTGTACGCGTACCGTGAGTACGCTTGCCCACGTCTTCGAAGCACATGGCATTGCAACCGTCGCACTCGGATCGATTAGAAAACAAATCGAACGAGCCGCTCCTCCTCGGGGACTCTGGTGCGATTTCCCCCTTGGTCGGCCATTAGGAAAACCCGGCGATCCAGCATTTCAACACCGAGTACTAGAACACGCGTTTAGATTACTTCAAGCTGAAGGGCCGGTTTTGGAGGAGTTTGAAGAAGCCGTCACCGACGGAGCAGAGCTCCTCACTTGTCCGTTGCCACCGCGTAGTAATGCTGATTTACATCCGGCCATCGACGAAGTTCGTGGTCTACGCCCCGCGTACGAACGCGCCGTACAACAATTCGGTAATCACGCGGCCACCGGACGGGTTGTTGACGCAGACGGTGTCGAAGACGCTCTCTTATCATTGATTCTAGTTGCGGATAGGACCCCGTGGAAAGAAGCCGGTATACCCGGCATCCCTGCTCGCGTCGCACAAGACATTCGCGGTTATTACGAAATGGCCGCGTTAGGACTTAGCGATCACATTCCCGCTGCTTGGTCAGGGACCCGCTGGTTTTTCGATAGCACTGAAGGCGGAAAGCTCTTGCTGGAAGCTCGATCTGCGATGCGGGAAGCCGGTGAAAAGCAACCGATTTGGTTCTATATGGCACCTGGGGATCGTTAACCACTTTTCGCGTTCTCGCAGCCACCGGCGCCTAATTAGAACTATCGCAAGAACAATACGATTGTTCTGATCTCCTCTGTGGCCGACGCCCCCCGGAACTCCGTTCTACGGAAAAATCTTGACTCCGACAGTCCGTGGGCTCGAACCGTTTGCGGCTTCAGACGCCGACTCTACACCCCAGGCACGTTCAGCTAGCGACGCGCAACCACCACATCCGTATCCCAAACCAGTCGTCGCACGAATACCTGCAAGGGTTTCTCCGTTCGCGATGCGAGACTCGATTTCTTCCTTCGTTACTTGAAAGCAGTAACAGATGATCATCGACTCATCATACTAGATTGCGATCTTTCGCTTCCGTCCACACACTCGATCTCATCTCAGGAACTTCGTTCTCTGCGATCTCCGACGATCGGCGGTTGCTATAGTCGCCATATGTACTGCCAGGCTAAATAGCACTTCAAGACATGAGGCGACGATCGTTCAGTGCATTAGGGCGTGCGGGAGAATCTGCGCTCGCCAAGAAAATCCAGATGGGGTATTAACGGTGTGAAGCGGAGTGGTCACAGCCATTGGATTTTGGGATATCTCATTTTCCTCTGCAGTGGCTGTACGACGCCGCAGCAGTATGACAAATCCGAGGTTTATTTCCCCGACGAAACGATATGCCATCCCTATCGTGTGCCCGTCGAGTGTACGGACGGGCAGTGTTCTCCCAATGCGGGGCTTGAAGTTAGCTGCGAAATTCGTCGGAGCAATTAAGCAAACTACCTCCCTGTCGCCTCCGTCAGGAAAGACCACGCCATTTCACTGGTGTTCAGTTCAAGGAACCTACCCTTATAGGGCAAATGACCGGCTTCCAACACACTTAGAAGCGCGACATCAGCTCCGTTAGTACACTCGGTCGCGCGCAGAAGTTCGTGGCCGCCTTCGTACCAAACCACTTCGCTCTCTCCCACACACCCGTTACGAATTCTCCAGTGCTCAAGGTTCTTGATTGCACCGTTCCATTTGCCCTCTTGGTAGTCGACAACCGTGTCCGCCGTACCATGAACTTCCATAACTGGAATCGGTGCGTACGATGCCGGCACGTCGCTCAATAAGTACATCGACATGCAGACGGCACCCGCAAAAACATCGCTTGCTTCTGCCGCCAACCTCTGCGCCATCGCACAGCCATTGGAAAGTCCCGTGACATACACGCGCTTGGAATCGATCGAGTATTGACGCATCAGTTGCGCAACCATGTCGCGTACAAACGCGACATCGTCGATTTCTTCGAAAATTGCCGTACCGCAGCAGCCTTGGCCTGGCACCTCGGGAGCCTCATTCGCCGATAACCATTGAATGCCACCGGCGTTCCAACTCCGTTGGATACCTTGGGGCCAGGCGATGATGAATCCTTCGCGCGCTGCAATTTCCTCGAAGCCTGATAAGCCCCGCTGTTGCGTCTTGCTGCTGCTGTAACCGTGAAGATCGAGAAGCAACGGAACCTCTTTTCCAACACCGTCAGGCACCAGAATATCCCAACACCGTTCGTACTCACCCTGCGGTTGATCAAGACATTCATCGCCATGGGGCACAGTATGGTCGAGGGGACGAAGCCACCACCACACGAGAGCTACTAACGCGACCGCCATCACGCCGATGATTCCAAGCACCCACAAGGCCACTTTGACTATGACTTTCACTTCGAACCGATTGTTTTACCCAAGAATCTAGTCCGACAATATAGTCGAAGTCATCGCCAGGTTGTGGGGTTTAGCCAAGTAATCATCGCCAAGTGCTTCCGACGAAGTTGAAAGTTTCTAGAACGACGTCCGAACCATCTCCCCTGTCAACCTCGCCTCTTCTTCGCGCAAATAAGTATTCTGATATTGTTCTCGACAATTACATCGACCGAATCGGAACGCCAAAAACAGTCATGATGCCAAAGATCTCTGATCCACTTTCTCGCAACCTCATCGCTGGAGTAATAATATTTTTCCTGTCGAGTTGCGCCGACGAGTCATCTTCGACAAAAGAACGGTCCGAACAAACACCGGAACCTATAGCCACGTCGTCGGTCGGTAACGTTGACGACGCACGAGTCATCGCTGCTTCCACGAACGAACCAGGAAGCTGGCTAGCCTACGGTCAAACATACAAAGAGCATCGATTTTCAATGCTCACACAAATCGATAAGGACAATGTCTCTAACTTGGGGCTCGCTTGGACAAAGGCCATCGGCTCGATGGAACGGATGCAAGCCACGCCCTTAGTGGTTGACGGTGTGATGTACGTCACCAACGGTTTAAGTGTGGTCTACGCCATCGACGCGACATCGGGGAAAGAAATTTGGACCTTCGATCCGCAGACGGACCGAGGCTATATTCAGTACGCGTTCGACCTACCGACAAATCGGGGTGTCGCCGTCTACAAGGGAAGGGTCTACGTCGCCACGTTCGACGGCCGACTATTCGCGATTAACGCGAGCACCGGTGAGAAAGTCTGGGAGGTCGACACGTGGCATCCATCGGCGTTGGATCGCTTCAATATCACCGGTGCACCTAGGGCTGCGGCCGGCAAGATCTACATCGGTCAAGGTAGCTCGGAGAGCCGACGACGACGAGGATACGTGACCGCCTACGATGCCGATACGGGCGAACTCGATTGGCGTTTTTACTTGGTGCCGGGCGATCCGAGCAAACCCTTCGAGCACCCTGCAATGGAGCTAGCGGCGAAAACATGGGGCGGTGAGTGGTGGAAGTTCGGAGGCGGTGGAACTGCCTGGAATTCGCTGGTCTACGACGAAGAATTGAACAGCCTCTACATTGGTGTCGGTAACGGAGCGCCGTGGCCACGTGCTATTCGCTCACCAGGTGGGGGCGACGATCTGTTTCTTACCGCGATCGTTTCCGTGAACGTTGAAACCGGTCGTATGAATTGGTACTACCAAACAACGCCCGGCGACAACTGGGATTACAGTTCGGCCATGGATATGACACTGACCGAAATGGAAGTCGACGGTGTGTTACGGAAGGTGTTGCTACAAGCGCCGAAGAACGGATTCTTTTACGTGATTGATCGTACCGACGGAGCATTGCTACGTGCGCACCCATACACCGAAGGAATCAACTGGGCTACCCATATCGACATGGAAACAGGACGTCCCGTTGAAAACCCGGAAGCTCGTTATGAAGAGAACGGTCATTGGATGTTGCCCGCCAACGCCGGTGCCCATAATTGGGAACCCCAATCCTGGGACCAAGCACGTGGAATCATGTACTTCTATTATCACGACTACCCGAATTTCTACTCGCTCGACGAGGCTTTTGTTAAAACCGGGGTATACAAGATTCGGCCCAGGGGATTGAGTCTCGGCATTGGGGAAGGCGAATACCGACGCGCGCTTGAGGCCAAAGCGGGCCCTCGCCCCGAGACCAAAGGCTACATAACCGCGTTCGATCCATTAACTGGTCAGCACAAGTGGCGTCATCAGCTCGATGCCGCATTCAATGGTGGAGTCTTGGCCACAACGACCGGTCTACTGTTTCAAGGTGAAGGGAACGGCCGTTTTACGGCCAGGGATACTGATACCGGCGAGCCAATTTGGAACTATGAAACATCCGGTCGCTTCTCGTCGTCTTTGATCAACTACATGATTGACGGTGTTCAATACGTTGCCACCGTCGTTAGCGGCAACAATTACGATTTACGTGGTTCCGTACTTGTGTTCAAGCTAGGCGGTGATCAGGTCATGGCGGCAACTGAACAAAGGGAGCTACAAATCCCGGAACAACCGACCATTGAGGCGTCCGAGGAAACAATTCAGCAGGGGGACGCGCTCTATCATGCGCATTGCGCAACCTGTCATCGAGGTATTGGTGTCACATCCATCGTCGCTACCGCCGTTCCAGATCTCCGCTCCATGACGCAAGAAACACACGAGCAATACACGGACATCGTTATGCGCGGGAGTCGACTCGATAAAGGCATGGCGGGCTTCGAAGGGACACTTGACGTTGACCAGGCGGAGGCGATTCGAAGCTTCGTTGTGTCCGAAGCCAACAAAATCCGCGAGCGTCGGGAAGACATCAGGAACCGCTTTAACTAGTCA
>JAKUTH010000031.1 GCA_022448085.1 Pseudomonadales bacterium | reverse complement strand
ACAATTTCTTGTGCGTATGTTTCCGCTTCATAACTGTAGCGGTAATCGGAGTCTCCCATTCCGGTCAAATCCATCGCTCCAACGTGAAAACGGTCAAGCAACAGAGGAGCAATAAAATCCCACCATCGTGAATGCGCATTCATCCCGTGAATAAGCAACACGCCCGGCTTGGAACTATCTCCCCATTCTTGATAGAACACGTCGCAATCATCGATTTCCACCTTGTCTTGCCGTGATTCAACGTCAATTGAGTCCCAAAACCACTGCGGAATTGTTTCTGTAATTTCCCGATCCCAGCGAGCCACTCTTACCTCTAGCCTTGTTGCGTTAGACCCCGATAGCCGTCGATGGTAGTCGGGCGCGTTGGAAAACGCGAGACAGTCAGGCACCATGAACACACTCATTTCTTGCGCGACTACGTATTGGAGAAAACGATGGCGCGCGACCTATGCAACAAGACTAGGAATAAGCCATGGCCGAACCGAATATTGCACAAAAAGCGCCGTTCCCTGTCGACGTAACAGCCGGCAAAAAGTACTTTTGGTGCGCGTGTGGAAAGAGCGAAAATCAACCTTTCTGCGACGGCTCCCATAGCGACACGGAGTTCACGCCCGTCGCATACGAAGCAGATAAAGACCGAACGCTGTACTTTTGTGGCTGCAAACGAACCGCGGGCGCGCCACTTTGTGACGGTACGCATAACTCTTTGTAAGGGATGGCGTGTCAGACGTTCACAGCGATCCGCGAAATGTCGAACACTATTGGATATTGACCAATGCGTGTTACGGCGACCGTTTGGACAATGTTGGTCTAGCAACTTTCCGATCGGATCTACTACCGGTGCAGTCGAATCAATTCACGAATTGTTGTTAAACGCCTTTTGACCACTTCGGGTCTTCACTCGAGTCGTTTTCGATCAACTGTGGCTCTCGGCAGCGAGATTCTCAACCTAGGAAAACACCACGGAAGTGACTTCATGGTTTTCACCTAGATGCACGACGAGGTCCGCTTTCGCCGGTAGGTCTTCCATCATCCACAACGTCAATCGCTCATAGTGCGCGACGAATCGATTGATCTCGGCAACGCCCTTTCGCATGTTAGCTGGCAGCGATTGTTCTTGCTCCAATCGCCACCTTCGAACGGCGACCATATGAGGTACTTTAATGTACAAGAGCTGATCGAAACGATTCACGAGATCACGATACGTTGTCTCAAGCCCATCGTTGATGCTCCGCCGCCAGTCACCTTTGGGATCGTGGTCTCGTTCAAGTTCATTGATAGGCCCGTCCTCCGGGGCACCAAGCATCGGACTGGCGCCGACGCACCAGCCTTCAACAACCACCCGATTAACAGGCCCCTCGATACGGCGGCTACCCACACGTTCGTCCCTAGCCTTATCAAATACGGGAACCTCGGCCGAACCGCCATCTGTCAGCACGTCTATTGTCTTGAGTAATGCCTCAATCTCGTGGGTACCCGGGGGGCCTCGGGTTGCCATCAACGGGTGCACTTCGTTCGCCAACCGGACACGTTCATTAGCCGGCAAATAAAAGTCGTCAATACCCACTATCGCAACCTTCTCGCCGGCATACGCGAACGCGGAAGCGATTAGTCGGCAGAGCGTGCTCTTGCCTGCGCCCTGGCCTCCACCGATTCCGATTCGCCGAAAATCCTTTTCGATCCAATAGTCGACCAACAAAGCTGCAAGTTGACGAAAGTCTCGTGGGGGGCCGGGGTCCAAGTGTCGATAACAGTCGAGACCCCATTGCGTGATCTGGTAACCATCAACTTCTTCCAGCACGTTCAAAGCACCACGCCCCAAATGCAATGAGACATGTGCCCTCCACCTGAACCAACCGTAACCTTTGAATGCCGATTATCCATTGAAGACTTTAGGCTACGCATCGACTCGACGGTAGGGAGGCAGGGATTCAATGATCGAGCGGCCATAGGCACGGGTTAAGAGTCTCCGGTCCAATATTGTAATCCGCCCACCGTCTTCTTCATGCCTTATGAGCCGGCCACAGGCCTGTATCAACTTGAGAGTCGCATCGGGCACAGACACTTCAACAAAGGGGTTACGTCCTTCGGACACTAACCATTCGGCAAACGCCTGGTCGATGGGATCGTCAGGTACAGAAAAGGGAAGCTTCGCAATAATCACATGCCGGCAATAGTCGTCGGGAAGATCGACGCCTTCGGCAAAACTCGCGAGCCCAAATAGATAACTGGGCCCACCCTCATCGATCTTCTCTTTATGTTCGGTCAAGAGTTTCTGTTTGGATCCTTGCCCCTGAATGTGACAATTGTTAAGGACAGACGTCCCCAACGCATCGATAACCGCTTGCATCTGGCGCCACGAGGTAAACAAGACCAGGGCGCTGATTTCCGATTCCAGCAACTGCGGCATCAGTTGTCCCAGCTCTTCCGTATGAAGCACGACATCGCGTGGATCGGAGTCCATGTGGGGTATCGCAAGCGTCGCGATTCGATCGAATTCGAATGGACTTTCGATACGCCGATTTCGAACGTCGGTACCTAGACCAACTTGCTCAAGAAAACGCTCGAAGCTACCCATCGTACATAAAGTCGCCGAAGTTAAGACGGCAGCGTGGCACTTTTGCCAGAGAATCTCTCTTAATATTCCGCCTGGATCCAACGGCGCCGATAAGCACTCCAAATCTAGCCCTGCATCAGTCTCCTGACGTAACACCCAACGCGCGTGCAACGGATTGCCTAACTCAGCTCCAGCGTAGTCTGAAAACAGGCTGTGTGTTTGCAAGGCACGGTTGACATGAAAGCCGACGATGGGAAGCCATTCCTCTGCTTGCTCTGTGTTTTTCCAATTCCGACTCCCGTCCATAACTTCCTGCAAATGCGTATGGCCAGCATCAAGTAGGTCGCCAAGATCAAGAAAGTATCGAGACAGCGGTTCGCTCAATTCAACAATTGATTCGGGTATGCGGCCTAGAGGAAACCGGAACAGTGCCTTCCGATCGTTTTGTGTGGAAAACGAAAGACTCGCGATCAACTGCTCCAATTCAGTCAGCAGGCCCGCTACCACTGGCATATCTACCGCAAGTTTTTGGGCAATCGCGAGCATTTCAGGCGGTCGACCGAAGTGCTGTGTCATCGTTCCCAGCGTCGTATTTAACTGTTCGAGCCAACGGCCCGTTGCGCCCACCCGGGCCGACAGCGTGAAATGTTGTTGCGTTTTTTGCGGGAGATGATGTGCTTCGTCGAGCACTAGGATGGTCTCGTCGGGCTGCGGAAGAATCACGCCGCCGCCGAGGTTCAAATCGGCCAGCACCAAATCATGGTTGGCCACGATTATGTCCGCGCCGTCAATTTCACCCCTCGCTCGGAAAAACGGACAACTCTGAAAGTAGTCGCAACGATTGTTCGCACACCCACGGTGATCCGTCGTTAAACGGCGCCAACTCTCCGGATCAATCGGACCCACCCACGACTCCAACTCACCATCCCAGTTTCCCCGTTCAAACTTTGTTGCCATTGCCTCATAGATCTTTACGTCACTCGATCGAGGTTCGTCGAACAATGGAATTACCATACTCACATCCATATCCAACGCTTCGTTAAGCCTTTTCAAGCAAACGTATCGACTTCTCCCCTTAGCGAGGACGTAACTGAAATCTAACGTCGTGTGAGCGGCAAGATCCGGTAAATCCTTTAGTAGTACTTGTTCCTGCAACGCGATTGTCGCCGTTGAGATAACAATTTTCTTACCTTCCGCTTGCGCCACCGGGATTACGGCTAGGCAGTACGCAGCGGTTTTACCCGTTCCTGTGCCCGCCTCGATCACGCAAATTCGACCACCGTCGTCGGTGATTCCTGTGGCAACATCGGCAATCATTTGCCGTTGGCCCCGACGCGGATTGAATCCGCGAGCGTCCAGCCAGGATCGATAAGCATCCTGAATCTCATCTTTTAGTGCGTGCACCAACATGCGGCCGTACACTGTTTACATGAAAGTGGTTTTGTACCTTTTCTGGCTCTTGCTCGCGACAGAAATCGTTGCGAATAGCACCGACTTTACGGTTTCCGTCCTAACAAACGACGTGCCCAATGCTCGCCAAATGGCTGAGAGTACCAGCGGTCTGTTATTTGTCGGAACGCGTCGTGCCGGCAAACTCTATGCCGTCGTTCCGCCGACAACTGTCGACGCGGATCCAGAAGTTGTCACGTTTGCAAGCGGTCTGACGATGCCTAGCGGGGTTGTCCTTCTTGACGGCGATCTCTACGTCGGCGCCCTCAACCGAATCTTACGTTTCCCAAAGATCGAAACGACTTTTCGTGAGAAACCTCAACCCCAGATCATCTCGGACCAATTACCCAAAAAACGCCATCACGGCTGGAAGTACCTCAGCGTAGGTCCCGACCGCCACTTGTACGTTCCCGTTGGCGCACCTTGCAATATTTGCCTGTCTCAGGATGAAAGATACGCAAGTATTTTACGAGTCGATCCGAGAACGGGTGCGTCGGAACTCTATGCCCGCGGCGTCCGCAATAGTGTCGGCATGGCCTGGCATCCAAAAACGCACCAGTTATGGTTTTCTGATAACGGTCGCGACATGCTGGGAGATGATGTCCCTGATGAAGAAATCAACGTGGTTGAGAACCCGGGGGCGCACTATGGTTATCCTTTCGTACACGCTGGCGTCGTTCTAGATCCAAAATTTGGTAAGGAAATCGGGGACCGTATCTTCACCCCGCCTAAGGTTCGGATCCAGGCGCACAGCGCGGTTCTCGGAATGGACTTCTACACCAAGGAAGTCTTCCCTCCCAGCTACCGGAACGCACTTTTCATCGCCGAACACGGTTCCTGGAATCGAACCAAAAAGGTCGGCTACCGCGTCAGTGTTATTCGGATCGAAGCGGATCAAACGCTCACGTACGAGCCTTTTCTCGATATCTGGCTCAATGGACAAAAAGCCTCAGGGCGTCCTAACGACGTGCTCGTTTCCAAAGACGGAAGCCTCCTCATATCAGACGACCAGGAAGGCGTTATTTACCGCGTCGTGTATGCAGGAAAATCTAACGACGCCACCAACGCCGCTTCGGCAAACGCGACCGACACGTTTTGAGCTGCGTCTCGTAAATCGCTGCTTTTGCGCTCACCCTCGCCGCTGCGTTTCGGAGCCACTGATTACCTTTCCACCCACCTCGCCGGTACCCCGCCATGCCCTCGTGATAAGCGAGATAAAGGTGCTGGACATTTGATCGAGGAATCGACAAGTCACGGGATGCCCTATTCAGATACCAACCGATGAAATCCACGGCATCGTCAAAATCGTCTCGGTCGGCAAATCGTCGGCCTCGATCCCGAAGATAATCGCTCCAAGTTTCATCCGTCGCTTGTGCATATCCATACGCGCTAGAAGGCCGTCTTCCAGGGAAGATCATAAGAAATTTTCGACGTGGCGGCCGCGCGTCGGGCACATACGAAGATTCCTTATGCGTCACGGCCATCAACGTTGACGGTTGGATCCCCCACCATCTATAAGACGCATCAACGGCTCGGTACCACTTCGGTTTTTCGATAAAAATTTCACAGACATCGTCAGGATCTTCCGGCGGGGTCGAAGCACAGCCCGCGATCACAAGGGTCAAAAGGATGTGCCTACACGCTTTCATGGCTGCCAAGAAAAGTGAGGAAATCCGTCTCGCTTAGGACCGGAATTTCGAGAACCTCGGCGCGCGCGAGTTTCGCCCCCGCACGAGCCCCGGCTACCACGCGCGCGGTGTTTGGAGAAACAGATCCCGCGACGTTTGCGCCCAAATTCCGCAGTCGCGTTCGCGCTTCGTCGCGTGACATGGATTGAAGCGTACCTGTGAGCACCCACGTTTCGCCAAAACACGGGCGGCTCACTCGCCCCTCAACGATAGGCCAATGTACCCCAGCGGCCACCAGCGCCGAAACGATTTCTCTATTCTCCCGATCCTCAAAAAAACTCAGTACATTGCCGGCTACGGTGGGTCCAACATCCTCAACCTCGTACAAGAGATCCAGCGTCGCTTCCATCAGTGGTTCAAGGTCACCAAAACGCTCTGCTAAGGCAATGGCTGTCGCTTCACCCACTTCCCGAATCCCTAGTGCATAAATGAAATGAGCCAACGTCGTATCGCAACTTTCGCTAAGCGATCTGAGGAGATTCTCTGCAGACTTTGCGCCCATGCGGTCCAACGCCACCAAATCTTCTCCGCGCAACCGGTACAAGTCAGCGGTGTTCTTAACGAGATTTTGATCAACTAACTGGTCGATCAATTTTTCCCCCAGTCCCTCGATATCCATTGCCGATCGCGAAGCAAAGTGTTGTATCGCCTCCTTCCGCTGCGCGACACAGGTCATACCCGCAGGACAACGAACGACGACTTCGTCGGCGATCTTTTCAAGGACTGTGCCGCATTCGGGGCATTTCCTTGGTATGGGAACTCGACGCGCACCCGGCGGACGTCGAGATTCCATTACACTAACAACTTGAGGGATTACGTCGCCGGCCCTGTGAACGATCACGGTATCGCCTAGACGAATACCCAGCCGTGATAACTCGTCCATGTTGTGTAATGTTGCATTGGAAACCGTCACGCCTCCCACAAAGACGGGTTCGAGTTTTGCAACTGGTGTAATTGCGCCGGTCCTACCGACCTGGAATTCGACACCCGTGATTACCGTCGTAACTTCCTCCGCAGGATACTTGAACGCTATCGCCCATCGTGGTTTGCGCGTCACCGATCCGAGCCGCTCCTGCACAGCAAAATCGTTGGCCTTAAGTACGACCCCGTCGATCTCGTAACCCAATGACACACGGTCTTGGAGCAATCGTTCGATGTACCTGATGCATGCCTTAAAACCCTCGACGACTTCCACGTATTCGTTGACACAACACCCCCATTTTCTTATCGCTGCCAACACGTCGGCGTGCGTGCGCGGTCGAAAATCGTCGCTACAGCGTCCCATTGCATAACAGAATATTGACAGAGGCCGAAGCGCAGTTACCCGAGGATCAAGCTGGCGAAGGCTCCCCGCTGCTCCATTTCGGGGATTGACGAAAGGCTTTTCCCCGCTCTTCACCGCACGTGCGTTGTACGCCTGAAATCCAGCAAGGGGCATGTATATCTCGCCACGGATTTCGATAGATCGAGGGACATCATCGCCCAATAGACGCAATGGAACTTGGTCGATGGTACGGACGTTGTTTGTAATATCTTCACCAATTTCGCCGTTACCACGTGTCGCGCCACGTACCAGCTCACCATCTTCGTAAAGTAAGCTAACGGCAACGCCATCGATCTTCGGTTCGCAAACGTAGCTGGTGACAGCTTCTCCTAGAATCCGGACACATCGATCCTGCCACGCTTGAATTTCATCACCTGATACGCATTTGTCCAATGAGAGCATTGGTACGCTATGGACCACCTCGTCGAATTCGGTTGATGGTTCAGTGCCAACCCGTTGAGTCGGCGAATCGGAAACTACCAGATCCGGATTCGCGTGTTCGAGCTGCACGAGTCGATCAAACAATACGTCAAATTCGATATCCGGGATTTCGGGATCGTCGAGCACATGATATCGGTGCAGGTGGAAACGTACTTCTTCCCGAAGTTGCTCGATCTCTTTTTTTGGTTCCATCATCTCGCGTAGCCTGCACCGAGTCGGCGGCCCACTACAACCACCCCTGGCTCTTCTCGATGATCTACCGCTTGCTAGGCACTCACGAACATCTTTTTCCGAGCGAATTCGATGATCTGTTGGCGATAGTGTTCGACAACCTGACTGGTTATCAAATTCATGTGCTCGTCCCTTAGCTCCCCGCCGAGCGTCGCCGCCGTATCTTGCGCAACGGCCAACATGTCGTCATACGCACTGAGCGGATCGTTGGACTCGTTTATTCTCAGAAACATCGTAACGCCCGGCGTTGCCATTTCCTTAATATCGGCGAGATCGAAAGATCCAGGTTCAACGGCGTTCGCCACGCTGAATTGCGCAACGCCTGTCGCGTCAACGCGATGAAAAATATTCATATCACCATATTTGAGTCCATGCCGAAGAAGTACTTCGATGACCTTCGAACCATTCCAACGTTCACCCTTTGAATCCATCACAGACACAATAACTAGATCTGTCCGACCCTCTAATTCTATCGTCACATTTCCCACCGATGCTCTCGGAGTCTTTTCGGACGTCTGCCCAGACTCTTTTCGAGTTCTACGAAGCCTAGAAGGCGTTGCTTCCGCAACAATGGGCCTCTCGTTCGAAACCACAGCATCACCGCGAGCGACGTCGACGAGCATGGTCTCGTCTTCGGCCACTATTTCGGAGGCATCGATCAAGACTTCGTCTTCCTGCAACGGCATTGTCGACAACGCTGGCGTAGGTCTCTTAGTCACTGCAATCCGTGCTCCGCCGTTGGGCAGCTCACCTCGCAACAACTCCATCTCATCGAACCCTATCGACTTACCATTTTCGGCCAGTTCCATTTTCAACGGATTCTTCCGGGATCTTCGGGCTACCCAGAGCCCATGCACGATGACCGCTGCAATGAGCAAGGCTCCACACACCAGGATAAAGATCTTCATGTCCACTAGAGCACCTCGGGCCCGATTTATTGCCGGGCTAACCTACGGCCATTTCCGCCGCTTGTTCTACATCCACCGAGACCAGCCGGGACACTCCCGGTTCATTCATGGTCACGCCCAGAAGGTGATCCGCCATTTCCATCGTTAGCTTATTATGAGTGATCACCACGAACTGCACTTCGCTCGACATCTCTTCGATGAGATCGGCAAATCGAACGACATTGGCGTCGTCCAACGGCGCATCGACCTCATCGAGAAGACACACCGGACTAGGGTTCAGCTGAAATATTGCAAATACCAGCGCTACCGCCGTCATCGCTTTTTCGCCTCCCGATAACAAGTGAATGTTGGCATTACGTTTACCTGGTGGTCGTGCCATGAGTGTGATGCCGGTATCGAGCAGGTCCTCCCCTGTCAGCTCCAACTGAGCATGTCCTCCACCGAACACTTTAGGAAATATAGTTTTTAGGTGACGGTTGACTTCGTCATAGGTCGCCTTGAATCGTGATCTTGTTTCCCGATCTATGCGTTTGATCGCTGCATTCAAAGTATCAAGCGCTTCCTCAAGATCGGCATGTTGTTTATCTAGGTACTGTTTCCTTTCCGATTGTTCTTCAAACTCTTCGATCGCAGCCAGATTGATCGCACCCAGTCGATCTACCCGACGTCCAATTAGTTCCAACGTCGCAACAAGCTCGTCCTCCGTAACCTCTGGGGCTACGGCGCCCAAGGCGTCCTCAGCGGTCATCCCTGTCTGGTCTAGTTGTTGGCGCACGTTCGCGAGTTTCACCACCACGCCTTCACGATCGATACGACGTTCCTCCAATCGTCTCCGGGTCTCTTCAATCCGCGTATCCGCGTCCTGGCGTTTTGCCTGTTGCATGGTAATTTCGCCATCAATGACTTCCATTCGATCACGAACCGAACTGAGCTCCCCATCAATATTCTTGCGTTCCGATAAAACTGACTCTAATTGCTTTTTGAAGGTAGGCAACGGCCGTTCGTTATCCGACAGACTGTTATCGATGTCTTGAAGTCGTTGATCGAGTTCCCCACGTTGCGTCATCAATCGACGACGCGCGTTCTCGCATGCCTGCAAGGAAGATTCGAGCGACTGATATTCGAGTTTAAGCGTGTGGTAGTAGTCTCTAACGGAATTTGACGCACCACGGGCCGATTCGAGTTGTTCGATCCCCCGATCACGAGATCTTGTTAATTCATCACGTTCATCCCGCAGTTGATCCGCTTCGGCAACTAGGCTGATCAAATTAAACCGCGACTCCTCAAGCTTCGTAGATTCCTGCTTAATCTGGTTTTCTAGTTCGCGTTGTTCTTTTTTGTTGAGCGTCCTGCGCGCCACTGCTTCCTCCTCACGCACCCGGTTGACACCATGATCCGTCTTGACACTCGACAGCTTGTTTGAGAATTCGGCCTGCCGGGTCTGCAAGCCATCGCGCTCCGTTTCCAATGCTTGAACTTGGTTCTTCATTAACGTGAGATCTTCTTGGAGCTCGGCAAGGCGGGCTTCAGCATCTTCGACTTCGCGTTCCAGCACCTCAAGTGCACGACCGCGTTCGATAACTCCTTGTCCAGATTTGTCGACTTGTCGGAACCGCAGCCAGTCTCGGCCAAACCAAACGCCGTTCGCTAAGATCACGCTTTCACCTGGCCGCAACTTGGTTCGAGCCGCTACCGCCTCTTCCATGGACTCGGCGGCAAAAATTCCATCGAGAAGACCACCCAGAGAGGCGTCCACATCTTCAACATATGCCGACAGCGGTCGCAGTTCATCGACCGAGTGATCGTCGGTGGACGACGCTTGGTACAACGTAACCTCGCCGCCCGCGAGATCGGTAACCTTGTCCGCAAACGTTGTAATGTCATCCACACCGACAGCCATCAAATCCTTGCCAAGAGCGACCTCCACGGCCCGTTCCCAACCAGCCGTCACCTTCAGACCATCACGTATCCGCAACGCCTCAGACAAACCATGTCCGACTAACCACGCATCCGTTTCGGTTCCCTCACCGCCAAGTGTGGCTTGCTGGAGCGCGGACAGCGAGGCAAGTTCGTGGCGCATAGCCTGAACAGAAATACGAGCTTCCTCCAGCGAACGTTCTCGTTCTACAACGTTGTCTCGAGCTAACCGTAGCGCCTCAATGCACGCCTCAAAATCGGCCGCCAAGGCGTTGACGGTTCCTTGCACATGTTCCACTTGCTCTGCTAGGTCGCGGAGACTGAAAGCCTCGGAACCAGAGCCCGGAAGGTCCGTGTCAAGCTGATCGCGTCGAGCACGCAACCGCAGGAGCACTTGATCCAAATGTTCGACGCGGCTCTCCTGGACGTGGATTTCAGCGTCATTTGCACTCGCACGTGCGCTAAATTCATCCCACGAGCGCTGCAACTCAATTACCGAAGATTCATTGGCGGTAAGTTCCGAACTCACGCGTTCAAAATCGACCTCGACCGCTTCTACTTCAGGTTTCTTGGCTAAGACACCTTCCTGCAAAGACAGGATCTCGGCGTCATCCATCTCGAGTTGAGTCGCGGTTTCGGCCTGGCGAACAACAACCCCTTTGCGATCCTGGCCCAGCTGGGCAATTCTTTCTTGATTAAACTGTATGCCTTCCTCGAGACGTGCAATATCGGCACCCAACTTGTAGTACTTGCCCTGCGTGTCGTTGAACTTGTCAGTGGTCTCGGATTGCTCTGCTCTAGCTTTTTCAAGCGACGTGTCGAGGCTCTGCAGCTCGGTCCTATTGCGTTCATTCTCAAGCTCCAGCTCTGACAATTTTTCCTCATGGACGGCTAAACCAGCCTCGAGAGCTCTCAGCTTGATCGTATACAAAGCCGCGGTGGTACCGCGCTCTTCTTCTCTAAATTGCCTGTACTTCTCGGCGTTTCGTGATTGTCGTTTTAAGTGAGCTAGTTGCCGGTCAAGTTCGTCGCGAATGTCGTTTAAACGATCAAGATTTTCGACTGTGTGCTTGATCCGATTTTCTGTTTCTCGGCGACGCTCCCTGTATTTCGAAATTCCAGCCGCTTCTTCTAAATAATTTCTTAGCTCTTCCGGCTTGGCTTCCACCAACTGGCTAATCATGCCCTGTTCGATGATCGAGTAGCTCCGGGGGCCAAATCCTGTACCTAAAAAGATATCCATGACGTCGCGGCGACGGCACCGGTTACCATTTAAGTAATAAGCGGACTGCGCGTCCCTCGCCACTTCGCGGCGAATCGCTATCTCCCCGTACGACGCGTAAGCACCACCAATCCGCGCGTCACTGTTATCGAATAACAATTCGATACTAGCCATCGCAGTCGGTTGCCGCGTACTAGAGCCATTGAAAATAACGTCCGTAAGTGCCTCGCCCCGCAGTTGTCGGGCGGAACTTTCTCCCATCACCCACCGTACTGCGTCGATGATATTTGACTTACCACAACCGTTCGGGCCGACGACGGCACATGTTTTTCCAGGGAAGCTGACGGTTGTCGGATCGACAAAGGATTTAAAACCAGCAAGCTTTATCGCTTTAAGTCGCATTCAGTGATGAAACACTGTGCCTGTTAGTCAGCAGAGCGTAGTTTAGCCGAAGTACATATATTTCAACAACTTAAATACGTAACTAATTGTTAATAATATATAACAGCCAGCTTACGTAACGAAAATCCTTTCAAGAGATATCGGCATACGACCCGTTAGCGATGATTCGAGAGCCGTTGGCAGGGCAATAAATCACTCGACAATTCGTACGCTTGTTAGTCCATGCGTACACTGTGACACTCATTTCGATTCAACGACATCAGGGCCATCTGTAAACGACAGCTGGACGGTTGCCCCGTCTGGTATCAATATTTCGCTTAGCCTCTCCATATCCCCCGGATGCGTATTGGCGCTACCCGTGACCGATACCCGGGCAACGACGTATACATGGTTTACAGAAGAAATAGGCCGCGATGGGTCCATGCTGACTCCATCGTCAAGCGTGACGTTAAACGAATCCCGACCATCTAATGGTCTCCTGACCACTGCCAGTGGCGGACCCGCACTCTCCGAACGCGCATAGACCAGGAGCCAGGAAAGCTCTTTTGGAATCGTGCGAACATCGACGAAAACGTTCACGTGTGGGCGCGCAGAGCTCAGTTGTGACCTCGCTGCAACAAGCGCCCGTTCGAAAAAATCTCGCTGTACTCCAACTATTTCTTGCCGGAGCGCCCGATCACTGTAATTAACCACTCGCTCATGCTGACGCCGTTGAACTGCATCTAACGTCAATAATTCGAGTACGGACGGATGATCGGTTCGATACGTTTGAATCCTGTCAACGATCCCCTGTGCATCGGTATCGAGAATTCCGCCGGCAGCTAAAAATGCTGCCTGAGCCCAATGCACTTCGACATCGATTAGCGGTGTATCTCCCGGCGCTTGGACCATAGCAAATGCCTCGGCCGCATCCGAGAACCGCTCGGCTTTAAAATACGCTAGCGCCAGGTAGTACCAGCTCGTACGGTCTTGAGGACGGTTCTTTACCCGGACATTTAATCGTTTTACGGCCTCATCTAGTTCGCCACGCGTCGAGTTAGTGTTCGTTACCACCGACCCGACATTTCGTATGGATACAGCGCTCGGATCTCCCCAATGTAGGTATAAGGCTACGGATGCAGCCACGACTACAAACGCGAGACTCAACCCAATCAACCGGGAACTCCCCTCATCACCATCGGCATCCCGGCCTTCGAGATCTGCTAGCAAGGCGACGCCCAATTCTTCCCTGAGTTCCGCCGAATCGACGGTTTCGATTACCCGGGATTTCATTTCTGTCTCGATCTCGTTCAAGCGATCCCGATAAAGCGCTTTGCGCGCATCATCGTCCGACCAACGCGCTTTGGGCCGAAAGTACGCGACGCCAAAAAATACCCAAGCGGATGTCGCGAGCAAGGCCACACCCATGCCGAGATAGATCGCGATCATTGTTTCCGGATAGCCTCCAACCGGGCTCGCTCCTCATCGGATAACGAAACTCTTGTCATGCGACTACCAATTCTTCGGAGCACCAAAATGCCTGCCAACAGCAGGAGAGGTGGTCCAAACCACAGGATCCACGTATTCGCTCTAACTGGCGGGTCATACAACACGAAATCTCCGTATCGAGCCTGTAAATAGCGCCGCACTTGATCGTCATTCATTCCCTCGTCGACCAATCGGTAGACCGTACGCCTCAAATCCCGCGCAACCGGCGCGTCGGAGCCCGAAAGATTGGTGTTAAGGCATTTAGGACAACGGAATTCCGCGATAAGGGCGCTATAACGAAGCCGCTCAGCTTCATCCTCGAACTCAAAGGCATCAATAGTGGATACCCCTGCAACCCACACACCAAGTAACCCCGAGAGAAGCAAGCTAACCATCGGTCAACGAATCCAAGATCGGTAAAAACTCTCGATTCCAGTTTCTATCGTTCACGTCACCGACATGCCTAAAACGTATGATGCCATCAGCGTCCACGATAAATGTCTCTGGCGCACCATACACACCAAGGTCAACACCCAAATCACCATTCGCATCCACAATCGTGAAATCGTAGGGATCTCCGTAAAGACTCAGCCAACGGCGAGCTTTCTCGCCGTCGTCGCGATAGTTAATCCCTACAATCGACAATCCCGTCTCCTTTCTTATGTCCATCAGCGTGGTGTGTTCGTGCAAACAGGTTGGACACCAGGTCGCCCAAACGTTCACCAGTCGGATTTCTCCTAGCAAGGTTTGGTGCCCCAAAACCTTCCCCGACGTCAGTTCGGGCAGCTGAAATCCCGGGAAACGCTGCCCGACCAGAGCCGAGGGTAGGCGGGAGGGATCGTTTAGATGAAACCCCGCATAAAGGATCGCGACCAATGCGACAAAGCCGATAAGCGGCGCAAAAAAAACTGCCCGTTTCACGCCACCTTGCCCGCCGTGGCAAGTCCGTCCCGCCGCAACGCCAAACGTCGATATCGACTGTCCATGACCGCAAGTAATCCTCCGAAGCAAACCAACAATCCGCCGCACCACACCCAGCGAACCAACACTTTCTCTTGAATCCGCACCCCCCACGAGCCGTCCGGTAGGGGCTCTCCTAATGCAACGTATAAGTCCTGGAAGAATCCCGCTTCGATACCCGCCTCAGTCATCACGCTGTTGCGAGCCAAGTAATTTCGTTTTTCGGGATAAAGACTTATTCCTCCCACATCAAATTTCGCCCGTTGAGCGATGTAATTAGGACCGTTAACGGTGGTTACGGAAACGAAATGGTATTGGCGTGCATTCAGTTCAACCGTATCGCCTGGCGACAACCGAACCTCGGTTTCGTGCGAGAACACGCTCGTAATCGCCACGCCCACAGCGCCAACCGCAAAACCGACATGAGCCAATAACATGCCCAGGTATCCAAGCGGACGCGCGCCTTTCCGCTGAATGAAGTCAACGCCGTGACTTAAAAGTAACCAGAGAGCGAGTGTCACAGCAATTACGACCCCCACGATGCTTCCAGTATTCAACACGCGATCCGACGTGATCGCGATAACGAAAAATAGGGCGCCAACCAACGTCGAGGCCAGCAAGAGCACGCCAACTTGTCGGAATAACCGAATCGGCGTTCGCTTCCAACGCGCCACCGGTACCAGCGCTAAAAACACAGCAAGGAGGCCCATCAAAGGGACAAACAAGCGGTTAAAGTATGGTGGTCCAACTGAAATCTTGTCCCCGCCAGTGACCGCTTCGTATGCAAGCGGATAGAGCGTACCAACAAGCACAACGGCAACGGCAACCACGAATAGCACGTTGTTGATTAGTAAAAACAGCTCGCGTGAAAGACCCCTGTATGCGATACGACTGCGAATCGCGGGTACCCTGATCGCATAAAGCGCCAACGAACCTCCGACCGTCACTCCCAGCAACACGAGCAAAAAGAGACCGCGCTCCGGATCCACAGCAAACGCATGCACGCTCGTTAGCACGCCGGACCGCACAATAAATGCGCCCAACAAGCAAAGAGAGAAGGTCAATATAGTGAGAAGCACCGTCCAACCCCGGAACGCGCTTCGTTTTTCGGTAACGGCAAGTGAGTGAATGAGGGCAGTCCCCGCGAGCCACGGCATGAACGAGGCGTTTTCAACAGGATCCCAAAACCACCATCCGCCCCAACCGAGCTCATAGTAGGCCCACCAGCTACCCAAGGTTATCCCCACCGTGAGAAAGGCCCATGCAACATTAGTCCAGGGCCTTGTCCACCGGGCCCAAGTCGCGTCCAGTCGTCCTGAAATTAATCCCGCCACACCGAAAGCAAAAGCAACCGAAAAGCCGACGTAGCCCGTGTACAAAAGTGGCGGATGCACGATTAAACCAAAGTCCTGCAGCAGCGGATTCAAATCTGCGCCCACCGTCGGGACATTCGGAACGAGCCGCAGAAATGGATTACTCGTCTGGAGCAGGAAAAGCAGGAAGCCGGTATTCAATAACCCAAGCGTTCCGAGTACTCGTCCATATATCTGATAGGGCAAACGACGACCGATCATGGCCACCGCAAACGTCCATACGGCCATGATCAGAGTCCATAAAAGAAAAGACCCCTCGTGCGCTCCCCAAACGGCACTAACCTTGTAATACCAGGGCAGCAGCGCATTCGAATTCGTGGCGACGTAAACAACCGAGTAGTCGTCTTTGAGAAAAGCGTGGACCAACATGGCGAATGCAACCACGAGTGTTACAAGTTGCAAAACTGCAAACGAGCCACTGTTTTCCACCCAACTTCGCCGTCTCGTCGCCGCTCCCACATGACCGAGAACACTCAAAACGATCGCCGCAACAAGGCCGATGATGGCCGCAAGATGCCCTATCTCGGGTCCAGCACCCCAGAGCGTCCCCAACGTGGCATCGAAACTCTCGTACGTTACCGTCAGAATGTCCGACGTCGAGGTCGTCAAGATTCTGGTCCCATATCCACTAATTCTGGTGGCATGTAATTTTCATCATGCTTGGCGAGTACTTCCTTTGCGTAGAAGACGCGGCTCGCATCGAGTTGCCCAACCACAAGAACGCCTTGCCCTTCTCGAAAGAGACCGGGCAGCAACCCTTTGTATCTAACCTCGAACCTCGATCCACGAAGATCGGATAACACGAAAGAGACACCGAGGCCTTGGGACTCGTAGTCAAGACTACCCTTTTCCACCATGCCGCCGGCGCGAATGCGTTTAGCGATTGGGGCTTCTCCACCCACAATCTTTTGTGGCTCGTAAAAGAGATCTATGTTCTCTTGCAACGCAAACAACACCACCCCTATCGTCAGCGCACTACCGAAAAGTACGAACAGAACGACGGCCAAACGCTGTCTACGAAGGGGGGGCATTACGAACCACCCTCCAGATCGGTGCGTTCCGTTGCTCGCACTAGCAACTTTTTTTCCGCACGTAACGGCCACGCGCCAAGCACAACAAGCGCCACGATACTTATACCGTACACACTCCAAACGTACAGACCGTGTCCGCCCATAGCGGCCCAGGTATAGAAGTCGATCAACGTTGCATGCTCCTCGTGATGTCACGGACCCATTCCGTCGCCTGTTCACGTTTAAGAACTTCCACTCGCATCGCCGCCAAAATCACACCTGCAATGAAAATATACAAACCGATGGTGTTGACAAGGAGAGGCCACAACATGCTGGTCTCAATCGTCGGTTCATTAGCAAACGTGATACTCGCTGGTTGGTGCAATGTCGTAAACCATTCAACCGAATACTTGATGATAGGGATGTTAACGACGCCGACGAGGGCAAGTATCGCCACGGAGTAGGCTGCCCGATCCGGCCGTGGAATCGCTTGGCGTAATGCGATAAGCCCAAAAAACAGGAACAGGAGGACCAGTACCGACGTCGTTCGCATATCCCACACCCAGCCAGTGCCCCACGTCGGCATGCCCCATAAAATACCGCTCGCGAGGGATAGCAACGTCAAGATTGCACCAACAGGCGCCGCCGCTGCGATGAAAACATCCGCCATTTTCATACGCCAAACGACGTAGACAAATCCCGCCATGGCACACGCGAAATAAACCATCTCGGCCAGGTGCGCGCTGGGGACATGAATGTACATGATCCTAAAACTATCGCCCTGGTATTTATCCGGGGGCGCTAGCACTAAACCCCAAAAACTTCCGATGATTAGGCCCAAAGTGCCGCCGATGTATAAACCACGGACCCACAAGGAAGAACCATTATAAAAAAAACGGGGAGAGCCCATGCGGTGAAATACATCCTTTATCGAGCCCATATCAATACTCCTGACTACCCCTCAGCGCCGCGCCAATCGCAAAGGGTGCCAGTGTAATCGATCCCGCTAACAACGCGATTAGCCAAAGGACTGGCCCAGTTACCGTGGCTCCATCTAATACCCGGTAACAAGCGCCCGACCCAAAAATCAGAACGGGAATGTAAAGGGGCATCACCAATACGGCTAAAAGTAATCCCCCACGACCAAGCCCGGCCGTCAATGCCGCTCCAATCCCCCCGATTAACGTTAGCACCGGCGTACCGAGCAAAAGCGTTCCGACGAGGATTGTTATTATTTCAAATGGTGCGTTGATAAATACCGCAGCAAGCGGTGAGAGGATCGCGACGGGCAGCCCACTAACACACCAATGCGCTAAAAGTTTACCGAGTACTCCTAGAAATAAAGGCCGACTATCCAGCAACATTAGTTCTAAGCTGCCATCGTCATGGTCACGATGAAAAAGATTTTCCGTCGACAGCATTGCGGCAAAAAGTGCCACAACCCAAACAACTCCGGGGGCTACTCGGGGCAACGTTTCGCTATCGGTTCCTACCGCGAAAACGAATAGAGACAGGGCGAGTACAAAGAAAGCGATCGGATTGGCAGTCTCGGTCCGCCCACGAATTGCGACCAGAAGGTCGCGACGAAATTGCACCCCAAAGTTCCCCATCAGGCGCCGAGCTCAAGCACCCTGGTCTGAGGGAATTCGAGTTTAATGTGCGTTGCGCAAATACACCCACCACCCGCGCTCCGATGCTTGGCAATTAGGTCCCGTACCAGCGCGACCGCATCGTCGTCAAGCGAGGTCATTGGCTCATCCAACAACCAGAGACGCGACTTGGAGATACATAATCTTGCAAGCGCGGCTCGACGCATTTGACCTGCCGACAGCGTACGGCATGGCTCGTCTTTGTATCTGTCCAACCCCACATAGTGAATGGCGGACAACAGCGTTTCTGGACTCACGTCTCTCTCTTGCAAACCGGCGCACCAGCGCAAATTTTCAAACGGGCTGAGCAATTCGTTCAATCCCGGTCGATGGCCCATATAGAGCAAGCCAACTGCGCGCTTTATGACGCCACCATCCGCTTCAAACAGTCCCGCCAAACATCGAAGCAACGTCGATTTACCACTGCCGTTGGGGCCCCAGAGCTCCAGGACGTCTCCCGAAACGACCGTAAGCGCCAGTCGGTCGAACAGTATCTGATCCGCAACCGTACAAGTCAGTTCGTTTACTTCGATCAATGATTGATTCAAAAGAAAGGCGGTTCAATGCAGATATGTTAAAGACGATTATAGTGGTCAGCCGCACGTTCGACATCCAATCTGTAGGGTTTTGAGATGCCCCTTTTGTTTATCACGATCGTGGCTTCATCGCCGTGCATTCGCCAACAACGCCAATCGTTCTCGGTGCGACCAACGTAGAAATGCGATATACAAGGCCTGCTATGAAGAAACGAGCCAGACCGGCATTGATCCATGACACCAATGCCTCAATGCGTTTGATCAGTGTTCGGCCACTCGGTCGATCCGCCTCGTTAGCGCCCACCACTCATCTGACCACCAGAATCTTGACCCTCATCGCAGCGGTATTGCTTGGCAGCTGCGGAGGTTCCAGCACGAACAGCGTTAACGCCAATCTCGAAAATATGACCGCCACACTCGAATCGAGCACATCGTCCACAGAAGGTTGGGTCGAGGGAGAATTTGAAGCGCCGGAAACTTTTCGCTACCTCTGTGCGAATCCCCGAATCGGCGAAGACCCGGCCACTGGGAGTGCTTATCTCGACGCAGTAGGAACAACGACCGACGAAAACAACTGGTTACGCTCCTGGAGCAATAAGCTCTATCTCTGGTACCGCGAGATCGAGGATATCGATCCCGATGACTACACGACACCGGAATATTTTGACTTGATGAAAAGTTTCGAAACCACTGTGTCAGGCAACCCCAAAGACAAGTACCACTTCACCTACGATACCGAAGAGTGGCGCCTGCTATCTCAATCCGGAATCACGGCGGGTTACGGTGCGAAGCTGGCTATTTTGTCTTCCTCGCCTCCCCGAGAAGTTGTGGTCGCATTTACCGAACCGAACACACCTGCGACGGCCAACGACGTGAATTTGGCGCGTGGAACAATCATCGTTGAGGTCGATGGAGTCGACGTCGAGAATGGGTCGGACACGGACACACTCAACGCCGGTTTGTTTCCAGCGACGACGGGGGAAAGTCATGAATTCTTGGTTAGAGACCTCGGCACGACTGAACCGCGCTCCGTCACCATGGAATCCTCTTTGATCACTCAAGATCCGGTACAAAACGTCAAAGTGATCACTACAGATTCTGGCGATGTCGGTTATATGTTATTCAACGCGCATTTGGCGCCGTCCGAACTCGAACTCATCGAAGCGGTCGAATCGCTCGTCGGAGCGGCAATCGTCGATCTCGTACTCGACCTTCGCTACAACGGCGGGGGTTACCTCGACATTGCAAACGAACTAGCTTTTATGATCGCTGGTTCGGAACAGGCCGAAGGAAAAGTATTTAGCGAGATTCAGTTCAACGATAAACATCCTTCCACCAATCCAGTCACAGGAGCGGCTCTTGAACCAGAGCTTTTCCATACTTCTGCGCGGGGGTTTTCAGCTTCGTCGGGAGCGGCTCTACCCACACTTAACCTTGAACGAGTTTTCGTGTTGACTGGGCCAGGTACCTGTTCGGCCAGTGAATCCATCATCAACGGCCTGCGTGGCATCGATGTCGAAGTAATCCAAATCGGATCATCCACTTGCGGCAAACCTTACGGTTTTTACGCTTTCGACAATTGCGGGACCACCTATTTTTCAATCCAGTTTCGTAGTACCAACGCAAAGGGGTTCGGAGACTACACCGACGGCTTTTCTCCAACCAACGAAACCTCGTCCGGAACACCACTTCCAGGTTGTTTCGTTCCTGACGATTTTGGCCACGCGCTTGGAGATCCGTTAGAAGACCGACTCAACACCGCCCTCGCCTACCGCAACAATCCGGATTGCCCGGCCTTAGCCAAAGCGGCCGTCGCACACAAGTCGGCTTCGACTTCGGACGTTCGTGCCAACGGAAAGATCCGACAACCTTTCGTCGGATCGATAGGCTTGTTGCGCGATTAAGGATGCCTGCATGCTCGCGGCACGCCAGAGCCTCCTCGTCTACAAAAAACGAACACTTTCATGAATTAAGTGGCTGCGTCCGTCCGAGAGACTCGATAAACCGCATTGGCGAAATCGTCTGAGACATAGATGTTGCCCTGGTGATCCTCCGCAACCTCAGCCGGCCGACCGATCACGTCATCGTCCAGCAGGAAGCCAGTAAGGAAATCTTGGGCAATAATCCCGTTAGCATCCCAATGCAAAGAGACGACTTTATACCCGTCCTTACTGCTCCGATTCCACGAACCATGCAACGCTACAACGGCTGAGTCCGCCATATAAGACCGATGGATGGGTGAGCGCAAAAATACGATTCCAAGCGGCGCGTTATGCGCAGGAAAATCGAAAACTGGCGGTATCGAGTCAGCAATTACCGTTTCTTTGCCGCTCCCAAGATCCGGATCTTGGACGCGATCTCCATTCGCATAGGGCCAACCGTAAAAACCTCCGGCTCGAATGCGATTAAGTTCACACGGAGGGAAGTCGTCGCCAAGCAGATCCCTTCCGTTGTCTGTCGCGTAAAGTTGCCCATCCTCGGGCGACCAATCGAAACCCGCTGAATTCCTAAGCCCCGTGGCAAAGAGCTTCTCGTCCGAACCGTCCAGCTGATACTGCAATATTGTCCCGCGGCGTACATCGTTCTCTTCGCAAACATTGCAGCTTGATCCGACCGCAACGTACATTAAGCCGTCGGGTCCAATCCGTAGTGTTTTTTTCCAATGATTACCGCCGGCGGGAAGACCCTGGACTAAAACCTCGTATTCTCCCGATGTTTGCCGGCCGTCAAAGGGGACGCGACCAATCCCGTCCTCCTCTGCAACATAGAGAAACCCATCGTAAACGTCCAACCCGTTAGGACCATTCAAACCTTCCAAAACGACATCGTAACCGTCCGACCGGCCGTCGCCGCTACCATCCGAGTAAAGAATCAAAACTCGACCAGTCCCAGGCGATGCAACGAGTAGGTGATTCGCATCCGTTACTCGGAGAACGCGCGCATCTTTAATGCCCACCGCAAACAAAGTTACTTGATAGCCATTGGGGACTTTCAGCCGTGCGGATACGATGGCGTCATCCACCCTCGGTGGGTCGATGTAGCCTGGGAAGAAATTACCCAACATAGAGAGGGGAACGTTCACGGGGGGCAGAACGATCCAGATTGCCAGCAGTAACAACGCCAGGACGACGCCAAGACCAATTAATAGTCGACGCAGAATCTTCATCACCCCTATCTCCAACTCGTTTTTTGGCGGACAACAACGCGGCCGCGTGAATAATGACTCGTGTTGATCCGATACGAATGCGAAATCAAAGTTGAGATCAACGCTCGGGCCCGTTTCGCGCAATTAGTTGCGTACTTCCAATCCTGGAATCGTACGTGATAACGGCCGTACCCTCTTCGAGTTGTCGAAGAATCTCCGTACGTTTTGATTCAAGCGTCCCATCCGTCACTCCACTTTCGCGGGTGATGTACTCATCGATGACTCCGCATAGCGCGTCGTCAGAGAGCGATTGATGGGGTATTTCGATCATCTAGTACCGCTCGCGGTCCGGTCGGCTAAAGGCAATAATCGCAATTGCTGCTTGAGATCGGCAAAGTCGAATAGATTGGGGTCGGCCAGATGAGACGGCACTAAGTTTTGCATGGCGCGGGCAATATTTTCGACGCGGCCCGGCTGAATCTCATCCCACCGACCGCACATCTCTTTGATAATCTGTCGCTGCATGTTTTCCTGAGAACCACAAAGATTGCACGGAATAATGGGGTGTTGCTGGAATCCGCTGAAGCGGGCAATGTCTCGTTCACGGACGTAGTACAAGGGGCGAATCACGACATGTGCACCATCATCAGAGAGGAGTTTGGGAGGCATTGATTTCATTTTGCCGCCGAAAAACATATTGAGGAAAAGGGTTTCGACCGCGTCATCGAGGTGGTGCCCTAAGGCGATTTTTGTTGCACCTAATACGTTCGCTCGGTTGTAGAGAATGCCCCGCCGAAGTCGCGAACAAATCGGACAATACGTTTTACCGTCAGGCGTCAGATCCTTGACGATGGAAAAGGTATCCTCCTCGACAATATGGTATTCGACATCCAGCTCATCGAGGTAACCGGGCAGTACATTGGAGGGGAACCCGGGCTGTTTCTGGTCGAGGTTCAACGCAAATAATGTGAACCGAACGGGCGCGTTACGCTGCAAGGATCGCAACACATCCAGCAGCGTGTACGAATCCTTTCCGCCCGAGAGACAGACCATCACACGATCGCCTTCTTCAATCATGGAGTGGTCAACCACGGCTCGCCCGACCAAACGCCTCAACTTCTTGCTCAGCTTGTTATGTTCAACGTTCGCCTTCGCCATAGCCGCGCCAGTGTGCGATCGAAGATATGGAATAGCAACGCCTTACACTTCAATTCAACGAACCCGAATTCCTTGCATTCGGACTCCCGGTCTCTATGATTACGCCGCGACCAAATACTGTGGCGCACGACTGACCGACATGCCGCGTCGACGAGCCGCTTAATGGCAAAAACGGCGTATTTCACCGGAACTCTTATACAGACATGCGGAGACTAGCGAGCCGGCGTCTTGCATCAGGAGATACCTATGGGACTCGAGCACCAGGGCGAGCCGACGGAAGTCGACGAAATGGATGATGCTTTATACCGCATTCGACACAGTCTCGCGCACGTGCTGGCGCAAGCCGTACTCGAAATTCGTCCCGGTTCGACGCTCGGATTCGGCCCCCCCATCAAGGATGGCTTTTACTACGATTTCATCCTCTCGGAACCCATCACAGATGAGGATTTTCCCAAACTCGAACAGGCTATGCGCCGCATCATCAAAAAAGGCCAGCGGTTCTATCGCGAAGAGTTATCCCGCGATGACGCCCTCAATCAACTCAACGAAATGAATGAGCCGTATAAGCGTGAATACGCGCTCGAATTATTGGATCGCAACGATGTTTCAGAACTTTTGTTCTACCGCAACGGACCATTCCTCGACATGTGCGAAGGGCCCCATGTCGACACAACGCGCGATATTCCACGCGACGGCTTTAAGCTCCGCAGTGTCGCCGGCGCGTATTGGCGTGGTGACTCGGATAACGTGATGATGACTCGCATTTACGCGTGGGCGTTCAGTGATAAAGCGAACCTCGACCTCCGCGTCGACGAATACGAACAAGCTTTGCTACGGGACCACAAAAAACTTGGCCGAGAACTCAGCATTTACGCCATTGATAATGATATAGGGCGCGGACTGCCGCTATGGCTACCCAATGGCACGGTCATTCGCGACGAACTAGAAAAGCTAGCCAAGGAACTCGAATTCAAAGCAAACTATCAGCGCGTCGCCACGCCGCATATCGCGCGTCGCGACCTTTTCTATCAGACCGGTCATTTACCTTACTACGCAGACGCCATGTATCCGCCAATGGAACTGACGGAAGAAGGCGACAATGGGGAACGGATCAAAGAAGCTTATGTCCTGAAACCCATGAATTGTCCACATCACCACAAGATTTTTTCGTCGGAACCACGTAGCTATCGGGACCTTCCCCTGCGCTTCGCGGAATACGGCCAGGTGTATCGATTCGAGGAATCGGGCGCGGTTGGTGGACTTATGCGCGTACGTGGGATGAGTATGAACGACGCCCACATCTACTGTACCGAGGATCAAATCAAGTCCGAGTTCAGAAACGTGATGGCGTTGCACGACGAAGCCTACGCCATTCTTGGCCTGGACAATTATTACCTTCGTTTTTCCCGCTGGGACCCTCTCGACCCCAAAGGCAAAGATAAGTACGTTGACGACCCCAAGTCATGGGAAACCTGCGAACGGCTCATCGCCGAACTCTTGAACGAAATGGAAGTGGAATATGTCGACGGGCCTGGAGAAGCAGCGTTCTACGGACCAAAGATCGATATGCAATTCCATACGGTTACGGGTCGCGATGAATCCGTCAGTACCGTTCAACTTGACTTTGCGGTACCCCGCCGATTAGGGCTTCACTACGTCGGGTCCGACGGAGCAGATCATGTGCCGTACTGTATCCACCGAGCACCCTTTTCGACACACGAACGCTTTGTCGCGTTCCTGATCGAACACTTTGCCGGCGCGTTCCCGACATGGCTTGCGCCAGTGCAAGTCCGCGTATTGACTGTATCGAATCAGTTCACCGAGTACGGACAGCAAATCGTCGACAGACTCCGAGCGCGTTTCATACGGGCCGAACTTGGCTCCGATAGCGACACAGTTTCGAAAAAAATCCGCGACGGCACGACCCAAAAAATCCCCAACCTGCTCGTCGTGGGAGAACGAGAAGTACAAAACAGCACGGTGACGCTACGGCGTTACGGTATCGAAAAGCAAGAAACTCTATCGATTGAGGCTCTTGAGCACACGCTCGTTGACGCAATCAAACAGCGATCGTTAGAACTTCAACTGAGCTAAACATTTGAATCGACAGGATCTCGGTGGTCCTTGCGCTCAGTTCGACGCCTGCGCTGTCTGGCTACTGACCCCAGACAAATTGATGTAATCCATCAGAATATGACCCGTTTCCATGATCAGCGGGTCGGGGTCTTCGTCCGAGTCAGAAACCTTCTCTGATTCTTGTTGCATTTGCCGTGCCTTAAGATCCTTGAGACTCGTCACCGGGTCCTCTCCTTTGGCAATTAGGAGCGCGTTTTCTAGGCCAAGCCGCCACACATCGTCGGCTTCTTTTTCAATTACCCGGGTCGTTTGATTAAGGGATATGTGTGTTTCAGCGCGCTTCTCTCTCCTCCAGTTAGACAAGGAACGGAGATATGCAAAATCGGGATCTTGCGCGACCCTTCGTTCGTGATTCGCCCTGAGTCGCGCCAGATAAGGTTGGACGTTGTTCGTCTGGCGATAAACAGCCGGTTTGATCGTATCCCACGTAAGCGCATCGTCCAGCGTGCTCTCACCGATGTTGTCGATACCGAATACGTCCGGGTACGAGATGTCAGGGACGATGCCCTGATGCTGTGTGCTGTCCCCCGACACCCGATAGAATTTTGCTTCGGTGATTTTCAGTTGGCCGCGGTTCAAAGGGACCAACGTCTGAACCGTGCCCTTGCCGAACGTCTGTGTGCCGATCACCAATCCCCGTTGGTAGTCTTGAATCGCTCCAGCAAAAATTTCAGAGGCAGAAGCAGAAAGTCGATTGACCAGCACGGCAAGTGGGCCATCCCATGCCGTTCGACCGTCTTCGTCGCGATAGACTCTTGCTTTAGGCCGGCGCGCTTTTCGCACTTGAACGGTGGGACCCGTTCGAATAAATAACCCCGTCAGCGACTGGGCTTCCTGTAGCGAACCTCCTCCGTTGCTTCGTAAATCAACCACTAGGCCATCGACGCCCTCGACCTTCAACTCCTCAATGAGCCGGCTCACGTCACGCGTCGTGCTCCGGAAATTCTTTTCTCCACGTCGCACCGCATTAAAGTCAACATAGAAAGTTGGGATCTGCAAGACACCGATCCGCACGTCTCCCGACTCGCTCTCAAGCGTAAATACTTTTTTTTGTGCGGCTTGCTCTTCTAGCTTCACGGTATCTCGCTTAATCCCAATCACCCGGCTGGATTCTTCATCGCCGGAGTTATCGACCAGTTCGAGTCGGACAATCGTGCCTTTCGGACCTCGAATCAATTCAACAACATCATCAAGGCGCCAACCCACAACATCGATGAGTTTGCCGCGTTCGCCCTGTCCAACAGATACGATTCGGTCCGACGGCCTTAATTCGCCCGCTTTATCCGCTGGTCCTGCAGTCACGAGTCTTACCACTGAGGTGTAATCGTCTTCCGTTCGCAATACCGCGCCAATCCCCTGCAACGAGAGCGACATACTCATATTGAAGTTCTCGGATGACCGAGGAGAAAGATATTGAGTATGGGGGTCGTACGTGGAAGCAAATGCGTTAATGTACAGCTGAAAGGCGTCTTCTGATCGAGCTTGTCGGACCTGTTTCAGCCGGTTCCTGTAGCGCTTAAGTAGCACGTCCTGAATGTCGCCAAGATCCCTCTCATTAAGTTTCATGCTGAGGATCGACGCTTTAACGCGGCGCTCCCAAAGAGCATCATTCGCGGCCTCATTCTCAGACCATGGAGCAGTCTCGCGATCTATCTGGAGCGTCTCGTCGGCATCGAAACTAAATTTTTCGATCCCGTCTTCAAGACCCGCTATGAGCGCATCGAGGCGGTTCACAAGGCGCGCTTGAAACGTATTGTAAATAGCAAAGGCGGGTTTCAAGTCACCATGCTTCAACGCCTCGTCGAGCCGATATCTGTACTTGTTCAGTGCGTCAAGATCGGGTTGGAGCAAGTAAGCGTGCCCGGGATCCAACGCGTTGACGTACTTATCAAATATTTCGCTCGACGCCGAGTCGTCTAGTGGCTTTTTAACAAAGTGGTTGTGTCGAATCTGATCCACGATGGTGAGGCTCGTACGTGGATGGATCGCGAGCGGCTCGAGATCTCGAGCATGACTTTCGTTGAATGCGACTTGTCCTTCTTGTGCGCAAACAACAATGGAAACGATGAGCGCTAGACCCGCAAGTGGCCCCGCAGCTAGTTTTTTCCGATTGCCCATACTGCGTTCAGTCCTCTACACACCAGCTCATCGTGATAACTCGTTACGCACCTATCTGCCGGCTTGCCGGCCCAGACACTTTTTTGCTCGGGCCGATGGCCTCAGATGAGTGTCGCACGGAGCGACCGAAATGTAACCTCGCCGTGGATCTAACGAATTGCCGGAGGAATGGCACATTTTCCCGAGGCGCGGAATAATGCGGTTTCATAGTAACAACGACCACTCATGCAAACGGAGTGTCACCGCGGTCGAAAAGTACTGTCCATC
>JAKUTH010000030.1 GCA_022448085.1 Pseudomonadales bacterium | reverse complement strand
CCGAGCAGATCGGCCGCGCGCTGCACGGCGGCGATGCAATCTCCATCGAATTCAACCGCGGGGGATTGCCATTCATCGTGAATCGAATATCCAAGTCCGAAGCGATCAGCCTCCTCGGCCGCAATGAAGCGGAGGCGCCGATCCAATTCATCAAGAACGGCTTGTTCCGGATGGCGCATATCGATCGAGAGCACAATCTTCTCGGGGACCGTATTACGGCTTCCGGGATCCAGACGAATGTCACCGAAGGTCACCCTTCCCCATGGACCGTTTTCAATGGCGAGCTCGTAATAACGCTTCAAGATCGAATGAAGACCCATCATCGGATCGCGACGATCCTCCATCGGCGTCGGACCTGCGTGGCAAGCATTACCCTCAAGAGTTAGGTCGTACCAGTTCATTCCCTGCACACCCGTCAATACACCGATCGTCAGCCCCTCGTTCTCAAGAATGGGGCCCTGCTCGATGTGCAACTCAAACGCTGCAGCCACGTCTTTTTCATCGATCGAGACTTCGTCGAGATAACCCAGGCGCTCCAGCTCTTCGCCGATTGAAATACCGTTCTTGTCGGTTCTACCGTGCCCGTATTGGAGACTGAACTCACCCGCCCAGACGCCCGAGCCAATCATTGCCGGGGAGAAGCGCGCACCCTCTTCGTTGGTCCAAACGACAACTTCGAGCGGCCTATCTGTCGCCAGTTCTGCATCATTGAGGGTCCGCACGACCTCAAGCCCGGCAAGCACTCCATAAACACCATCGAACTTGCCGCCCGTCGGCTGAGTGTCCAGGTGGGATCCGGCGATGACGGGCGGTAACGATTCGTCGCGACCAGTCCGGCGGGCGAATAAGTTACCCATGGCGTCGACGCGAACGGTGCACCCGGCGTGGGTACACCATCCAACAAATATATCGCGGCCCACTTTGTCCTCGTCGGTCAACGCCTGACGGTTACAGCCTCCTTTGGACGTCGCGCCGACCTCGGCCATCTCCATGAGCGATGACCATAGGCGCTCGCCGTTAACAAATAACTTATCGTTTTGCATGAGCACTTTCTTCGAACGAAGGCGACGGCCGGCAACACGGAATCCAATAGTCCACGATCTTTGCCGTGCACGAGAAAACTAAAGAATAACCGCTAGCCGAGGCGAAATCCTGAAACCGCGATGGAGCGGTTAGCGGCGATTCCGGCAAGATGCGCGAAGGCTCAAACTGAATATGCCTGACGGGCTACCGGGACAGAAGGGAGTGCGACAACGTCCGCAGCCGCACGGTACTGACACCCCAGTTCGCACGCGATCGCTTTATGGTTGATGCAGCCATCATGGACATTCAGACCTTGCGCTAAATGCGGATCGCGACCCAACGCCTCGCGCCACCCCAGATTCGCCAGTTGCTTGACGAACGGTAGCGTCACGTTCGTCAATGCGAATGTCGAGGTTCGAGGTACCGCGCCCGGCATATTGGTTACGCAGTAATGCACTACACCGTCGACTACGTAGGTAGGTTCTGAGTGCGTCGTTGGCCGACTGGTTTCGAAACATCCACCCTGGTCGATAGATATATCGACCACGACGGCACCATGCTGCATGCGTTTCACGTGATCCTCAGTGATGAGTTTTGGCGTTGCCGCGCCAGCGACAAGGACCGCGCCAATGACTAGGTCTGCCTCGGTAATCAACGAATCGATCGCATGTTTGGTCGAAAATACTGTTCGAACACGACCACCGTATAGCGCGTCGATTCGCTTTAACTGTGGTACTGAACGATCTACAACCGTCACATCGGCACCAAGGCCAACAGCCATCTCAATCGCGTGGCTACCGGCGACGCCACCGCCGACGACTAACACTTTTGCAGGCGGTACTCCGGGTACGCCGCCCAGCAAGACGCCACGACCCCCATTTACCTTTAGTAACGCATTTGCGCCCGCCTGAACGGATAAGCGGCCGGCAACCTCGCTCATTGGAACGAGCAGTGGCAACGAGCCATCGTCAGCCGTCACCGTCTCATAGGCAATTGCCGTGATTCCTATTTGGACTAGCGCCTGAGCCAATTCCGGATCAGCCGCTAGGTGCAAATACGTAAACAGCACGTGGTCCGACCGCAGCATTTCGTATTCTTGCTGCTGCGGTTCTTTGATTTTGACAATCAGCTGAGCTGTCTCGAATACCTCTTTTGCTGTACCCAGGACCAGTGCTCCCGCCGTCCGATAATCATCATCAGACACACCAACACCGACGCCGGCATTGGACTCAACATACACAGCATGGCCATCGTTCGTTAATTCCCGAACACCCGCCGGCAATATGCCGACGCGGTGCTCAAGGATCTTGACTTCTTTGGGTACCCCAATCCTCGTCGATATTCTCAACACGCGATCTCATCCAACTAGAGATAACACCATATATCGTCTATACCGAAATTAATCGCTATATTTATCGTTCATTTGACTTTAAATAGCATATTATTTCGTTAATTCAATAAATTATCGCAGAATATGCCATGCTCCTCGACAGGTTTGACAAAACCATCCTCGACCAACTGCAGCGGGACGGCCGTATTAGTAATGTTCAACTGGCTGCCCTGGTAAATCTTTCTGAATCGGCCTGCTTGCGTCGGGTTCGCGTGTTAGAACAGGCGGGTCTGATCGAACGTTACGTGGCTCTTCTAGACCAGAAAGAGGCCGGACTCACGGGCACGGTCTTCGTCCATATCGTCCTTGGCCGGGAGGAACAAAGTGACCTAGCAGCATTTGAATCAGCAGTGCAGAACATCCCGGAAGTGATGGAGTGCTACCTGATGACGGGTGAGTTCGACTACCTCCTGCGCGTCGTCGTTTCCGACATGGCTGACTTCGAACGCATACACCATAGTGAGCTGACTCGATTACCGGGCGTCGCACGGGTTAATTCGAGCGTCGCGATCAGAACGGTGACGAAAAAGACTGCGTTACCTCTCCCTATCGATGCATAACGCCGCCGATTTGGCTGTGGACACATTCCCTGTAGGCCTCCACCACGCTGCGGTTCAATTCGCAGGCACTCTAATGTACCGTTTGATATGCACCTGCCTTGGGAATGGTTTTGCTTCAAACCTTTGACAACAAATCGGACCCAGAACCGATAGTTAGCGCGCTTACGACGGACGGCGGTGTCATCATCGCTGATCAGGTATCGGACGATCTGATCGATCAGATTTCCCGTGAATTGAGTCCTCACTTCGACGCCGAGGGACACAAATTCCGGAATGACTTTAATGGCTACAAGACATCGCGTCTCGGCGGTATCCTGGCGCTGTCCACCACTTCACAACAACTGATCGCACATTCTCGTGTTACGGAAATCGCCGATCGCGTATTGAAACCCCACTGCGTCAGCTACAGGATTGGTAGCTGCACCGCGATTGAGATACATCCAGGCGAGGAAAATCAAGCGCTGCATCGAGACGACGACATCTATCCGATCCGTATTCCTCAAGTCGAATTTCAGATTAGTGCGATGTGGGCACTCGACGATTTCACGGAAGACAATGGGGCGACGCGCATCGCGCCCGGCAGTCAAGACCTTCGGCCGATCTCCGACGTGACCGATGCCGACCTGGTCCAAGCAACCATGACAAAAGGATCGGTTCTGTTTTATCTAGGATCGATCATTCACGGAGGTGGTGCCAACAAGTCCGAATTACCGCGATCCGGGCTGATCAATACCTACAGTCTTGGCTGGTTGCGCCAAGAGGAAAACCAATATCTCACCATTCCCCGAGAGATTGCTGACGGGTACCCCGAGGACGTTCGCAGACTCCTCGGCTATCAGGCCCACGACCATCTCGGCGTGTATCCGGGCGATCTGGACGGACTCTGGTTCGATTCTTGAATCGCGCGTTTACACGTCGGAAGACGGCAATGAAGCGCGGCTCGTCGCCGCTCAAGCCTCGGAATTCATAGCGACGACGCGGTCACGTCGCAATTAAAACCAGGCTTTGCGGTCCTGCAAAATCACTCGAGCCGCATTGTGGCCGGGCAGACCACTGACACCTCCACCTGGATGGGCGCCGGAGCCGCAAAGGTAAAGTCCGTCAACGGGCATTCGATACCCGGAATAATCCGGGATCGGTCTCAGTGAATAGATCTGATCTAGGTGCAAGGCGCCGTGGAATATATCGCCACCAACCATTCCGAGATCGCGTTCGATATCGAGGGGAGATTTGATCTGCCGGCCAACAACCGCGCGCCCGAAATTTGGCGCATAGCCATCGATCGTGTCGATGATCATATCGGCAACCCGATCTTTTACGTCATCCCAAGAACTGCCATCAGGCAGATGTCGCTGAAAGTGCTGACAAAACAGACTGGCAACATGGCAACCGGCCGGTGCCAAGCTATCATCCTGCGTCGTCGGCACCTGCATCGAGATCACTGGCCGCGCAGACCAGCCGTACAGTTTCGCGTCTGAGTATGCTGAGCTGAGATACCCCAACGACGGGCTAACCTCGATAGAACCTTTGAAATGAAAATCATCCGTGTCCTTCACGCTCCCGAACCGGGGTAGTTCAGTTAACGCAACGTTCATGCGAAAGGTTGCCGAATGGCTACGGTAACTCCGCAGGCGTTGACGTTCGCGTTCGGTTAACAGTGAATTGTCGACCAGCTTCAATAGCAGCGTTTGCGGATGGATATTGGCTGCGACAACCGGTGCCGTGATTTTTCGACCGTCAGCTGTAACCACACCCACGGCCTTCTTATCCTCCGTCAAGACTTCGTCTACGCTGCTTTCCGTCTCGATATCAACACCCAGGGACCTGGCGAAGGAACACATCGCTTCAGTAATCGCTCCCATACCACCCTTAGCGATCCCCCACGCACCCGTTCGTCCGTTAACTTCCCCAAAAGCGTGGTGCAGAAGCACATAGGCGGTTCCCGCCTGATAAGGATCCGCAAAATTCCCAATCACGCCTTCGAGACCCAAAACGCCCTTTAGCGCGTCGCTCTCAAACCAGCTATCAAGATAATCACCAAGGGGCTTGGTCATCAGCTCCACGAATACGGCCCGCTGTTCTGTCGACAGTCCCCGTAATTGATTTCCCGTTTTGACGAGTGATACAAGATCCGACCAGCCTCCTCCAATGTTCGGAGGCACAGCCATCGCGATTCGACGTATGGCGATGGCGATCACCCTAATTTCTTCTTCAAACGCTTCGATCCGGCTAGCGTCCGTTTTTGAAAATCTCGCTATCTCTTTTCTCGCTTGAACATCATCCCGACTCAGTTGCAGGTGATCGCCGTCGAGCAAACTGAGCGTTCCCGCAGGCCGCTCTAAAAGGACCAGCCCGTGCTCATTCAAACGAAGGTCGCTAATTATTCCCGGATGCAAAAGACTAACGGAGTATGAGTAGACCGAATTTCTAAAGCCTGGATGAAATTCCTCGGTGACCGCAGCGCCTCCAACAACTGATCGTTTCTCGAGGACCTTGACCCTTAGCCCTGCTTTAGCAAGATAACCAGCGCATGTCAGACCATTGTGGCCAGCTCCAATTACGATAGCGTCATAGTCAGTCATTTAAACTAGTAACCATCTGATGCGATCGAGAAAGCGGGCCGGTTAGATCGCCGGTTGGCGCATCCGCTTCAAGGTCCACGCTGCCATTCGCACCGCCCAGGCCGTAAAACCAGCCCAATAATATAAGTAATCAATAAACTGAATATCGTCATAGTAGAAAAGTTCGAACCAGTAGGTCGTCCAGACAACGAACCATATAAAGTAGATGCCTCCCGTGTGCAGAATTTTCCACTGTTTCGGGCTCAATTGACTTCGACCAAACCTGAACGACGTAATCGTCATCGCAACAAGCAGCACATATCCAGGGACTTGTTCAAGCAGGCTGAGGTAATCGTAGGCCTCCTCCATGTAGTAATCGAAGTGTCCAACGACCAGCCAGACGATAAAAAACAACTGCCAAGCCATTCCCGTGGCGAAACAGAGGCCAAACATGCGGCGATTTCGGAGTACCCAACGGCTGAATTCTCCCGGGAAGATGACGACCAAAGACGAAGCGCAAAATGCGATAAACAACCATGGCACGGCCAGCCGAACCGAAAACTGGATCATCGAGGAGACACCGAGCGCGCTGGATAAATCCACCGTAGTCATCGCCAATAACGCAGCCAAGCACATGGGCACAAAGACGATCGAAAAAAGCGCCCAACTGTTAACGGCTTTATGTCTCATCATGGACATTTCCTATCGTTGCCCTTAGCGTACTTCGTTCCTTTCGCGACTGTACGAAAACCGAGTTGCTTGCATCGTCCATGCCGGTAGGCATGGAGGACTCGGACTCGCCCGGCCCACCAGTATGATCCACCAATGAGCCCCGTAACCACATCCACCAGAACCTGGAACGCGCACAAAATCCAGCAAGTCCTGAAATGGACGATTTATACACTACTGCTCATCAACTTCGCGTTTTACATTGGCGAAGATTGGAACAGGATTGCCTACACTCTGACTGCCGAACCCACGATCCTCGATTGGACGGCCGAGTTTGCCACCAGCATTGATTACGTGGGCTGGATTCTTCTCTTATGCATGCTCGAACTCGAGACTTATGTTCTCGAGGACGAAGACTGGAACGGTTGGGTAGCATACGCAGTACGTGGCGTCCGTTTTGGCTGCTACGCAATGATTGCCCATACCTTGTATGCCGCCGTTCTAGCGACCATCAACCTACAACCCACCGTGGCCGTCGAAAACGTCTCCGATCTGTGCGGTATGGTGGATGAAGATGTGTCGTACGTTTACAACCTCGAATACACAGACGTCACCATCGAGACATGCGGCGCATTGTCCGCAGAGACGGAATTGTACTGGGTGGAAAGTGGCCTGATCGTTACCGACAAAGTCGGCCTTGAACTTGAGCGTGTCCTGGGGTGGGTGGATCTTTGGGAAGTGATCCTATGGCTCTTGATCCTACTTGCGATAGAGACTGTCGTTCGGTTGCAAGATCGAGGCATTACCGAAGGCGTAATCTTGTCAGTCGCCAATTCGCTTAAAATTCTTATGTATCTGGTACTTATCGCATTCGGAATCTATTGGGCTGCACTGTCACATTGGCTGTACTTGTGGGACGAACTCCTGTGGGTTGCCGGTTTCACTGCGATCGAGATGAACATCACGAAGTGGCGAGATGAGTTGCAAGTAGATCAAAACACTCTGCAATCGGACGCGTTATGACGATGCATGCGAGATGCCTTCGGTTTGACCATGGAACAAACTTCCGGTGAAAGAAGTCACGTGGTGCACAGCCATCGTGATGGTGTTGTTGGGCGCTTACTTGCTCGTATTTGGGAATGCCTGGGCGCCCACCGTTTTTGAACTCCTTTCTGGTTCCACGCTTGGTGCTTGGGTGGAACTGGTCGTGCCACTCCTGCCATTGGTCTCCATTGGTGGAGGAGCTGCTTTGATCGCTTCAAGTCGTCGTTGAACACCTCAAAGATGGCCTACTTATAACTTGTCAAGCATCCGGTAATACAACATACCTAAGGCAACGATCTGATTCCCAAACCATTGGCCAAAGGGTATTCGGAAGTGGCTTACCTTCTCGTACGCTTGTAATACTTCGGCATCACCTTCCATGGCATTGGTTATCACCTCGGCAGCGACGTGGGTAGGTGCAACGCCGTGGCCCGAGTACCCTATCGAGTAGAAAATATTGTCGGAAATCCTGCCCATGCACGGGACCCGATTTATAACAATGCCAATGTTACCGCCCCACGCGTAGTCGATTTTTTTGCCTTCAAGTTCGGGGTATATCTGTAACATCCTCGGTACCATGCTGTCCTCGATGCTCGTAGGCACCCTGCCGGAATAGTTGCACCGACCGCCAAACAACATCCGTTTGTCGGCAGACAATCTGTAGTAGTCAAGGACGTTGTTGAGATCGCAAACAGCGAGATCGGCCGGGTTGATCCGGTCCGTCACATCTTCAGATAGTGGTTCCGTTGCAATGATGAAGCTTCCCGCCGGGAACACGAGGCCTGAAAGTTTCTTCGGTTCCAGGTGGTGATACGCATTGCCCGCTAACAATACCTTATCGGCGATCACCGCCCCCTGCTGTGTGACAACCCGAACCTTGCTGCCATGAACGATGTCAATTACTTCAGTTTGCTCATGAATGCTCGCACCCAGACCGGTCGCCGCTCGCGCCTCGCCCGCGCAGAGGTTGAGCGGATGCAGGTGTCCGTCGAGGTCGTTGATCATCCCGCCGATGTACGCATCGGTACCCAGCAATGACTTCAGTTCGTCCCGACCCACCAACCGCAAGTGTTCATCCAAATCCCACTCTCGGTGTTCCTCGTAATCCTCAACCAACCCGTCCATCTGACTTTGTTTGAATGCGACTTCGATGAAGCCGGCTTTGAGGTCACAGTTGATCTGATATTTTTCGATTCGTCCCTTGATGATGTCATTGCCACGGTAATGAAGGGCCCATATCTTGTCTTCACTGAGAAAGCGGCCGAGTTGTTCGGCACCACCCAATCCATGAATGAGCTGGCCACCGTTTCGTCCAGAAGCGCCCCAGCTGATTCTGTGCTGTTCCAATAATGTCACCCGATGGCCCCGTTCAGCCAGCGTGAGCGCGCAAGCAACACCCGTAAAACCGCCACCAACAATGCAGACCTCCGTTTCCTCTTCCCCATGTAATGGCGGGTACGTTGTCTGATCGGTCCGCGTCGCAGCGTAATACGAGCTGGTATGTTCTTCCCCGCTCAATTTGGATCCTTCTGCTAGATTATTGTGAGACACTCCTCAGGGGCGTCACATCATGTTTGGTCTCACCTCGAAAATACACTGAATTCGACATGGTAGAATCCGACCGTATAGGGCGCAGTATTAACGGCTGTGGTCAAACAATTCATAAAAAATATCGCGCTTTGGTAGCACAATTTCCCATTATCCAGAGGTTTTGACGTGGCCGTTCAATCAGACAAGCTGCGTAGCAAAGAAGAAGTAGAGCCCAACCCCCTCGGTCACCTCACGGCCACGCTACCGGCTTGGATTTACCACAATCAGGACTTCTTTGAGGCAGAAAAACAGAACATATTCCTATCGTCATGGCAGCTGGTGGGCCACACGAGCGACCTGCCAGAACCCGGATGCTACATCACCTTTCAACTCTACGAAGAACGCGCTTTCGTTGTACGCACAAATGCCGATGAGATAAAAGCATTCCACAACGTTTGCCGGCATCGTGCGCATATCTTGCTCGAAGACGGACAGGGGAAATGCCCTGGAAAGGTCGTTTGCCCCTATCACGGTTGGACCTACAACCTAGACGGTGAACGCACGGCAATGGGTCACCCCAAAAGTTTCCCAGCCCACGATGCCGAGCACTTTGGGTTATCCCCCATTGATATCGAAATCTACGGAGGATTTATCTTCATCAGATTTCGAGCGGAAGGTGCCGGCGTCGCCGAGAGGATGGCGCCCGTTCAAGACGAGTTCATGGCGTATCAGACACACCGCATGACGCCTGAGGAAAACCGCGAGACAGAACCCGCGACTTGGACCCACGCCGTGGACGCCGACTGGAAAGTGGGAGTTGAGAATTTCATTGAGGACTACCATTTTTTTATCGGCCATCGCGGTCTCTTCGCGCTGATGGACGAGCAATACGATCGGCAATCACACGGCCCGGATGTTGCGCGGTTAAGCCATAAAATGCGCGACCGTCCGCAACCTAGCTGGAGTGCCGAGGCGTACGACAAACTGTTGCCGAACCAGAAACATCTTCCCAAGGAGATGCGGCGTCGCTGGACTTATTACGCGTTGTATCCCAATAACTTTTTTGATTGCTATCCCGACCAGGTGAATTTCTTTCAGATCTTGCCCACCGCGCCAGGGAAGTCGCTACTGCGCTGTCAGTCCTACGTGCTTCAAGATGATTCGCGTGCCATGCGAGCGACTCGATACCTCAATTCGCGGATAAATAATCAGGTGCAAGACGAAGACAACGATCTCATCGAATCCGTACAGAAAGGACTGGTTTCCAGCAGCTATCAAAATGGCGTTCTGTCGGATAAGGAAACCTTAGTCGAGCATTTTGCGGATTTCATTCGAGACAAAATACCCAGCGTGGCCAATATCCCGGTGCGTTCCGTCCGCTGAGGAGCCCCGTCGTTGGCGCTTTACAACGTATTATTGGTCTAATCAGCACGAGCGTCTCATACCAGATCCCTGACGGCGCGAAACGCCTGATCAATTGCCGCCTGGGCGTACGCGCTGCCGCCGGAATCACTCCCCGCGATGGCAATGCGACCTTGCGTCTTTCTTGCCCGAACATGCGGCCCCTCGCCCGAATATTTATCCCACAGAGGAATGTATTCGTAGGTATAGCCATGCGGCCAACGATTAACAGTAATCGCTTCGATGTCCCGTCTTGCGTTAAATCCGCCCGGTTCAAGTATGGAGGTGAGTTGTTGCCTGATGCTTCTTTCGTGATCGGCAAACGACCGCGCCATCATTTGACGTCTACCAAGTCGCCACTGATCTTTCGCACTTAAGCCTGTTCCTGGTGTATACGGCGCGTGGACAAGACGCAATACGACAGGATCGTCGGGCGTCTTGGCGAATTCGTACCCACCAAGGCTGACGGGGAAGTCCATCGCAATGGAGTGATAGAGCCCGTTGGGGCAGTAAACCTTACCGACGTGCAAGTTCTTCAGCGCGTGCCAATTTCGAACCAACACGTTGGTGTATACCAAGGGTCCCTTGACGCTTTGCGCGAGGGCCGCTTTCTGCTCGGCAGGCAGCGCCGGACAAATATGCGGAATGACCCGGTGGTAACAAGCGAGAATGCAGTTTTTACCGTACACATCAAACAACTGTCCGCCCGTGGCGTACCGAATCCTCACGTTTGCACCATGGTTATCCTGGACCTCGGCAACATTGGTCACCGTACTGTTGAGTCTGATCCGCACATCCTCATCCGGTTGGTCCAACGCTTCGTAGTCAATTCGTGCGGTGATCATTTCGTTCATGTTGTCGGCGGAAGTAATTCCGGGGATCAGTTTTTTTACCAGCAATCGCGCAAGCGACGCATTTCCATCGGGGAAGTGAAAAATATACGGTTCTTCGTCCGCATCACTTTGACGCAACAAGCCGCCAAATCCGGGTAACCACATGTCGACAGCATCACGGGCCGAGAGCGCGTCGATTCCCAAGGCCCAATAGTTAAGGGTTATTTTCCCCAACAAATGCACCACTTCGTCCCCGCACCCCAAATGTTCGCGGAGAAATTGCTCGATGCTGATGCTGCCAAGAAATTCTCGGCGCTGGCGCCGATTGAGGTGCCTTAACGACCTTTGATTCTTGGTCAGCAACTTCAGTAACTCAGCGCGCGCACTTTCCGATAACGGCACGTTGTTCGCCTGGTTCACGAAACTCCGGTCTAGGTATTCGTTGAGCCTTATGGGTACAAGGCGATCGACACCGTAGTGCTCCTTGTCAAAAAAAACTTGGCTTCGCAGCCCGTGGTTTCGCGCGAAAGACTGATCGAAAGCGTCGTAGAAAGTGGAAAGATCCACGGTTAGCTCACGCAGCAAGTTTTTCGCCACGTTACTGAATTGCCCTGGATCCTCGAGCGTTTGGCTACCGCCAAAACCGATATAGGTCTTGCCCTGATAGGAAAACTCATTGCGCTTTGCATGCCCGCCGAAATCATCGTGATTGTCCAAAATCAGGATCCGGGCATTGGGTTTGGCTACCCGATAGAAATAAGCCGCGGATAAGCCACTGAGGCCGCCACCGACGACCACGAGGTCATAAGGGGTCTTGTCAGAAAGCAGATTGCTGCTCGGTGACATTCCGTTAAACGCTAGTTCGTGCATCACGTTAAAAGAGCCCGGATGTGAACCTCGCATACCCGTCCGCGCCGGTGGATAAGCCTGGTAATTGTCAGCCGCAATACGACCTGTGAGCCCCAACCCAGTCGCGGTTACGGCTACCCCACCGATAAAATCACGCCGCGTAATCGCCCGGTTCATGCCAAGGTATTGGTCAGAATTCATAATCGTACGTTAAGCATTGCCAACCCGCTCCTTATGATCATCTCATGGCCAACGCTATGCTTCCTACCCGCCGATGAGGAACGAGCGACCTCACCCGTGTTGGGTAACGTCAACTTTTATTGTGATAGCTTGAACCCGTCATGAGACAAGTACCGCTCTTAATGCTCGCGCGATCCATAGTCGCGATACTGGTCACCGCGGGTGCAGGTATCTTTGCTTCCGAAAACGATGGAAAAGTCCTAAACGTATACAACTGGGCCGACTACATTGGCGAAACGACGATAAAGAACTTTGAAGACGAGTATGGAATCAAGGTCAACTACGACGTTTATGATTCCGCCCAGATCGTTGACGCAAAACTCATGGCAGGAAAGTCTGGGTACGACGTGATCGTACATGCCGCCACCAATTCTGCACGGCTGATACCGATAGGCGTATTTCAGCAACTCGATAAAGAGCGGCTTTCGAACTGGGACAACCTGGATCCGGTGCTGCTAACCAATTTCGCCAAATACGATCCGGATAATCAATATGGCGTCCCATATATGTGGGGAACGACCGGTTTTTCATACAACAAGGAGATGGTGGCCGAACGCATGCCAAACGCGCCTGTAGGCAGTGCTCAGTTGATTTTTGACCCCGAAACGGTGTCGAAGTTCGCCGATTGCGGCGTGTCACTATTGGATTCGGCCAGCGAGGTTATTGGTATGGCGATGCTTTACCTTGGTCACGATGCAAATTCAGTAGCGCCTGAGCATCTTGAGCAGGCCGAGCGGTTATTGCGTTCGATTCGGCCGCACGTTAAATACTTCAGTTCGACCAAACTTTTACTCGATTTGCCGGCCAAGGAAGTTTGTATCGCAATGAGCTGGTCGGGCGACTACTCAGTGGCGAACCGCCGTGCAGCCGACGCCGGTATCGACATAACCCTCGGTTACACGATCCCAACTGAGGGGTCACTGATCTGGTTCGACGTAGCCTATATTCCCGCCGACGCTGCGAATGTACACGGTGCGCACTTATTCTTGGATTTCATCATGCGTCCCGATGTCATCGCTGAGGTCTCGAACTTCATTGGCTATGCCAACGCTAACCGGGAAGCAAGCCTATTGATGGATGCCGACATCATAACGGATCCGGCCATCTATCCCGACGCAACCACGCTCAAGCGACTAAGCGATACTCAAACGCTACATCCGAAATTGGAACGACTACGGTCGCGGGTATGGACGCGAGTGAAATCGGGACTATGACGATACCAATGAATGAAAAGATCGACAATTTACTAGACGATGCCACGACGGGAAACGCTCGCCTGGGAAACCGGCACGACTCCAACGCCCAGCCGTTTATTCGGATTGAGAATCTATCGAAAGAGTTTGATGGCGTCACGGTCGTCGACAGCGTCAACCTCGATATCTACCGAGGCGAATTGTTTGCCATCCTTGGTGGTTCCGGGTGCGGTAAAACAACGCTACTTCGCTTGCTTGCAGGCTTCGAAACACCGTCGACTGGTAGGGTCATCATCGATGGGATCGACATGACCGGCCTTCCTCCTTATCAGCGGCCGGTAAATATGATGGTTCAATCCTATGCAGTTTTTCCGCACATGACCGTCGAGAAGAACGTCGCTTACGGACTTAAAAAGGACGGTGTCGATAAAACGCAGATTGGGGAGCAGGTCTCTCAGATGCTGTCGCTGGTTCAACTCTCTGGTTACGAGACACGAAAGCCCCATCAACTTTCCGGTGGTCAACTGCAACGCGTCGCACTGGCGCGAGCGCTGGTGAAAAAACCCAAAGTTCTTCTTCTGGATGAACCCTTGGCGGCGTTGGACAAGAAGCTAAGGGAGCGTACGCAATTCGAGTTGATGAACATCCAGGATCAGCTCGGTATTACGTTCGTTGTTGTCACTCACGATCAAGAAGAAGCCATGAATTTAGCGACAAGAATCGCAGTCATGGACGACGGCAGATTTGTACAAACGGGCACACCGACCCATGTCTACGAATACCCGACCAATCGATTTGTCGCTGATTTTGTTGGGACCACGAACATGTTTGAGGGCACGGTTTCCCGAATCGCTGACGAGCATTTGCTGATTGATACCGTCGACTTCGGCGATATCAAAGCCTCACCAACACCCGGAACCAACGTGGGAAATCAAGTCTGGCTCGCGGTCCGACCAGAAAAAATTACGATCAGCAAAGAATCCATAACTTCTGAAACGACGACGTGTATCAAGGGTGTCGTAACGGATCTAGGCTACTACGGAAATCGCACGATTTATCGAGTGACGACCGAGACATCGGCGGTTATCGAGATCAGTGCCCAGAATCAATTTCGAGCATCCGAGCCGATCCTCGATTCGGAAGATGAAGTATTCGTTTCCTGGGATCTAAACAGCGGCATCGTCCTGAAAGAATGAACACACGCTATAGTGAAATGGCAGACAAGGCATGGCGGTCATTTGTCATCTACCTCCCCTACGTCTGGCTACTTCTGTTTTTTTTGACGCCGTTTCTAATTGTTTTCAAAATCAGTTTCTCCGATCCAGTTATCGCACAACCCCCGTTTACGCCGCTGTTTGACTGGGCGAGAAGCGGCTTGAGCGCTGTGTACATCACGTTCGATAACTTCCTGTTCTTGTTTGAAGATGACCTATATTGGTTGAGCTACCTGAAATCGGTCAGGGTTGCCGCGTTTTCAACCCTCTGCTGTCTGCTCATCGGTTATCCAATGGCTTATGCCATCACCCGAGCGGACACAACGGCGAGGAACATCCTCTTGTTGCTGGTCATTCTGCCGTTCTGGACCTCATTCCTTCTTCGGGTCTATGCCTGGATGGGCATGCTGTCAACCCATGGGCTGATCAACAAAGGCTTGCTTTGGATGGGATTTATTGACGAACCCATGAAACTTCTCTACACGGATTTTGCCGTGTACCTCGGCATCGTCTATACCTACCTGCCGTTCATGATTTTACCGTTGTACGCAGCGCTTCAGAAGCTTGACCTTTCCATACACGAAGCGGCATCCGATCTTGGAGCAACGCCATTTCGTGTATTCATCGATATCACGTTACCTATGTCGGCGACCGGAATCATCGCCGGGTGTCTTCTGGTGTTCATCCCAGCCATCGGCGAATACGTCATACCTACCCTACTCGGCGGCTCGGATTCGCTAATGATCGGCAGGCAATTGTTTAACGAATTCTTCGAAAATCGTGATTGGCCCGTGGCTAGTGCGGTGGCGACTATTCTCCTTTTCATCCTCGTTATTCCGATCATGCTGTTCCAGCGCTATCAGATTACAGCTGGAACGAACGTCAACGAATGAGGCAACGATCAACATTCTTGTTCACGACGCTGGCATTTGGCTATGCCTTTTTGTATTTGCCGATCGTGATCCTAATGGTCTATTCCTTCAATGACTCGAGGATCCAATCCGTGTGGAATGGTTTCTCACTGCGTTGGTACGCGTCGCTGCTCGACAACGCGCAAGTCATCGACGCTGCCCTATTGAGTCTACAGATCGCTTTGATCAGTGCGACGATCGCCACGGTCCTCGGCACGTTAGCGGGGCTGTCAATGACGCACATGGGAAGGTTTAAAGGCCGACTGTTATTTACCGGACTGATTGCAGCACCTCTGATCATGCCAGAAGTCATTACCGGGCTTTCTTTGTTGTTGGTGTTTGTAAGTACCGAACAATTAATCGGCTGGCCCGAAAGCAGGGGGACCATGACAATCATCATTGCCCACATCACCTTCTCGATGGCATTCGTTGCGGTGATCGTGCAGTCGAGGTTGTCGACGGTGGATAAATCGCTAGAAGAAGCCGCCATGGATCTGGGTGGACGACCCTACCGGGTAGCCATCGACGTGACGCTACCGCTCATCGCTCCCGCGATGGTCGCAGGATGGCTACTCGCATTTACCCTATCGTTGGACGATCTGGTGATCGCCAGTTTCGTTTCTGGTCCGGGAGCAAACACGCTACCTATGGTGATTTTTTCCAAGGTCAAGTTGGGCGTTGCGCCTGACATCAATGCGCTGGCTACTCTGATTATCACCGTCATCGGCATCGGCGTCGTCATCGCCGGGTTCGTCATGCAACGGAGGGAAAGGGCCAGGATTACGGAATATCAGGCGACGCGATGAGGTGCTCGAACGCTGTCTTCATGCCGGGAGAATGGAAAGAGCACGAATGCTGCTGGATGGCATGGCCCCCGGAACAGCGGCGCAACATCTATCCCAACCTTGACGCCATGCGCAGTCAGTACGCAAACGTCGCCAGCACTATTGCCGAGTTCGAGCCGGTCATGCTGTTAGCGACAACAGAGACGGTCGACGACGCGAGACGACATTGCAGTGGCAAGGTGGAAGTGATCGAACAGGTGCTCGACGATGCCTGGCTACGCGATATTGGCCCGACCTTCGTACTGAATGAATCCGGGCAACTGGGCGGTGTCGACTGGCAATTTAACTGCTGGGGTGACCCAGACTCCGCACATCAAACGGACGCAACGATTGCGCGCGTTATCAACGACTTGTGTGGAGCCACCAACATTCCAGCATCAATTTTTCTCGAAGGAGGCGCCATTCACAGTAACGGCGACGGGTTGTTGCTGACCACGGAAAATGTCGTGCTCAATCACAATCGAAATCCGGGCTTAACGCGTTTGGATGCGGAGCGTTTGTTCGCCGAATATCTCGGCGTCCAGAAGGTCGTCTGGCTAGATCACGCGCTGGAGTATGACGATACCGACGGTCACGTCGATAATCTGGCATGCTTCTCAGACCACGGCGTAGCTCTGGTCCTTTCTGAATCGAACCCGCAAGATCCAAATTGTGCGGGCCTTCTTCGAAATATTGACGCGCTCAGCAATACCACCACCAACGGAAATCTCCTCGAGATCATTGAGATTCAGCAACCCGCGCGACAAGAGTACCGCGGCGAGCGATTACCGCTTTCCTACATCAATTTCTATATCGCCAACGGAGGTGTCGTTTTACCCGAATTCAATGATCCGATGGATCAGCCAGCACTCGAGGCGGTCGCAGCCGCTTTCCCCGACCGGGCGATTGTGCAACTGCCCGCGCTTGAACTTACTAAGGGCGGAGGTTGTATCCACTGCATTACCCAGCAACAACCAAAGAGCACATCCTCCGATTAACTCTGGAAAAGAAGTACCAGACCGACGGCGCCGTCCCAAGCAATCTTAGTTCTCGGCTTGTACCTCTAACGAACCACGGGCGATGACGTCGGGTGGCAGATAGTCGAATATGAACGTAATCCGGTCCTCCGTCCCTTTGTTCATGACGCTGTGGTTTTTTTGGTTGTTCACCTCATAGGCCCGACCGACGGCCAACTGGTGGGGCCGTCCGTCGATCATAAACCTGACTCTTGGGTTGGTCGTAACGGGAACATGAATGCGGTGTCCAGCGTGGAACGAAGGGTGCCGATCAACGTGGGGCTTGATGATGTTTCCTGCGGGTAGCTTCGCCACCATGGACCGAATGATGGTGCCACCGGCAGGGTAATGTGCGGCCAATATGCCATGCATGACGGGTACCGCAGTTTTCGCCAAGAGGTCCCAACCTTGTTCTTTTTTGACTTCCAGTTGGGGCCAACCTGAGCCGTCGGTAAAGACGAGGACAACGGACTCCGTTTGCCTGTGGACCTCGTATTCGTTCTGCCTAATTCGTTGCGCGGACCAATCTGCCGGGCTCAATCCAATAACGGCTTCTCTCAAGCGTCCGATCTCCACCGGCCCCAGGTCTTTTAACGTCTCTTCGATGTCCATTTGCCTATCGTATATCAAACTAATCCAACTAAAAAAAAGGCCGTCAGAGACGCGATTTCTGCATAGCCGACAAATATGATAGTGCTATCTATATCGAAACCGTCTGCGGGAAGCTCGTAATCGACCCAGAGCAAATGGCAATCGACGAACAACCATTATCGCCTAAAGCGAACCTTAACCAGGCAGTCGACCTGATCAATTCGGGACAGATTGGCGCTGCCATGCGCATTTGTCGCGACGCCCTCACAACAGATCCCGACGACGTCAATATGACCGCACTGCTGGGTGCCATGTTGCTGAAATCACGCGAGATGGGCTTGGCGGAAAAATACCTGCGCCGAGCCATTGAACTCGCCCCAAATTTTGCGAAACCGCACGAAGACCTTGGCTTTCTGCTTTTTGAGACGGGACGACCAACTGAAGCCGTCGAGGTGCTGGAGACCGCCACACGACTGGATCCTCAGTCTGAACCGGCGTTCTACACGCTCGGTCGCGCTCTAGCTGCAATCGGCAAGGGCACAGAATCCGATGTCGCTTTTGAAGCGTCGTTTGAACTCAACCCACAACGTAAACAACTCGCCCTTGCCGCAGAACACCACAAAGCCGGGCGTACCGAAGAAGCCGAACGGGCGTACCGAGACTTGTTGCGGGTCGACCCGAATAACGTCGACGCGCTGCGGTTATTGGCCGGTATCGTCGCAAACAGGCACGACATTGACGAAGCGGAGCCGTTGCTCAGAAAAGCAATCGCATCGGCCCCGGACTTCTACCTTGCTCTGCTCGATCTGGGTGGAATTCTTCATGAACAGCATCGATACGCGGAGGCCATCGAGTGCTTTGAGCGCGCTGTCGAGCTAGAACCCAACAGCAGCCGATCGCACTTTATGTTGGCGTCGACCCGAGCACCCGCGGGTCAAACTTACCAGGCGCTGGACTCGTATCGCCGCGTGCTCGAGTTGAAACCGCAACATGCCGGCGCCTGGCTCGGGTTTGGACACACGCTGAAAACGGTTGGTCATCAGGCCGAGGCCATTGAGGCTTATCGCGAGAGCATTAAGGCTCGGCCTAACAACGGGGAAAGCTACTGGAGCCTCGCCAACCTCAAAACTTACGAGCTTTCGAAGGAGGATATCCAGGCAATGGAATCGTCGCTAGAAGACAAAGAAGGTTTGACAGATCAGTCCGCGGTCAACTTTCTCTTCGCGCTAGCTAAAGTCAATGAAGACAGTGGTCGCTTTGATCAGGCCTGGAACTACTACCAGCAGGGTAATAGCAAGCAACGCTCGCTGGAACACTATGACCCGGTGCAAACCGAGGTAACTAACGACGAAATCATCCAGGTATTTGACGAACCGTTCTTGCAGGCAAACGCAGGCTTAGGCGATCCAAGCGTTGAACCAATTTTTATCGTTGGATTACCGCGCTCAGGGTCGACGCTGATCGAACAGATACTGGCCAGTCACAGCATGGTCGAGGGGACAGCGGAACTGCCGTACATCGGACGGGTTGCTACGTCCCTCAATCGGAATCGCGCCGACGGCGTAAATTATCCTTTTGCTGCGCGAGAACTACGAGAAGCCAATTTCACTGCGCTGGGACAAGACTATCTCAACCAAGCCAATGCCCATCGACAGACTGATAAACCACGCTTTATCGACAAGAACCCGAACAACTTTCCGTCGATCGGACTGATCCATCTGGTTCTGCCAAACGCCAAGATCATTGACGCGCGACGGTATCCATTGGATTCAACCTTGAGCTGTTATCGCCAACTCTTTGCTAAAGGTCAGACGTTCGTCTACGACCTGATCGAAATCGGAGAGTACTTTCTTCAGTATCAACGCATGATGGATCATTGGCATCAGGTGCTCCCGGATCGCGTCCTGACGGTCCAATACGAAGATGTGGTGACAGATTTAGAAGGCCAGGTACGTCGGCTTCTTGCTTACTGCGAATTGCCGTGGGAGGACGCCTGTGTCCGATTCCACGAAACCGAGCGACCCATACGAACCGCCAGTTCCGAACAGGTACGCCAGCCCATTTACTCCAAATCCATTCATTTCTGGCGTAACTACGAAGCGCATCTAGGCGAATTAATTGACGTGCTGAAACCCGTCCTATCGAACTACAAACAATTCGAATCTATTAATCAAGATGGCTCGACATCGAGTGCCGTTTAGTTAATCGTCGGGTAACCCTGGAAAAGGCCACGCCTCCAGACCGTGAATCGCGTTCCTGATATCAAGTGATAGATTCAACGACAGCGTTGTTTTCATCTGATCGATGTCATACAGCGTGACCGTCGAAGGCGACGATCCACCCGCAATCAGACTATCGCTGATCACACAGAGGCCTCGGCCAAAGGCCTGGCGCGCAACACGGGAGTCATCGAGCTCGGTATGTGTGAGCAACGCCGGGTTATAGACCGGAAGGTTAAATACGCCCTGCTTGCCTTGTTGGGGAACAAAACGAACCACGTTCTTTTGCGTATCGTTGAATAAAATACCGTTCCTATACGGTCGCGCGTTGTGGGTTCCATCGGGCAATGTCGCCACTTGATTAATGTGTCGCCCAGTGTATGCATGCAAACCGGCAGTGCGTAAGCCGCTTATGTACATGGCCCGACTCTCGCAAAAGACGCTGTTGATATGGAGTTCGTTACGCAAAGGTGGACCGTGTCGACTTTCTGGATCAAACGGAACAGCGCGAAGGCCTTTTTTATCCTTGGATACGCTGAGTCCCCAGCTAAACCGATTCCTTTCCAAATCAAACCCAAGGATGGAGTCGAATCCCGTGGAGGTGAGATACAGTCGTCGCTCGTAGCAGCTGATCTCATGACAGTGTTTTAGGTAGGGGCAGCGATACGATGTAATCTGCTGGAACATTTGGTCATAAACGAACAGCTCGTCACTCGCAGCAATAAACACTCTGTCCCCGTCAAACCCGATGCCGCGAAGACCACGATCCCATCCGCGACCCTGCCAATCGATATCCACCGAATCCCAATCGACCGTCTGCAATACGCGCTCGTTCGCCAAATCAATCAAGTAAACCCCGCCATGGCTCTCGCCTTGGCGGCTGCCACGAACGACCGAAGTTGCAACGAGCGTAGTCACCGCATGTATTTCGAGACAATTAGCGAAGCAACAAGCATACTCCCGCCACTATCAAGAACTAGAAGCGATGGCACGGAACTAGAACCCAACTGTTGGGTCGCGTCACTTTATCTTGAGCGCTACTTGTGTGACGCTACTGCCCTATAGGTGTGGAAATTCTACCGGCGGTTTTGCAGTACGATTCAGACTTATTTAGCCGACGTAACGGTCATCGGACTTAAGTGAGGAATGTGATGGCACATGATCGCAAGAATTCTAAAGCAGGTCGCAATCTTTCACTGGCGATATCTGCCGCAGTGGCGGGTACGGGCAGTGCTCAAGCTGAAGCAGAAGCGGACGATGCGCGACTCGAGGAAGTCATTGTAACGGCGACAAAGCGGGACTTGAATCTTCAGGACACGCCGCTTTCTGTCACCGCCATAACCGATGAAGAAATCACCCTCCAGCGGTTGGATAACTTCGAGGATTACGTTGGACAGATCCCGGGCCTAGCACTCAGTCAGCGTGAACCAGGAGCAAATTCAGTCATCATGCGAGGGTGCGCGGCTCAAGGCCTTTCTTTCAGCGACTCCGCAACCACTTCGGTTTATCTGGATGAACAACCGATCACGTCGGCCGGGTATAATCCCGATCCACGTCTAGTCGATGTCGCCCGCATTGAAGCATTAGGTGGCCCGCAGGGTTCACTCTTCGGTGACGCCGCGCAATGTGGCACGTTACGGATCATCACCAACAGACCCGACACCACTGCAAGTGACGGGTGGCTGGACGTATCAGGCTGGTCGGTCGCCGAAGGCGGCGCTGGCACTGATCTAAGCGGACTGATCAATGGCCCGCTGGTGGAAAACGGCACTAGCCTTTACCCAAACCTGAAAGCGGCCGTCCGACTCGTGGGTTTTTACGCGAATGAACCGGGATGGGTCGACAACGTCCTGACGCCTACGCCAGGCCAAACGTCAACCAATAGCACCCGGGGCGACGACGACGGCAACTCATCGGTTTGGTACGGCGGACGAGCAGGCCTTCGACTTGAGGCGGGTGAGAACTGGACCGTCGACCTTACCGGCATCTACCAATACTACGAGCTGGATGGATTCGGCGATGTCAGCTTGAATCAACAGCACTTTACCGATACATCGGTTTTCCCGACATTTGGTCCTCACAGTCAAGCCCGATACACCGAGGATTACTGGGAAGACGAGTGGTACCAGATCGCATTAACCCTGGAAGGTAACCTCAGTTTCGGCGACGTTGTGCTAACCACCGCCTATTACGATCGGGACAGCACCTATCTTGCCGACAGCACCTCGTATCTCCAGAACTTCCAACAAGTGGGTGACTACTTCCGGTCGTTCAACACGGGCAATCCTTACTACGACACCGGTGGAATCTACGATTTTGGCGGCGATCCCATCGCAAACGACTTCGACGGGAGGCAGACCAACAACTGGGTGATTGAGGCGCGTTACGCCACGCCAACTGACGGGCGCTGGTCCGCCATCGTCGGCGCTTTTTATAGCAAACGCCAAGTCGACGAAATTTTTATGTCAAACGTGGAGGGCCTGACGGGCACGGGAGCGTTCAGTTACATCAACTATGCCGGCTACTACGTCGGTATTCCGATGAAGTCAGCATCCAACAACTGGTGGACGGGTGTTTATGACAGTGACCTGCGCCAATCAGCGCTCTTCGGCGAAGTCAGCGTTGACGTGACCGAAAATTTTACGATCAAGGCAGGTGGGCGTTTCTACAATATCGCAAACGATTACATCGTTATGAACGGTGCGCTCATTGGTATGAATGGCGGTAAACCCAACTGCGCCATCGACTACTGCTACGCTCCGGGGGATCTTGGCGCCTCCGATGAAGATGGATTCGTCCCGATGGTCAATTTCTCCTACCAATGGGAGAGCGGGTTGGTCTACGCCACCTACTCGGAAGGTTTCCGCCGTGGGGGCGCCAACTCAGCGCGACCACAGTCAGTGTACGGTCCGCCGTCCGATATGTTTGACGATCCTGCAGGGACGTTGACTGCCTACGAGTCCGATACCGTTATCAACCACGAAATCGGTGCGAAAACTGAATGGCTGGATGACCGACTCCGATTTAATATCTCGGTCTATCAGATGACCTGGGAAAACATCCAGATCCAGGCCGAGGATCCTCAAGATAGTATTTTCACCCTCGGTATCGTCAATTTTCCAGAGGCGGATATCGACGGTATCGAAATGTGGGTAAGTTGGTTACCTAATGCGAACTGGAGTATTGAAGCAACGGTGGGCCGCAACGATGGCGAACTGTCGCAAGCGCAAACTTTGTTCGCGGATACACCCGGTGCGATCGCGGTACCCGTCGGTACCCAGCTACCCATCGTTCCCGACGTTAAACGAAATCTAAAAGTACTCTACCAAGTGCCACGAACCATATTCGGCGGCGAGCCTTATATTATGCTTCGCTATACCTATACCGGTGAGTCCGTCAATTCGTTGGCCGGTATTGAATCGAGCTCATTTTCGTCACCGGTTGTTCAACAGGGTTCCTGGCGAACTTTTGACATTCAGGCGGGAGTCGAAACCGATGTGTGGAGCGCATCTTTGTATGTGGACAACGTCACCGATGAAAACGGCGAGTTATTCTTCAATAACCGATTCGCGCAACAAAGATTGACGGTGAATCAGCCGCGCAGCTTCGGCTTCTGGTTTCGCTACAAGTTCGGCGGGAAATAGTTTAGTCAACGCCGCCATCGGCTAATCCTGTCCTACTCCGGAGGCATTTACCGCCTCTGGGATTAGTTCGGGCGGCCCAGGTGTCATTAGACAAACCCCCGAGATCCCCGGGATCGTGTTGAATTCCGCCATGAGTTCCGCAGCTAACTGGACCCCCTCCGCTTCGGGATCTACCGCGTGTTCCATTCGTTTAATCACCGTTTCGGGAATCAGCGAACCTCGCAGGTTTTCGGACAGCCACTTGGCCGCTTTAGCCGACGGCAATACGGCCAGGTTCACGATGATGGGCGCCTTCCAGGTTACTTTGGATCGAACTAGCTTGGGCATATAGAGCTTAAGCTTGTCGGCGTCAAAACACAGCTGGGTGCGAATAAAATTCGCACCGGCACGGGTTTTCTTTAGTAAAGCTGCCGGATGCCAATCGGCAGCCGGCTTAAACACGGTTGCGATCGTGCCCACCGATAAATTGGATTGTTGCGATTCCGCTTCAACGCGGCGCACCATCTGAATGAGTTCGGTAGTGCTGACTTTGACGATCCGATCGGACGTATCGCTGATTCCACCTGATTCGCCTCGTACGAGGAGCACACTGGTCACGCCAAGCGCAAGTGCGCCCTGTATTTCAATCTCCAAGGTCGGTCGGTTCTTATCCCGGCAGGATATTTGCAGGATTGGATCGATATCGTTTTGTAGAAGCAGTTGAGCGGTGGCCAATGCCGGGAAATGGACGCCGTCATTGGCGCCGTCGCTTACGTGTATCCCGTCAACCGATCGCGACAATATTCTGGCTTGGCCGAGGAGATCTTCGACACTTCCCACGGCAGCAAGATTCAGGTCCGCCGAGAAACTGAAGTTGTCGTACATTGAATCCTTAAACTTCATACCGCGTGCTTTGGCCTCACTGAATCTGTTTCGCAGTCTGATCGAGACAACGAATGACAAGATTGATCAACTCATCAATTTCCTCCCTGGTAATACAAAGCGGTGGAGAAATCACCATCGTGTCTTCTATGGCACGCATGACCAAGCCGCTGTCAAAACAAATGTCCCGGCAGAGAGTGCCCACGGCCCCTCGATCATCAAAAAACTGCCGCGTAGTTTTGTCTTTCACCAATTCCAGAGCGCCGATGAGACCCACGATCCTAGCCTCCCCCACCAACGCGTGCGACGTTAACTGTTGCCATTTCTCGGCGATATACGGGGCCGTTTCGGTATCCACTCGATCGACGAGACCTTCATCGCGCAAGATATTGAGATTGGCAATAGCGGCGGCGGCGGCAACCGGATGACCCGAGTAGGTGAAGCCGTGGTTAAACTCACCACCCTCTTCTATCAGAACCGAAGCAACTTCATCGCTGACTAATACGCCGCCGATGGGCACGTAACCGGAGGACAGACCTTTTGCAATCGACATTAAGTCTGGTTTGATTTCATAGTAGTCACTTCCGAACCATTTACCCGTTCGCCCAAACCCGCAAATGACTTCGTCGGCGACCAGCAGTATTTGATACTTATCGCAAATCGATTGTATTCTCGGCCAGTAAGTCGACGGTGGAATAATGACGCCGCCAGCGCCTTGTATCGGTTCACCGATAAATGCCGCCACGTTATCCACGCCAAGTTCAAGAATCTTCTGCTCCAGTTCATCGGCGACTTTCTCGCCGAATTCCTCCGGAAAGAGGTCACCACCATCTTGGTACCAGTACGGCTGACCTATGTAGTCTATGTCCGGAATAGGCAGGCCGCCTTGCGCGTGCATGGTTTGCATACCTCCAAGGCTCGCAGCCGCTACGGTACTCCCGTGGTATGCATTGTGCCGACTGATAATGAGCTTTTTATCCGGCAGACCTTTTAACGACCAATAAAAGCGAACCATTCGGACGACCGTGTCGTTAGCCTCGGATCCCGAACCAGTAAAGAACACCCGATTCAAATGAGCTGGAGCCAGCGAACAGACGAGACGCGACAGTTCAATGGCGGGCGGGTGTGCGGTCTTAAAAAAACTGTTGTAGTAAGGTAACTCACGAATCTGCTGGTTTACGGCTTCGGCAATTTCTTCGCGGCCATAACCCACATTCACGCACCACAGGCCGGCCATCGCATCCAGGTATCGATTCCCATCGCTGTCCCAAAGATAGATCCCATCCGCCCGGGTGATGATGCGGCTTCTTTCGTCCGCCAGTTTTTTATGGTCGGTAAAGGGGTGGAGGTAGTGTTTGCTATCCAGATCCTGTAATTGATCCGTCGTGTAGTTGTACATCGAACTGGCCCCTTGAACCGCAAACGAATTTCGACCTTATCCAGTTTGGTGAGACCGATCAATGCGGGGATTGGATAAGTTTGCAACCTAAAATGAGTGCTGGCAAAGTGCCCCCGAATTTACGTGAGCACGCCCCCATGACTGCGGCAAAAAAATGGCTAGACACCAAGGAGATCGAACTGGTCGAATGCCTGGTCCCCGACATTAATGGCGTCAGTAAAGGGAAGATTGTTCGCGCTGAGGACCTTGTCAGCGGCGAGATCCGTTTACCTGAGGCCGTATTCGGGCAGGACGTCGTCGGCGGTTGGTGCGAAGATCACGACCTGTTCGACGTCGCCGACGTCGACATGTTATTGGCACCGGATGCAACAACACTGGTGTTACAGCCCTGGTCGAATGCCAAAACTGCGCAGTGTATTTGCGATTGCGAAAGTCTCGACGGTGCACCATTAACAATCGCACCAAGAACGATACTGAGAAATATCTTGGACCTGTTTCAGGCAAAGGAAATGAGACCCGTGATTGCCCAAGAAGCCGAGTTCTATCTCGTGGAACGAAACCCCGATCCCACCAAACCTCTTGAAGCGGCAGCGGGGGTATCAGGCCGGCAACAAAAGACACCGCGTTCGTTCCAAATGGAAGCTCTTTCCGAATTCGCCCCTTTCCTCGAAAAGCTTTACGAATATTCAGCAGGCCACGAAATTGTAACCGCAGGCGTGGTGACAGAAATGGGATGCGGCCAGCTGGAGGTCAACTTCCGGCACGGCGATGCTTTGGCGTGCGCCGATGGAATGTTCAATTTCAAACGCATTGCAAGACAAGCCGCGTTAGAACAAGGCTATTACGCAACGTTTTTATCCAAGCCTATGTCCGGCGAACCGGGTAGCGCAATGCATCTCCATCAAAGCGTCGTGGATGTGTTATCCGGGAGCAACATATTCTCGAATAAAGATGGCGATCATAGTGAGCAGTTTTATGCCTACCTTGGTGGTCTGCAGAAGTACACGCCTCACGTCATGGCATTCCTCGCCCCAAACGTAAATTCGTATCGCAGATTCGAAGGTGCAGAATCCTGCCCGATAAACACCGAGTGGGGGATCGACAATAGAACGACGGGGTTCAGGGTGCCCCGCAGCAACGCCGACTCTACTCGGATTGAAAATCGCATCCCGGGATCTGATACAAACCCCTATCTCGCAGTTGCAGCATCCCTCGCATGCGGTTACTTGGGTATGCAAGAAGGCGCGCGACCCAGCGAACCCACGACGGAAAGCGCCTGGGACCTCGAACACACCCTACCTCGAACACTACGTGAATCGCTCGACCTACTCTTAGAGTGTGAACCGCTCATTGATCTTTTCGGCGAACGGTTTGTTAACGTATTCGTTGACCTCAAATTAAGAGAACTTACCGCGTTTTCCGGCACCGTGACCGCGTGGGAACGTGAACATCTGGTATTAACAACGTAACCACTGAACGGACTCTTCTCGAGAATTAGAAGCTTGCGCGTTTTCCATTGCGTGTAGGCCGAGAAGTTCTGCTCGCCAGTGCGCAATAGGCTCATCAATCGAACCGACTACTACGCTAAGATAACAACGTGGCTCATTACGACACGGTCGTCATTGGTGCGGGGCACAACGGCTTGGTTTGTGCAAACTACCTTGCGCGACAAAATCAGAAGGTCCTTGTCCTCGAGTCATCGAGCACGGTGGGCGGACTTGCATCCACCCGCGAGTTTCATCCCGGTTTTAGGGCGTCGGTCGCACACACAGTCAGCCACTTCTCAAAGAGAATACACCGGGATCTTATGTTGCAGGACCATGGTCTTTCGCGTACGCCAAACCCTCTGCCATGCGTGGGACTCGATCTCCAAGGGAATCACGTCGTACTCGACGGCGATACCGTCAGCGGAGTACCCGAGACAGACCAGGCGGCTTACTTGAACTACTCGAAACTCACCAAGCGCTTCGCCAATCTGTTAGCACCGTTCTGGCTGAAAACCGCCCCTCCTATTGGTAACAATTCGGTGCCCGAGGTGCTGTCGTTCGCCCAACTTGGCTTGAAGATGCGAATGCTGGGCAAGCAAGACATGCGTGAGTTTCTTCGAATCATCGCGCTTCCAACACACGATCTCATGGACGAGTACTTCGATCATCCGATCCTTAAAGCCCTACTCAGCTGGAACGGTCTGATCGGATCGAAGCAAGCTCCACGTTCGCCCAACAATTCCATCATGTTAATGCTGTATCGAATGTCTGGAGGTATGAACGGTTTACACGAGCTACCCGTTGGAGGGGTGTCGGGCTTAATTAACGCACTCCGTTCATCGGCCGAATCCCGGGGGGTCGAGATTCGAACCAACACACCCGTACGCCGGATCGCCATTGAACAAGGAGAGGAAGGCCTCCGTGCGATCGGCGTGCAAGTGGATGACGGGGAACAAGTAGAGGCCCGAAATATCGTATCTTCGGCAGACCCTAAGACGACGTTTCTCACGCTACTGGGAGCGGAGAATCTCGAAATCGAGTTTACAAATCGTATTCGCCGAATTCGCTCACAAGGGCTTGTTGCAAAACTCCATCTGGCACTGAACGGCTTGCCAACATTCACCGGATTAGATCGGTCCGATGGTCAGCTAATCATTTCTCCAGATATGGCAACGATTGAAAACGCCTTTGACGATTCAAAGTATGGCCAATGCCCTGCTGACCCAGTGATGGAGATCGTGATTCCTAGCTTGCACGATCCCTCGCTCGCACCGGACGGACAGCACGTGTTATCTGCACAAGTGATGTACGTACCTTACAAGATGAAAAACGCGTGGGATTCGGTGGCTAAGGACGCGTTTACCGACAGGCTCATCGACAAAATCGCATTGTACGCGCCCGCCATTCGCGAACAGATTATCGCAAGCGAACTTCTTACTCCGATCGATCTTGAACGGATGTTTCGAGTGACGGGTGGTCACTGGCACCACGGCGAATTTGCCCTCGATCAATTGTTCATGATGCGGCCCACCTACGGTGCAGGGCAGTACCAGTCCCCCGTGCGGGGTCTATACCTTTGCGGAGCTGGATCCCACCCTGGCGGAGATATTACCGGTGGTCCGGGACACAATGCTGCGCACGAGATTCTGTCGTGAAACAGTACGATGCCATCGTTATCGGGGCCGGCCACAACGGCTTAACGAATGCAGCTTATCTAGCAAAAGCAGGCCTTGACGTAGTGGTCGTAGAAAAGAACGACTACATAGGCGGTGCAGCCGTATCCCGGGAACTACACGAGGGCTGGACGTACTCAAATTGCTCGTATGTCTGCAGCTTGATGCGCCAGGCTATCCATCGCGATCTGGATTTGAGCCGGCACGGACTCATTTTGGTGCCCTATCTGGG
>JAKUTH010000003.1 GCA_022448085.1 Pseudomonadales bacterium | reverse complement strand
GAAAGCAATACTGTTTTCAAAGTTGGGTGCCATGTTGCGATAGGCGTCATCATCCGCATTTTGTTCGTCGACGACCGAGGCCATTCTTTCCATGGTCTCCACCACCTGATCCCTAGATACGATACCGTGGTGTAACCAGTTGGTGATGTGTTGGCTTGAAATACGACAGGTCGCGCGATCTTCCATGAGACCCACATTGTTAATGTCCGGAACCTTCGAACAACCAACGCCTTGATCGACCCACCGAACCACGTAGCCCAGAATGCCTTGCGCGTTATTATCGAGCTCGTTTTGGACCTCATGTGCTGACAGATTCTCCCCCGCCCCCAACGGTATCGTCAGAATATCGTCGATACTTGCTCGCTCGCGACTTAGCAGCTCTTCCTGACGGGACGCCACACTTATCTGGTGATAATGCAGGGCGTGCAACGTTGCAGCTGTCGGCGAAGGCACCCACGCGCAGTTTGCGCCCGCAGTAGGGTGCCCAATTTTTGCGTCAAGCATCTCGTTCATTTCATCGGGCTTCGGCCACATGCCTTTACCAATCTGCGCCCGTCCTGGAAAGCCTGTCGCGAGACCCGCGTCGACGTTGGCATCTTCGTACGCGAGAATCCAAGTTTCTTGTTTCATGGGTTCCTTTCGCACCATCACACCCGCCTGCATGCTGGTGTGAATCTCGTCTCCGGTGCGATCAAGAAACCCCGTGTTGATAAACACGATCCGCTCACGCGCGGCGCGCACACATTCGCGTAAATTCAGACTCGTTCGCCGCTCCTCGTCCATCACGCCTACTTTTAACGTATTACGCTCAAGACCAAGGACACCTTCAACCCGATCGAAAAGCTCACACGTAAAAGCGGTCTCCTCGGGCCCATGCATCTTCGGTTTAACAATGTAGATGCTGCCGAACTTTGAATTGCGTATCTGACCCGCTGCCCTGCGAATGTCGTGGACGGCACAAAGGCTGGTCACCACCGCATCGAGAATCCCCTCAAAGATCTCATCGCCATTTTCGAGTAGGACAGCGTCCGTTGTCATGAGATGGCCAACGTTACGAACCAACATAAGGCTACGACCCGATAACGTCAGGCCCGCGCCCTCACAATCGGTGTACTCACGATCGCTTTCGAGGACTCGATGAATCGTTTCTCCACCCTTTTCAAATGATTCGGCCAGGCTTGCGTTCATAAGTCCTAGCCAATTGCGGTACACGTCGGTCTTGTCGTCAGCGTCCACTGCTGACACAGAATCCTCACAGTCCTGAATGGTGGTGATAGCGGATTCCAGGACAACGTCTTTGACTCCGGCCGCATGGACTTCCCCGACACTGTGATTACGATCGATATGGATTTCGATATGTAGACCGTTGTGCCGCAGCAAGACACAGTCTGGTTCTCCGTCATCGTTACCCTGAAATCCTACAAACTGATCTGGGTTACCTAGCCCCGTCTTCCCCGCCGTCGTCCGAACTCCTAACTCGTACACGCCTCCAGTCTGGGTAATAAAGTAACTAACGGCATCCGCGTGACTACCACTGCCTAATGGCACGATTTTATCCAGTTCCTCTGCAACCCTCGCTACAACCAGGTCACCACGTTGAGGGTTGTAACTCGTTCCTTTCTCAGTCCCCACGCCCTCCGGAATAATGTCCGTGCCGTAAAAAGCGTCATAAAGGCTGCCCCAACGCGCATTTGCTGCATTCAGCGCAAACCGCGCATTAAGCACCGGGACAACTAACTGGGGTCCGGCAATGGTTGCAATTTCTGGATCGACGCCAGCAGTTGCTATCTCAAAATCAGGTCCCTCATCCACGAGGTAGCCGATTTCTGCCAAGAAAGCTTTATACGCGCCCGTATCAATGGGCTGACCCTTTCGATCGAGATGCCAACGGTCAATTTGCGATTGCAGTTCGTCGCGTCGCTCCAAAAGAGTCCGATTTCGCTGCGTCAAATCGCTCACGAGGGAAGCTACTCCAGACCAAAAGTCATCCCGAGCAACACCACTTCCCGGTAGGGCCTCGTCGTTGATGAACGTGTCGAGTACTTCGGCCACCTGCAAGCCGCTGCGGTTTACTCTACCTGCCATCTCTCATTCCCAGCCACTGCAATTCTCAAAGGACCACGGAACATACATGGGGTGGAAACGCTTTTCCATACCGATGGACCTCGATCAAGATCGCCAAGGATGGGGTTTAAGACACTCGCCGAACCAAGTAAATTCCCGCGCCCCAAACAATAACAACGGGGATTAACACGGCAACCCACGGCGGAAACTCGAACACCATACTCATCGGTGGCAACAGGTCTTGGACATATTTCAGCGCGACGCCGACGATAACGCCGACCGAAAACCGGGCACCCATGCCGACTTCTCGTAACGGGCCGACGACGAAACCTAGAGCGATCGTGATTAGTCCCAAAATCGACACTGGTTGTAATATTTTGCTCCAATAAACGAGCTGATATGGGCGTGGGTCGAGACCTTCCCGTTCCCGGTAGTCAATTTGAAAAGCAAGATCAGAAACGCCTAGCTTTCTCGGTTCAGCTGCTACGCCGGCCCTAACTAAACGGGTGTCCAAGCCTGTTCTCCATTGGACCTCGTCATACGACTCGACCCTCGTTTCCTCGTTACCAAAGTGTGTTTCGGCTACGATTTTCATCCTCCATAAATTCAAGTCTGGATCGTACTCGGCACTGTGCGCACGGCGAGCGACCCGCATCTCGTTGTTTCCATTAATTTCCCATTGTGAAATACCGAGCAAGTGACCACGTCGTGACACGCCTTCAATGCTGGTGAACTGGTTTCCTTCGCGAAGCCAGTATCGATTCGTAAACCGAATATCTTCTGATATTTGGCGTTGCTGAATTTTCATTTCAGCAGCTGACTGAACCCCCCACGGTGCAACGTATTCCCCAATCAGAAATGACAAGGCAAGAACGAGTAACGACGGCAATGCAACGGGTATAAATAAGCGTCCGAGCGAGACTCCAGCAGAGCGTAAAACCGTGATTTCAGAATGCGTTGACAAGGTTCCAAGACCAATCAAGGAACCGATGAATACGACGAAGGGGACCGACTCGTAAATTTGATTAGGAAGGTTGTACAGAACGTATAGCGCAGCGTCTGTAAACGTGTAGTTCTGGTCAATGCCACCGGCCTCGTCAATAAGTGCAAAAACACCCGTCAACGACAACGCGCATAAAAGTACGGCCGCAATCGCCGCAAAGACGCTGGTTGCTATGTAGCGATCTATCAGAGGCAAGCTCATGTAGGTCGATAGCTCTTTTGAATCAAGACCCAGGCAGCCAGCGCCATCGCTACGTGCACGGGCCACAACCCGACGATCTGTAGCGACGCCGTCTCCGCAATCAAACTTCTACCGAATACGAGAAGAACGTAGTACAAAACAAACAGACCAAGTCCCGGTATGACTCGACCAAACCGCCCACTGCGCGGCGGAACCCGAGCGATCCCGAATCCACACATCGCCCCGATAAGAGTCAAGATCGGCAAAGCAATTCGCCAGTGCCACTCGGCGGCTTCGGCGCTAATTGTCAATTGCAACTCGCTCGTAGGAATCGTCGGCGGATCATTGGCGAGCTGTTCGACTTCTTCAGGCTCAATTCGTTGCGCCAATTTCTTGAATCGAATGACCTGGTAATCGTGTTTTGTCGGAAATCCTTCGTACCGAACACCATTCTCAAGCATCAAGTACCGATTTCCCGTTTCCGGCTCGTCAAAGTATCGTCCCTTATCCGCCCAGATGCTGACGACTTTATCGCCTCGTATTTCATTCATGAAAACGCCAGACACTTCTTGCTTGTCGCGATCGACCTCCTCAACGTATGCAACTCGTGCGTCCTTCGAGAATGACCGGAAGGTGCCTGGAATAATCGCATCAAACTCACTGACCGCAATCTCATTCAATGCCATCTCAGAAAGCAATTTGAGCGCCCCAGGGGTTACCTGCATGCTGAAGAATCCAACTATTAGCGCTAACGGAATGAGGACCCACTGTAGCCAACCCACTACCCGTCCCGGTGCAACACCTCCCGACGTCAACGTCACGAACTCTTGATCCGCGTGCAGCCGGCCAAAAGTTATGACTAGCGCAAGAAAAATGCTAAACGGAGCGATCAATTGCACGAACGTAGGTATCCGAAGGCCGATCAGCCACCAAAGCGCTTCAGTCGAATATCGCCCACCCGCAGCTTCCTGCAACAAACTTACAAACCGGCCGCCTAAACCTACACAAACGAGAAGCACAAAAACCAAAAGAAAAACCGCAACTAATTCTCGGGTGACGTATCGAGATAAAACACCCATCGCTAAATTGATCCTTTGGACGTTACGAGGTTCGGGCTTAACCCGGCTTTGTGTCGGCGTGGAACATCGATCATTCAGCGGCTCCTTGCGTAGACGTTCCCTGGGATCCAGTCAATCCGGTAGAATTTTGTATTTTGAGGGCGGGAGACGATTATGAAGTATTCCACGAAAGTGGGGAACGCGGGCGAATTCAAAACAGGCTGCCTCGTCGTAACCCCTGCGCGAGCGCGGACGATCTTTCGATCAACAAAGCATCGCGATTATATAGAGCGGGCAACTGAGAATAGCGCGCACGGCAAGACGGTCGTACTAGCCCTACCCGATAAGATCGAGCACGTACTGGTCGTCGGAGCCGACGAGAGAACACAATCTGAACGCGACTTCCGAAAGAACGTTGAAGCTGCGACAAAGGCACTGGCTCAGATTCCAGTTCCGGATGCCGTATGGCATCTCAACGACATTGATGTCGCGAACCACGACGTCTATTGGAAAACGCGTAACGCACTTTCCGCGCTGTCGAGCGCTCTTTATCGCTTCGACGAACATAAATCGAAACCAGAGAAGGTTTCCCATCCTCGTCGTGTCTCGATTCACGTCGATCGCCGAGCGCGGGCTAATACCCTCCGCGCTATTCGACACGCGCAGGCGCTCGACGCTGGCCTAGAGCTCGCGAAAAATCTTGGCAATCAACCTCCCAATATCTGCAATCCCGTTTACCTCGCACGAGAGGGTCGAAAATTCGGGCGGTTGCCTAAAACCAGCGTTCGCGTCCTTGACGAAAAACAAATGCAAACCATGGGAATGGGTGCATTTATGTCCGTCACCCGCGGCAGCGAAAATCCGGGGAAAATGATCATTGTCCGTTACAACGGCGGCCGTAGGGGTGACGCACCCATCGCATTCATTGGTAAAGGCATTACGTTCGATTCCGGTGGCATCAGTCTCAAATCGGGCGCCGGGATGGATGAAATGAAATTCGATATGGCAGGTGCGGCATCGGTTCTCGGAGCAATGCGGGCCGCCATCGATGCACAACTCCCACTTAACATAATGTGCATTGTCGCAGCTGCTGAAAACATGCCTTCAGGAAAAGCGTCTCGGCCGGGTGACATTGTCACCACATATTCAGGGAAAACGGTAGAGATCCTTAATACTGACGCCGAAGGTCGACTCGTTCTCTGTGACGCTATCTCGTACGTGAAAACCCTGAAGCCGGCCGTAATCATTGATGTGGCAACCTTGACGGGCGCGTGCGTCGTAGCCTTGGGTAGTCATGCGTCTGCACTTTATTCCAACGACGATGCATTAACCCATTCGCTGGAAGTAGCCGGCCAATACATCCAGGATCGGGTCTGGCCGATGCCGTTATGGGACGAATATCAGCAACAGTTATCGAGTCCATTTGCCGACATGTCGAACATCGGCGGACGTGAAGCCGGATCGATCACGGCGGCATGCTTTTTGTCCCGATTTGCCGAGTCGGTTAAGTGGGCTCACCTCGACATTGCCGGCACGGCCTACCGCAGTGGGACCCGCAAAGGGTCGACAGGGCGACCCGTACCCCTTTTATTTCAGTACCTTATTAATCAACTTCCATGACGCGCATCGACTTCTATCTTCTCCCTGACGTTGACCACGTAGCCAAACTTCGGTTCGCCTGTCGGTTAGCCCATCGCGCAGCATGCACAGGCAAAAGTGTCAACGTTCAAACCGCTAATGCGACCGAATCAGAAGAGCTAGACGGTCTTATGTGGTCCTATCCACCGGGTAATTTTCTCCCACACGCGGTCACGACGGAACGAACGGAAAACGCCGACGTAGTGGTTCTCATTAGCCACCACGAGCCGACCCCAGCCGACGATCATGTGCTTATTAACCTAAGTGGTGAAATTCCCGCTTTCTTTGGTCGGTTTGAGCGCGTCGCTGAAATCATCTTGGAGCCCGAGCGTTCAATCGGACGCGATCGATACCGTAACTACCGAGACAAAGGGTATCCTCTATTTCATCACGACCTCGACAATTGGGAAGAACAGTGACTGACCCAATGGATTGCCGGGGACCAATCGCCGTGCCGAAAAAAAATGGTACCCAGACTAGTGGGTCTACGAGTTGAGCCAGCTCGACGACAGCTTCAATCCGGGTGCGATCGAACGCGCGTTGTACGCGGAATGGGAGGAAAGCGGCTACTTTGCTCCTACAACAGCACCTGAACCCTATTCCATCGCGATACCACCACCCAATGTCACTGGGACTCTGCATATCGGACACGCGTTTCAACACACATTGATGGATGCGTTGATCCGTTATCAACGGATGTCAGGGAAACAGACGCTGTGGCAAACGGGCACCGACCATGCGGGGATTGCTACGCAGATGATCGTCACCGAACAGTTGGCAACTGAAGGTCTCACTCTCGAAGACATCGGGCGAGAAGCTTTCATCGAACGAGTTTGGAAGTGGCGAGAAGAGTCTGGCGGAACGATTTCCGAGCAGATGCGACGAATGGGATCTTCGGTCGACTGGTCGCGTGAACGATTCACGATGGACGAGGGGTTCTCACGTGCGGTCAAGGCGGTTTTCGTTCAGCTCTACGATCAGGGCCTTATCTACCGGGGCAAGCGATTGGTCAACTGGGATCCAGTGCTCGGCACCGCGCTTTCCGATTTAGAGGTTACCAACGAGGATGAACCTGGCAGCTTATGGCATTTTCGCTATCCGCTGGAAGATGGGCTCATAACACCTGATGGCAACGCATACGTTGTCGTTGCAACCACCCGCCCCGAGACGATGTTGGGAGACACAGCGATCGCCGTCCATCCTGACGACGACCGCTATCGCACTTTGATCGGAAAGCATGCCGTGTTGCCTTTGGTGGGACGCAAGTTACCTATTATCAGCGACACATACGTTGACCCCGAATTCGGTACCGGGTGCGTAAAAATCACCCCCGCCCACGACTTCAACGATAACGAAATCGGACATCGGCACGGTCTCGAAGAGATCAACATTCTGTCCGCCGTCGCGACAATCAACGCGAACGCACCTGCACTTTATCGCGATCTCGATCGGTTCGACGCGAGGAGGAGAATCGTCGCGGATTTGGACGAACTTGGTTTACTTGAAAACGTCGAAGATCACACCATCAAGATCCCGCGGAGCGAACGGTCCGGCGAAATCGTTGAGCCTCGTCTTACCGATCAATGGTTTGTCAAAATCGAACCCCTAGCCCAACCAGCTATCGATGCCGTCAAGGACGGCAGCATCGCGTTTATTCCAAAACAGTACGAAAATCTCTACTTCGCATGGATGCGCGATGTACGAGACTGGTGCATTAGTCGACAACAATGGTGGGGACACCAAATACCCGCCTGGTATGACGGGAACGGCAACGTCTACGTCGGCCAAAACGAAGAAGCTGTCCGCGCCGATGCCAATCTCGACACGGAAGTCCGACTTACCCAAGATCCCGACGTGCTGGAAACTTGGTTTTCTAGCGCGTTATGGACATTTGCCACGCTCGGTTGGCCCGACAAGACCCCGGAACTCAACCTATATCACCCAACTAACGTACTCGTAACCGGCCACGACATCATTTTTTTCTGGGTGGCTCGGATGATCATGATGACGCTCCACTTCACCGGCGAAGTTCCCTTTAAACAAGTCTACGTACACGGACTTATTAGAGATGCTAAGGGCGAGAAAATGTCAAAAACGAAGGGTAATGGCATCGACCCTCTCGACATCATCGACGGTATTTCCCTTGACGATTTGGTCGCTAAACGAACGCAAAATCTAACTCAACCGCGAATGGCTGAGGCGATAACTATAGCGACACAAAAAGAGTATCCGAACGGAATCCGGAATTACGGATCCGATGCTCTTCGCTTCACGTTCTGCGCGTATGCATCGCCAGGACGCAACATAAATTTCGACTTAAGCCGAGTCGAGGGCTATCACTATTTTTGCAATAAGCTCTGGAATGTCTCGCGATTCGTATTGATGAACGTGGATTCGATCACCGAGTTACGTGGTTCTGAGCAAAGTCTTGCTGATCGTTGGATCGTCTCTCGAATGCGCCAACTGATCGTCGACGCTCGTGAAGCTGTCGGTTCGTACCGCTTTGACCTTTTTGCAAACGCCGTCTACGAGTTTATTTGGCACGAATACTGCGATTGGTACGTCGAATTGACCAAATCCGTCTTTTTCGATGCAAACGCAGATCAAACTGAGGTTAGCGCGGCCAGTACAACGCTGGTCACCGTGCTCGAAATATTGCTACGCGTCGCGCACCCGATCATGCCGTATATCACCGAAACGTTATGGCGAGAAATCGCACCTTTAGCTGGGCTCACCGCTAAAACCCTTATGTTGCAACCGTTTCCGCAAAAAGAAGACGCCGGTTTAGATGAGGAAGCTGATACGGCTATCGAGTGGCTTAAAGAAGTGGTCACCGCAGTACGCAATATTCGCGGTGAACGAGGCATCAAACCTTCCCAAGACGTTGTACTCATGTTGCAGGGAGGTACGTCCCATGACAGACAATTGAGTAAAGCGACGGAGAAATTGATGCGAAGACTGGCCAAGTTGAGAGGCGAGATCGTGTGGCTAAACGACGACGATTCGGTACCCGCATGCTCCGTTCAACTGGTACATCGCCTGAAGGTTATCGTTCCTTTTACGGATCTAGGCGAAGCGAAAACCGAACTTCAGAGACTTTCTGTAGAAATCCGTAAATTGCAGACGACGCTCGAGAAAATTGCCGCAAAACTGGACAACCCGAATTTTGTCGAAAAAGCGCCGGCCAGCGTCGTTGCCAAAGAACAAATCCGACTCGATGAGCTTTCCAACCAGGTGGACACATTGCTTCAGCAGCGAGTTGCCTTGGAAGACATTATCGACGACAACGCGACGAAGTGAATTCCTAAGGTATATCGAGCACGACCTTTCCAAAAGTTCCATTTTCGGATAACAGTTGGTGTGCCTGATTGGCGTCAGTTACTGGCATGACCGTCTCGACAACAGCCCGTATCTTGCCAGCCTCAATGAGTGGCCATACGCGTTCGCGGAGGGCATCCATGACCCGCGATTTTGCTGCGATTGATCGGCCACGTAGCGTGGATCCGATGACGCGAAGACGTCGCGACATCATTGCTCCCAATGCAACAGGCGCGGTTGATCCGTCCAGTAATCCGATAAGAACGAGCCGGCCGTCAACCGCAAGTGAAGCGATGTTCGATTCGAAGTAAGCTCCGCCAACGGGATCCAAGATGACGTCCATACCGTGCTGTGATGTCCATCGCGGTACCTCTTCGACAAAATGAACCGCGTGCCTGTCGCAACCAGCTGCAGCGCCCAATTCAACACATCGTTCAACCTTCTCGGTGTTTCCAGCTGTGACGAAACAAGGGTTGTCAAACGCGGCACAGAGCTGAATCGCGGCCGTACCCACGCCGCTGGCTCCAGCATGCAGGAGAACGAACTCACCGGGTTCAAGATACGCCTCCATGAATAAATTCAGATACGCCGTGGCAAAGACCTCGGGGAGCGCCGCCGCTTCGTGGAAAGAAAGCCCCTCTGGAATCGGGAGCACTTGTCCGGCAGGGACCACCACCTTTTCAGCGTAGCCGCCGCCAGCTAACAAGGCGCATACGTGATCACCCTCGCGAACCCGCCCGACGCCTTCGCCTATCGCTTCTACTACGCCTGCGCATTCGAGTCCCAGAATTAAACTTGCGCCAGGGGGCGGAGCGTAATCGCCTACCCGCTGAGCAAGATCGGCCCGGTTCAGCGCAGTCGCTCTATTTATTATACGCACCTCACCAACGCCCAACGGCGGTTCGACCACGTCATTCCACCTCAATTCTTGGCCTTCTACCTGTATTGCTTTCATTACCAGGACATCCTAACTTTTACTCCTAATTCGTGAAGGCTAGTTTTCACTTCACTCACCGTGTATTCACCGTAGTGCACCATCGAGGCGATCAGCGCGGCGTCGGCTTTGCCGGTGGTCAGAACGTCGCGGAGATGGCCTGGTGTTCCTGCCCCGCCAGATGCAATAACGGGAATTCTGACCCTTTCAGCAACGGAACGTGTCAGCGCGATCTCGTATCCATCACGCGTCCCGTCCGCATCGATGGAATTAACCACAAGCTCACCCGCCCCTAGCGTTTCTCCTTGTTTCGCCCAAGCCAATGCGTCCATCCCCATCGAACGCCTTCCACCATTAATGACGATCTCATAACCACTTGGTACCTCAGCAGTTTTACCCACGCGTCGAACGTCCATCGATAACACAACATTTTGGCTTCCGATCGCCGCCGCACACTCACTGATTAGTTCTGGACGAAGAACAGCTGCAGAATTGACGTTAATCTTTTCCGCACCAGCCATCCTCAAATCGGTTGCATCGCGAACGGATCGAATCCCGCCCCCCACGGAGAATGGAATGAATATCTGCTCGGCCACGGACTCAACGACGTTCAACATTATGTTGCGCGCCTCACTGGACGCCGTAATGTCATAAAACACAAGCTCGTCAAGACCATCCAAATAATACTCACGTGCTTTTACGATCGGGTCGCCAATATCCTTGGTATCCACGAAACGAATACTCTTCGCCAACTTGCCGTCACGTACGTCGAGACAGGCGATGACCCGCTTACTCAGCAATCCGGCCGTCCCAATTTCTGAATCGATCCAAAAGTCCTAGCCCCACGCGACCGCTCTTTTCTGGGTGAAATTGAGTTCCGAAAAAATTATCCAGTCCTGCAGCGCAACAGAACTCGCGCTCATACTGTGCCGAAGCAAAAATGGTGGTTGGATTTTCGGGCTCCGGGAAAAACGAATGCACAAAATAGAACTCGTCGCCGTCGTTAATACCCTCCAAAAGAGGATGCCTGCGCTGCACCTCAATCTCATTCCAACCCATGTGAGGAATTTTCAGGTCACGATTGCGCAGCTGAAATCGACAAACTTTTCCCGGTAAAAAGCCGAGCGTCGTCTGATCATTCTCCTCCGAAAACTCAAGTGATATCTGCAGTCCAAGACAAATTCCAAGTATAGGTACCCCTGATCGAAACGCGTGCTCCAACGCGACGTCAACGCCGGATTTGCGTATGCTCTGCATCGCACTACCCGCAGCCCCAACGCCTGGAAAGATGATGCGGTCGGCATGCCGAATTGCTTCGGGATCGTCGCTAATGGTTGCCGCTAAGCCAACTTCGGTGCAGGCGCGTTGGACGCTGCGCAAGTTACCCGCGTCGTAATCAACGATAACGGCCATAAAGAAATGACACTGGAAAAGAGCGCGGATACTAACTTATACCGGAATAGCGACCAAGGACGCAGAGGAATTCTCGTCGTTAATCTGGGGTCACCGGATACACCTCACACGGCAGCTGTTCGACGATATCTCAACGAGTTCCTAATGGACCCGCATGTGCTCGCGATGCCTTGGGTTCTGCGTCGTCTAATCGTATCGGCAATTATTGTTCGTAGGCCACGACGAACCGCTAGAGCGTACCAACGCATTTGGAACGATGACGGGTCCCCTCTTGTATCCCTGACGAGTTCGGTCGCCGATGGAATTCGTCGAGAAAGCGGACTTCCTGTCGCCATGGCAATGCGCTACGGGAAACCGCTAGTAGACGCAGCAATCAACACTCTAGGCAACGTCGACGAGGTTGTCCTCATGGCGCTCTATCCACAACACGCGGACTCGACACGAACGACAACGATCGAAAAAGTGGCAAGTTCGCTGAGCGGAAAACGCTTATTGATATTACCACCGTACTACGACGACCCAGATTTCCTACGCGTACTCGGTACTCACGTAAAGAAACATCTACCTGAAACCGCAGAACATCTTTTGTTCAGCTATCACGGACTGCCAAACCGCCACATCACCAATGCAGATCCGACCAAGAATCACTGTCTAAGAACCGGGTCGTGCTGCGTCACAGACTCGATAGCACATGCCACCTGTTATCGACATCAGTGTTTTTCGACCACACGTGCTATCGGCACTTTGATAGGCGTCGATCACAGTCAGAGCTTCCAATCCCGATTACGCCCCGGCAAGTGGCTTGAACCATCGTCTACCCAACAAGCCATCATGCTGGCACGTCAAGGAGTACGGCATTTAGCCGTAGTTTGCCCAGGTTTCGCCGTGGACAATTTGGAAACGCTCGAAGAAATCGGCGAACAGCTTTCCGTGACTTTCCGGAAGGCGGGCGGCAAAGAGCTTATTCTGATCCCCGCGCTGAATGACGCACCCGAGTGGTTACACGTTTTATCACAGTGGGCGAGTGGCCCGATCGATAGATTCCAAGAAGTATCGTTATAGCGATACGGATTCTCGTCCGACACGGGTATTAGTCAATCTTTACGACCATCTATATGGACGCAGCATGCGTCACGAGCGCTTTGTGAAAATTCTGGATCAATGGTCGCGCAAACATTGACTTGCGCGCAACGAATCGGACCGGTCGGTTCATCCCTTCTTTCCCCAGATCAATCAATAGTTCCTCGGCTATCCCGAGCGTGACCGCGACACCGCGCGGAACCAATCCGTGCCCAAAGCCTTGTATAGCCATCTGCCCAACCGCAAAGAACGATTCCATCGACGTGTTCCTGCGAAGTTTCAAGCGCCGCATATCGTCCTCGATAGAAGCCCAGGCGCCAGACCGTGATTCGATTGTAATCACGTCCAATGGCTCAAAAATTTTGTACCCGCTTCGTACCAGACGCGACGGAATGACGACCATCGGTTCAAGATGAATGACTTCGGACTGTAGGTCGGCCTCGGCATCAGCCACGCCCGTGCACACCCCAACCATATATTCTCCAGCTCGGATTCGATCCAAAACAGCTGGCGATCGTTGGGCATGAAATTCAAATTCAACCTCCGGTAAATCGGCCTGGACGACTGCAAACAACCGCGGCCCCCAGCTCGATAAAATAGCTTCCGAAACACCAACAATAATTCGTCCCTTACGAAGCGCGTTATCTTCCAAGAACACACCGCGAACTTCCTGTAGCAGCGGAGTGACCTTGTCAACTAACTGACGACCATGGTGGGTTAATGCGACACGACGGCCGTGTCTTTCAATCAGCTTACGGTCGTAGTAGCTCTCGAGCGAGGCAATGCGCTTACTCACCGCGCTTTGCGATACCTTCATTCGAGTCGCCGTCTCCATCATGGTTCCAGTTGCAGACAGTTGAACCAGTGTCTCTAAGTTTTCGATCACGATATTTATTCCCCAAACTACTTTCTTATATTCCAATTATTCGCTTTTCTCATGCTCAGGTGAAGGATCAAAGTCGTCCAAGGCATGCTGATCTGAGTAGTTCCGTGGCGATTCTGGTTTTGCTCTGTGTATTGTTGACTTCGATCCTGTCCGGCGTTGTCGGAATGGCTGGCGGCATGATTCTTATGGCTGTCCTCGTGACGGTACTACCGGTCACAAGTGCAATGATTTTGCATGGCACGGTCCAAAGTATTGCGAACGGCTCTCGATTTTGGTTTTTGCGCAGCAACATGGTTTGGACCGTAATTCCCCCATACCTCCTGGGCACAACGATCGTCTTCGCAGGATTTGTTTTCACCACGATCATTCCACATCCCGCGTTAGTCCTCCTATTGGTTGGGACCTTTCCTTGGATCGCACGATTAGTACCGCGCCTCAGCGGCTTAGACATCGCAAAACCACCACATGCTTTCGCATGCGGAGTTTCGGTGACCCTGGCACAGTTGCTCGCCGGCGCATCCGGACCTTTGCTGGATGTTTTTTATCTAAAAAGTTCTCTCAACCGATATCAAGTTGTCGCCACCAAAGCGTTTACACAAACGCTAGGCCACCTCATCAAACTTGTTTATTACGGTGGCATGGCAAGCATCGCGGTGGACGCGCTCGATCCACTACTAACTCCTGGCTTCATCATCGGCTCCGTTTCGCTCGCGGTGGCGGGTACCTGGATAGGAACACGCTTTTTAGACCGAGTTAACGAAGCCGCTTTTCGAACCGTCACGGGCAGGATCATTCTCATCGTGGGTACCTTGGCGATTGTGAAAGGCGCTTGGGACTTATTTACGTAAGCGTCGTTCTCCCGTGAAAGAAACGATCGGGCGTTTAAGTGGGTCGGATCACAAAGAGCAAATCGCCAACATTCACTTGTTGACCCGATGCCACGTTCGTACGAACGAGCTCGTACTCGCAACCCGGTTCGTACAAGTGGGCATCGCCCGTGTTGAAGTCAGCGATACACATCGGCGTGAAAATCTTGAAGGCTTCTAGTTGACAGAGCGTGTCCGTCAGACCGATTCGATCACCTTCCACAACATACTCGGGCTCAGCCGGAGACGGCGTCGAATAGAAAATTCCCGTAGTAGGCGATAGCACTTTCAATTCATCACTTCCGTCGATCCGAATCGATTCCGCACCAATAGCGATTCCGGCGTCTCCCGAAGCAGCATCAATTTCGGCAATAAGCGCATCGGCATCAACGCGGTCAAGTAAGGCTGGCAAATAGTTTGTATCGTATTCGCCTTTCAAAAACTGCGGATCCTTTAGAATTGCTCGAACAAGCGGAATGTTTGTACATATTCCCGCTACTTCGACCCGACCAAGGTAGGCCTCTAATTTGCTCGCCGCAGTGTCCCGATCCTTCGCGTGAACAACGATTTGCGCGAGCATACTGTCATAGTATGGAGAGACGAATTTACCTTCTCCCGCCATCGTAATTACGTCAACGTCTTTCTCTTCCGGCATACGGCAGACATCAATCGTCCCCGCGCTCGGACGGAACGCAAGTGTCCCGTCTTGAAGGCGTACGATTCTTTCTGCATTCACTCGCGCTTCAATCGCATAACCCTCCTCACCAACTTTGAGTTTGGCAATATCCCCGCCACCCGCGATACGAAATTGCTCAGCAACAATGTCTACACCCGACACGTACTCGGTGACGGGATGTTCGACCTGCAAACGCGTGTTCATTTCCATAAAGTAAACTTCATCTGCGTCGAGGTCATAGATAAACTCGACGGTTCCCGCACCTACATAATCTACTTCGCCTGCGATCGCTTCCGTGTGCTCTACCACCGACTCAAGAAGCGCGTCGGGTAATAGAGTTGATCCTGACTCTTCAATCACCTTCTGTTTGTCGCGCTGGACGCTGCAATCACGTATGCCGAGAACACGTGTGTTGCCGTATCGGTCCCGCAACAATTGCGCCTCAATATGGCGCAGTGAGGTAATGAATTTCTCAAGGTATACATCCCCATTTCCGAATGCCGCGCGCGCTTCTACCGAGACACGTTGGAATAGCTCGTGAAACGCATTTTCGTCTTCGACGACTTGTATGCCCATACCTCCGCCCCCGTGAACCGCTTTTATCAGTAACGGGTAGCCGATGTGCTCGGCCAGATCGGCGGCTTTTTCGGCATCCGTGACGATGCCATGACTCCCGGGTACTACGGGTACGTTTAGCCGTAATGCGGTATTAATTGCGTTGGATTTATTGCCCATGGTCTCCATGCTAGATACCGGCGGACCAATAAAGTTGATCCCCCTCGATCGGACCAGTGCGGCAAATTGGCTACTCTCCGAGAGAAATCCGATCCCTGGATGCAAGGCATCGACGTGCTCATGCTCGGCCACGGCAATCACGGACTTTGCATTGAGGTAACTTTCGTCAGGCGTATTACCACCAATGCAGATCACGGAATCAGCTTTTCCAAGCAGGTCAACGGCCGCCGACTCCATATCAGGGTCCGATTGCACGAGAACGACTTCGATGGATTCCCTTTGGGCCACCCTTATGAGCTTTGCCGCCGTGCATCCCCGTGCGTGGACGAGTACACGCTTAACCGGGCGGTAAAGGTCGCCCGCATCAACTGGCATTCGGGCGGGCGTAACCATCGGCCGTTCCTGACTCAAGATTCCGGACATCACCCGGTTCACCACTTCCACAACACTCTCGCGAGGCACGGGTATGTCCGGATCGATCCTCCGAAGCTCGTCATCTAGATCTTCATAGAACGGATGCCGAACGAGACCTTGCATAGCGCCTGGCACATCGACCAGGTAATTGGACAGGATGGAATCGGAAGGCAGGTTGCTTTGTACGACAATCTGTCCGGCAAACGGCATACTCGTGCCGGAAAAGTAATAGGTCTGCACAAGCGGGTGCGTGACGAAACTAGCCTGGGCACCACCAGTACAGTCTCCGTGACCAAATATAATCACGGGAAGATCGAAATCACGTACAAACCGCGTTATCCGATCATTAATTGCAGCCATCGAAAATAATGACCCAGCGCCCTCTTTGGTCTGCATTCCACCTGAAGAAATGAAACACACGACCGGTAGGTTTTGTTCCGCACAGGTCACCAACAATTTGCAGAACTTTTCCGCACTTGCCATATCGAATGCGCCGGCCTGGAAGTCTGGATTGGAGATCACCGTCCCGACGCGGAGGCCGCCGTTTTCGTTTCTAAACGTCCCGACCCCTGCAATCACGCCACACGGAGGAGAATCTTGCTCTAACGCAGATTCAATAGAAATCCTTAATCCTGGAAATTGGCACGGATCGGTACTCAACAAATCGCGGTGATGTTCCTCAAATTCGTCGAAGAACTGCTCGACAAAGGCGTTATATCCCGTCCCGCGTCTGGCTTTAAACTGCAGCAACGCGTTTTGAATCAGGAGATCACGATAAGCAATGTTCAACCGATTCCAGAAGTCTTTTTTTCGACCGATATTACGTGGCGAAATCCGTCCGTCGTAACGTCGGCCTTCTCGTTCCGCTTGAACGTGCGAAACCAACAACCGTTCAAAGAAAAAAGTGACCACGACAACGAGTGTGTCCGATACGTGTGGGAAGGCCGTCTTCTTCCACTCTTCAACCGCACGGAAAAAGTCGCTCGACTTTGGCGTATGCAAAATTCTGAGATACCAGTCAAAAAATTGCTGTTGTTGGAGTAAAGCATCCGTCGTTACTTCTTCGTTAACTCCAGAACTTCGCAGCTCGCTCTCAGCACGCTCAAGGGTACGTTCGATGAGTGTCCGCACCGAGTCTTGAGCTAACGCCTTACTGCGTTCAGCTTCCTCAGCGATCGAGTCCAGGCTCTCCAGAACTTGATCGTAGACCGAGTCAAAAAGGAGCATATTCTCGATTTCGGTCACGAAGTCGTCTCGAAGCTCACTTTCTAGAAGAACGTCCAGGACTGTGCGGTCGCTATCCGCGAATGGAGCTCCTTCTACCCTGGACGGGGCGAGATGGTCATTGAAGCGCTCTTGAACGACACGCCGATTCGCAACGATGTTGGAAGTTTCACGTCGACCGGGGTCGTTATCGTTTCGGGGCGAAGCTTCGTCGACCCGGTCAATGGGTCCCTCCGTCATGGCTAGATTGAGTTCCGTCGACAATTGGCTCCGCAATTGCGAGTCCGTTCGAGCACTAAGACTTTGCATTGCTAGGAGTTTTTTCCCTTCGTGGGTAAAACGCTCTCTTAACGTTGATCCTACTTCGCGATCGCGCCGTATGGCGCCGACTAATGCGACTGGATCTAAAATCTCGCCAACTCGGATCAAATGTCGAGTGTCTTCGTAATCTTCAATGTACTGCTTCAGCGTTCGTAAATTCCCCGATGCCTCAGATTTCCATCGGTTGTAGAGATACATTCCAACCGACGCCAACAAATGATTCCGAGCATCCTCGTAATTCTTCCTTGGCTCACCGAGGAAAAACTGCTGAACCCTGCTGCGCTCTTCATGAACGGCACGTTTTTTCTCGGTGTACCCTTTCCAAGCCCGGTTCAGGGTGTCGTCGTAAATGAGCTTGTCGGGATCTTGCACCCATCGTAAGAAAATCCGGCGCCTTTCACGGTCTGAGCGGGCACCAAGTTCTCCTTCTGGAAGCTCGCTCTGTGCCAAACGCCCATATTGTTGCCGAGTGGTTGCCTTGATGCGCTGTCGCACTCTCAAATAGCGCAAATAGCGGAACGTAACTCCAAACACATTTAGATATTCGGTCGGATTCTTCGAGAGTTTCAGCGAGGCGCTTGCCTGAACCTTCTGGAGACGCTCCGACGGCTCGAGATAGCGCAGTAGACTTCGTCGATAGTGATCAAGAATGTAAGGGTTTTCCGCCACGAAAGTTTTAGTCGATTGTTCAACGGCCAAAATCCCACTGACGATTGCCAGCCGTAGATTTTCGAGGCGGTGTCCATCGTCCCCCGGCGCGTAATCGATGATTCCATCGATATTGCCCTGCTGCATGAGTTCATACGGGGAAACGCCGACGTGTTTAGCGCACTCCTGCCACGATAAATTCAGCCGTCGCGCGATGGTGGCTAGGCTCTTTGGTTGGATGGTGCTGAACACTCCGTCGCGTACCGAAAGGATGATGTTGCTAGCTGCGAGCGGAATGGCACCACCCGAGTAACCAAGCCCAAAAATAATTCCAACATTGGGCACATCCACATTGGACATTTCGGTAATCAAACGGGAAATACTATGTGCCTGGTTACCGCGATTAGCTTCCGCGTCCGACGCCGCACCTGGCGTGTCCATGAGACTAACAATCGGCATCGCACGCTTAGAGCATTTCTCAACAAATGCAACGGCTGCGAGATGGTGCTGCGGCATCCACGTACCGTTCTGGATCGAGCGGTCTTGCGCTATAAAACCGATTAAACGCTCCTCCCCGTCGAAATCCATAGCGACGGTCGCGCAATAAAAGGGACCATCGCTCTCTTCTTCGATGATCGAGCCCAGCGCCCGAATGACCGAAGGTGCCGGCGGTCGTGCCTGCGTCTCGGCCGGCTCGACAACCGTCTCGATGTACGTATCGATGTCCATGGCGTCGAGTGCGCTGAGCTGCCGGGCGATCGAAGATCGGGACACCAACCCGCGCATACCACCGTACGCTTCGGCTTCTATTGTGGGAAGGCGGGAGAAGTCTTGCGCCAGATTCTCAGCGATCAGAAATAGGCGATCACCCTCGACGACGTTACTGTCCATTCAGTCCCTGGCTGCACGCTTGATGCTTATGAGGTGATGCAGAATCAAGACGGCTACTGTAATGTATTTGCCAACAAATCCGCAAACTTGTGCTCCTTTCTTTAAGCAATATGTCTCCTCTCGCCATCGCCGTTTTGACCATCTCCGACTCCCGGACACCTGATAACGATACGTCCGGAGACCTCCTGGTGGAGCGGCTTACTGGCAACGGTCATCTACTCGCTAGTCGCGACCTAATCCCAGACAACGTGTACCAGATTCGGGCAACCGTATCGAACTGGATTGCTGACGATACCACCGACGTCGTGTTAACGACGGGCGGAACCGGATTTACCGGCAGAGACAGTACTCCCGAAGCACTTCTCCCCTTGTTTGATAAGACCATTGAGGGATTTGGGGAATTGTTCCGACAAATTTCATACGAGGAAATTGGAAGCTCCACAATCCAGTCCCGTGCCGTTGCTGGACTCGCCAACGCTACGCTGATTTTTGCCGTGCCGGGATCAACCTCCGCTTGCGCAACGGCCTGGGACCACATATTGCAAGATCAACTCGATTCGACCTTTATACCCTGCAACTTCGCAGAATTGATTTCACGTTTTAACGAACGCTAACTAAGGAAGTCCGATGGAGATTTTTATTCTTAGTGCTAAGCGCACGCCTATCGGTAGTTTTCAAGGATCTCTGGCAGGTCATAGCGTCGTGGAACTCGGGAGCCATGCTATCTCGGCCGCGGTTGAAGATTCTGGAATCGCCCCTGTAAACATCGACGAAATTCTGATGGGTTGTGTGGTCAGCGCCGGCGCCAAACAAGCCCCCGCGCGTCAAGCAATGCGCATGGCTGCAATTCCGGACTCCAGCGGAGCGACCACGATCAATAAGGTTTGTGGTTCCGGGATGAAGGCTACGATGTTGGCACACGACCTTATTGTGGCGGGTGCCGCCGAGTGTGTCGTAGCTGGCGGAATGGAAAGCATGACCAATGCCCCGTACCTCTTGGCGAAAGCTCGAGGAGGCTTTCGGATGGGTCACGGCGAGATTGTAGATTCGATGTTTACAGATGGCCTCGAAGATGCCGAGAGCGGTGGCTCCATGGGCAGCTTTGCTCAGGACACCGCCGATGAATATCAGCTGTCCCGAGATGCGATGGACGAATTCGCAATCGGCTCGTTAAAGAAAGCACTGGCCGCAATGGACTCCGGCATTTTAGCGACAGAAATTACGCCAATGGACGCCGGCCACGAAGACGAGCAACCGCGGCGTTCAAATATTGACCGCATACCCACGCTCCGGCCTGCATTTAAGAAAGACGGAACCATCACCGCTGCTAACGCCAGTTCTATTTCGGACGGCGCATCGGCGCTCGTTGTCGCCAGCGAATCAGTAACGACGTCCTTGAGTGGCCGCCCATTGGCACGCATCAGAGGTCATGCGACTTATTCGATGCATCCGTCCAAATTTACTATTGCCCCGGTAGGAGCCATCAAAACGCTCTTGGACAAGGTTGGTTGGAGCAAAGACGACGTGGATCTGTTTGAAATAAACGAAGCATTTGCCATGGTGACGATGTTGGCAATTCGCGAACTCGACCTCGACCCGTTCAAAGTAAACATCTACGGCGGCGCGTGCGCCCAGGGTCATCCGATCGGCTCAACGGGTAGCCGTTTGATTGTCACTCTGGCCCATGCGCTTCGGACAACGGGACGTCAACGAGGGGTTGCTGCCCTATGCATCGGCGGCGGCGAAGCAACCGCCGTCGCGATTGAAACGACCTGAAAGACCATGCATCCAGTCCTCAGAGAACATACAATGGGCATGTTGTAACCACCCTCGGGTAGATCAACTAACCAATTGACGCCATTACCGGTTATCGCAGGATTTGGTGGTATCAACCCAGCGGGACGCGTGTCTTTTCATCACGCATACCGACGCACCGTGATCGACGCACTCGGCGAACAAGACGCAGCCGAAACCTATCGTAGTCTCGCCGGGATCATGAAAGTGGAAGGCGATGCTAGCGACCACGCCGTTCGCAAATACATTCGGAACAACACGTTGGTACGCCGCATCGGCCTCTTCGATCCCGAAGAGATTCTTTTTCACCGTTCGGCTACGCTGACCGGGCCGTCGGGGAACGAGCTCACGTTCGTAATACCGGTACGTCAGCTACCTAACCGCGTTCCGGAAAACTGGAGCGTCAAAGAACTGTCGGACGACGCGGTCGAGGTCTCGATTGATAATCCAACCGAAGTGCTACTGCCGGATCGTCGAGTATCACGGGTCACCTCTGCGGGTCAGGTGCCGACTGGATTCGATCCCGGAGCGCTTTACCCGTCGAGAAATCATCCGCGGGGGCTCCAGCTGACGGTTTATGGCGCGTCCGATGCAGTTCATTCGATAGGTATCGATTGGACGACGTTGCGTCGCCTTGTACCTCCCGATGCTTTCGCCGTGTATTCGGGCAGCGCGATGGGGCAACTAGACCAAAACGGTATTGGCGGCATGCTTCAAGCGCCCATGATGGGAAAACGCCCGACCTCCAAGCAAGCAGCGCTCGGACTCTGCGAAATGCCTACGGATTTTATCAATGCGTACATTCTGGGCAGCGTGGGCTCTACTGGTGCCGTCATCGGTGCCTGTGCGACGTTCCTCTACAACCTCAAACAAGGGATCGACGATATCCGTAGTGGTCACCGACGCGTGGCGTTGGTTGGGGGGGCCGAAGCACCCATTACTCCAGAGATTATTGAGGGTTATCGAATCATGGGGGCGCTTACGGAAGACGAAGCCCTCATGACACTCGACGGAACTAACGAAGTCGACAACCGGAGAGCATGCCGGCCCTTTTCAGTTAACGCCGGCTTCACACTCGCCGAGGCCGCCGTCTATGTTGTCCTGATGGATGACGAACTCGCGCTCGAACTTGGCGCTGAAATTTATGGCTCGGTACCCGACGTCTTTGTCAACGCCGATGGATTCAAGAAATCCATCCCCAGTCCAGGAATAGGTAATTACATAACCATGGCCAAAGCGATGGCAACTGCGCGATCTCTGATTGGTGATGGCGGTTTGCGAGAACGTTCGTACATCCACGCCCATGGAACGGGTACTCCGCAGAATCGAGTGACCGAGTCCGAAATCATGAACGAATTAGCGAAAACATTCGGCATAACAAATTGGCCCGTCGCTGCGGTCAAGGCATACCTCGGTCATACGCTTGCACCGGCGTCAGGCGATCAACTAACCAGCGCACTGGGAACGTGGAAATATGGATTCATCCCTGGAATCGCGACCATTGACCACATCGCCGATGATGTACACGCAAGTCATTTAACGATCGGGTCTGGTCACATCGAGCGTCCCCCCGAATCACTTGAGGTGGCGTTCATTAATTCGAAAGGGTTTGGTGGTAACAACGCGACCGGACTGGCGTTGTCTCCCAATTTAACTTTGAAAATGTTGGAAAAACGGCACGGTCGTGATGAACTGCTGGCCCACGCGCGTCGCAACGAATCGGTCCGAGAAAAGGCTCGCGACTACGATCAACGAGCGAGTTACGGAGAAGCCACGCCTATCTACCAATTTGGAGAAGGAGTTCTCGAAGGTGAGGATCTAGACTTCGACGATGCGACAATCCAAATTCCTGGATTTGAGCAACCGATCGAACTAAACATGCCCAATCCCTTTGCGGACATGACCGATTAGACGTATCAATTAATTCAGATCACTCGACGGTACATTCCGAATATCTTTGATACGGTCGCCGATACGCTCGGCGATGGCACTCGAGGGAGCGTTGTCTAATGCGCTGTTCAGCTCACGTAACACCATATCTCGATCACCAAAATGCATCCATACGTCTGCCCGCTCAATGTAGAGTCCATAGTGTTCGGGAACCAGCATCAGCTGATAATCCGAGAGTTCAAGCGCCCTTACGTAATCGCCGGACGACTGCAAAATCGACCGTACATTGTTGAGCATTCGAAGCACGATATCGATCGGGCTAGCAACCGCGAACGCCTGCTCGGGATCTAGATTGTTGTCGGTCAACCATTCCCTCGAAGCTTCGATCGAGGTGACCTTCAGTTCAAATGGATCCACCAAATCACCAGCGACCGTGAGTAAAAAACGTCTTGGGAAATTAATCCCTTCCGTTGGCAGCCCTTGCCGATGAGCGACACCTGCGATAACCATCGCAAGAGAGACGGGAATCCCGCGCTTCGAATGCAACACAGTGTCTAAACGGCTGTTGCCAACCGAGTAATAGTTTCGACTTGCCCCTTGAAAGCCCAACCGTCGCAGTTCGTCGCAAATGTTGCCAGCATTGCCCGGTCCAATCTCTACCGCAAGCCGATCCAATTCGTGGCGTGCCCAATTTACGTCAGCGTCCTTGTCGATGATACAGGCAACTATCAAAGCACCCTCGACAGCATCTTGCGGACGGTCAATAAACGAAGCTAGCTCGCGCGCGAATGGTAGGTTAATCAATCCAACAACAATCCTGTCGTTCTAATAAAGATCATACGAGCCTACGCTCGCCGCCAACAATAGGCGTCCGAGATCTACGCTTTCGCTCCATGCTCGCGAGTCGACAAAAAGTGGACGCCGGGCCATCGTTCTTGTACTAACTCGAGGTTAGCCCTAGACGTGGCGAGAAACGTAAGGAATCCGCCACCATCGAGGGCTAGTTGGCCTAAGTTCTTCGCGCGAAATTCAGTGAGTTTGTTCTCATCCTCACAAATGACCCACCGTGCTGTATATACGGAACTCTGATCGTATAGGCAGTCCGCGCGGTATTCTTCTCGCAACCGGTACGCCACCAAATCGAACTGCAACGATCCTACAGCGCCAACAACGATGTCATTTCCCGATAGAGGCATAAAGGCTTGCGTCGCCCCTTCTTCAGAAAGCTCGCGAATCCCCTTTTCCAGCTGCTTCGACTTTAATGGATCCCGCACCCTAACTCGACGAAACAGCTCTGGAGCAAAATTGGGGATCCCCTGAAAAACGATCGGTTCGCCTTCGCTGAATGAGTCGCCAATCTGAATCGACCCGTGGTTGTGGAGACCAATAATGTCTCCGGCATATGCTTCGGCAACTTTTACACGATCGCCCGCCATAAATGTGACGGCGTCGGTGATCTTTGTTTCGCGTCCTAATCGCACATGGTTCATGCGCATGCCGTGCTGATAGCGACCGGAGCAAATCCGCATAAATGCAATTCGATCTCGATGCCGAGGATCCATGTTGGCCTGAATCTTGAATACAAATCCCGTGAACTTGTCCTCCGACGGTTCGACCATACGCGTGCCAGCCTGGCGGGGACCAGGCGTTGGGCCAATATCGATGAACATATCCAACATGTGTCGAACGCCGTAGTTGCCCAGCGCCGTACCAAAGAATACCGGCGAGCATCGTCCATCCAAAAAATCCTGCAAATCGAATTCGTGACTAGCACCCCTGACCAACTCTATTTGTTCCGCGAACGGTTCGTACTCGTCACCGAGCCAGTCCTTTGCCGCTGTCGAGTTCAACCCAGGTATGGTGGCATATTCGTGGATCCGATCCCCATGCCCCGATTCATAGCAGTCAAAACGATCTTCGAGGAGGTGGTAACACCCACGAAAATCGCGGCCCATTCCCACTGGCCAGGTAATTGGTGCGCACTCAATCTGTAGAATATCCTCAATCTCGTCCATCAGCTCGATCGGATCGCGGATCGCGCGATCAAGCTTATTGATAAAGGTGAGTATCGGTGTGTCGCGTAAACGACAAACCTCTAATAGTTTGATGGTTCGTGGCTCAACCCCTTTGGCTCCATCGATCACCATCAGTGCCGAATCAACCGCGGTAAGCGTGCGATACGTATCTTCCGAAAAGTCCGAGTGTCCAGGTGTATCTAGAAGATTGACGATTCTGTCGCCGTAATTGAACTGCATCACAGACGTCGTCACTGAAATGCCGCGTTCCTGTTCCATCGCCATCCAGTCTGAACGGGCATGCCGATCCGACTTGCGTGATTTGATGGTGCCGGCCATCTGAATGGCGTCACCTAGTAACAATAGCTTCTCAGTTACCGTGGTTTTGCCCGCATCCGGGTGCGAGATGATGGCGAACGTTCTACGCCGGTAATGACCGTCTTGACTGTTCATCGCAATTTGGAAAAAACGCTCTGCCAAAAGGATCGACGTGGCTTGCCGGATGCTCTCAACATGACGTTCAAGTTTTAATCGCCATCAAGCGACAATGCGAGCACAAGTCCGTCCTCTCGTCCCTTGAGCGCCGGGTAATAACCCTTTCGAATTCCGATCTGGCGAAACCCAACCGAATCGTATAGCTCCCGCGCGATACCGTTCGATGGGCGAACTTCTAAGAACATTGTTTTGGCTCCTTTAGCTTTTGCACGCTCAATCAAATAACCAACGATATCTCGTCCAAAACCACATCCCTGAGATTGCTTCTTCACGCATATATTCAACAAATGGGCCTCATCAGCCCTTACATTCAGAATTCCATGTCCAACGATATCATCCGGCTCTTCACGACCCAGAAGCTCTCCAATCCAACATTCGTAGGAAGCCGTCAAGCAGTCCTCAAACGTTCTTCGCAACCACGGAAATTCATAGGATTCAGTCTCGATCTTCACGACGTTATCGAGATCAAGACCGCCCATTGTGCGAAACCTTATCGCACCAAGACTCGGATCTGCTGCCATAGCTCGTACTTCGCCGTTCCGTCACGCGGCGCCCCATCTAGCGCAATGACCTGTTCCTTCGACAAATTTTCCCGAGCCATTAGTCGCACCAAGCCTCGGCCCACCGCCAAAACAACATCCTCGGGTCCAATCTGCAACCTACAGAACGCGTTAAACGCATTAATGGCGTCATCCCAGGAAGTTTCAGATCCTTCGACCTGTGGCCAAACGAAGACAAATTCGTCTGCCTCAACAGATTTAAAACCGTTTATCGCCCTGGCAATATCAAGTATCAACGACATGTCGGAAAACGCATCCTCCGCCACCAGACCCAACACTCGTTCAAGTCGAAACCCACGAATGGTGAAACGGGGCCCCTCCTTGGAACCGCTCGATAACGGCGTCGCCTCGTTTCCCAACGCCTGAATTTTGGGTTCTCCCCCGACCGGCACGGCGCGACTTTCTACAGTATTCCCAACCGTTTGCTTGGGTACCCAAACATCAATACCCAAACCACGGAGGTATTCCAAAGGCACCGCAACCATCAGACGCGATCCGATATGAGAGCGGCAATTGTAACGCACGACCGAAGCAGCGGCCCGAACGTCCGTAGCACAAACCGCATAAACGAGCGCGGTTCACTTTTCGCGGGAGTGCTTACACCCCCTAAAGAATTAACGTTGTGGTGCCTGCTTTGGGCGCCTCGAGATGACGATGTGCTTACTACCCTTGAAGTTGTCTTGACCGCTTTTGCCGGCCGGAATCTGTTCGATTTTCTTGCCAGACGCGAGAAACGCATCGATGTCACGCTGAATTGCCTCGCGCGATTTATTAATCGAAGCCGCCGTCGGCGCTTTACTATTTCGAGCCAAAATAAGTGTCCCTTTCCTACCCCAAGCGATCGAAATTAACAGGTTACGGGAAAGTATTCATCTTCTAAATTCATCCTCGCAACGTGCGGCCATGATGAAGTCGTTGTAGTGCAAACCTCTAACAACATGTGTCCACCAGCTGATTTGAACAGACCCCCACTCCATAACAATGCGCGGATGGTGGTCTTCAGCCTCGGCAAGCGCTGCAACTTGATTCGTGAATGCAAGAGCTTGGGCGAAATCGTCAAACCGGTATAGACGACGCAAAGTAGGCACTTCTGACTCGGTGCCAATCTCCCAATTCGGTAGACTTTCTAACAAGTCGATGCTTTTACGAGAATCCATGCTAGGGCTGCCGGGATGGCAAACCGTACACTTTTCTGCGGCTAGTTTGATCGCGGCACCCTGATGCTTTGGACCATTACACGAACGCCCTCGGGTGGTTTTTTTGTCACGGCACTAACGATTAGCGAAACCGCAAAATTGAGAATCATTCCCACGGCGCCTATCCCTTCCGGAGAAATCCCAAACAGCCAATTAGCAGTGATATTCTCGGCCAAGGGCTCCATGAATATACCCTTGAAATAAACAATGTATCCCATCGTAAACAAGAGCCCAGTCAGCATCCCTGCGATCGCTCCTTCTCGATTCACCCGCATACTGAATATCCCGAGAAGAATTGCCGGAAACAGCGAAGCCGCTGCTAGACCGAAGGCAAGCGCCACTACCTGGGCCACAAATCCCGGCGGGTTGTAACCCAAATACCCCGCCAAAAGAATTGCAACACCCGCACTAATACGCCCCACACGCAATTCGGCACGATCCGAAAGGTTCCGTGCAAACACACTCTTTGCGAGGTCGTGGGATACCGCAGCGGAAATGACCAATAACAACCCCGCCGCTGTCGATAGTGCGGCGGCGATTCCTCCTGCGGCCACGACCGCGATCACCCAATCCGGTAACCCTGCAATCTCTGGATTGGCTAGAACAATGATGTCCCGATCAATGGTCAACTCATTACCTTTCCAGCCCATCGCTTTCGCGCGAGGTGCAAAATCAGGATTCGTATCGTTGTAATACTGGACTTTACCGTCACCGTTGAGATCGTTAACCCGCAACAACCCCGTATCCTCCCACGTTCGAAACCACTCCGGACGTTCGGCATACACCATGTTTGCGTTTTCAGTACCCACTGGGGATTGCTGTATCGTCGTTGTCAGGTTCAGGCGTGCAAGCGCGCCTACGGAGGGTGCGGTGGTATAAAGAACCGCAATAAAAAGAAGCGCCCACGCCGCTGACGCACGAGCGTCTCGCACCTTCGGTACCGTGAAGAATCGAACTAACACGTGCGGCAGTCCAGCAGTCCCAACCATGAGCGCCAACGTAATAAAGAACACGTCGATCGTGCTTTTTGTTCCGGACGTATACTCAGCGAAGCCAAGATCCGTGACAATCTGATCTAACTTTTCTAACAAACTTATACCGGGCGCGACTTCACTACCAAATGCAAGCTGAGGAATCGGATTGCCCGTGACTTGGAACGAGATGAATACCGCCGGCAGTGTGTAGGCAAATATGAGTACACAGTATTGTGCGACCTGGGTGTAGGTAATGCCCTTCATGCCGCCAAGCACTGCATAAAAGAACACAATCGCCATGCCAACGATAAGTCCCAATTCGATAGGGATACTTAGAAATCGGGAAAAGACAATACCCACACCACGCATTTGTCCCGCAACGTAGGTAAACGAAATGACAATCAAACAGATCACAGCCACGACTCGAGCCGCTTGTGAATAGTACCGATCCCCAATGAACTCGGGGACCGTATACTTACCGAACTTACGTAGATAGGGGGCTAACAGGAGAGCTAAGAGCACGTATCCGCCCGTCCAACCCATCAAGTACACCGATCCGTCGTATCCGAGAAATGCAATCAATCCCGCCATTGACAGAAACGATGCCGCGGACATCCAATCCGCCGCTGTCGCCATGCCATTTGCAATGGGGTGTACGTTCTTTCCCGCAACATAGAAGTCGCCCGTGCTTCGAGCTTTGGACTTAAATGCAATCGCAATGTAGAGCGCAAACGTTGCTCCAACGACAAGGTAGGTCAGTGTCTGAAGGTCCATCAGTCCTCGTCCACATCGTGTTTTTTGTCAATCGCTGCCATGCGGTGCGCGTAAAAGAAAATCAATACCAGAAATACGTAGATGCTCCCTTGCTGAGCGAACCAGAAGCCAAGCTTGAATCCTGCGAATTGAATCCGATTTAATTCGTCAACCAAGAGCACGCCAAAACCGTAGGAACACGTAAACCATACGATCAGACAGATCCCGATGAGGCGAAGGTTATCGCGCCAATAACTATTTGAGTTCATAACATTTAGCGGCTGATGGCGCCCCTACCCGCGCGTCGGCGGATTCTAACCGCAATCCTTTCTCCAAACAGTATCGCAAGAGCAAGGCCGTATATAAAAACATCCAGAAAGCTGGCCTTAGCAGCCCACAGGACATGCAACAACGCTGCCATCGCTGCTGGATAGATCAGAGTATGTAACTTCCTCCAACGGAGTCCCAGACGACGTTGCCAATTTCGCGTCGACGTAACAGCAAGCGGGATCAACAACATAAGAGCCGCCATGCCCGCCGTGATATACGTCCTCTCTGAAAAATCCTCTAGCCAAGCAGAAATACTAAACTCAGCAAGCAGCGTGAAGTACGCCGAAAAGTGGATACAAGCATACACAAACGTCCACAAACCGACCGTTCGACGAAGCGTCACTATCTTCGGGCGCTTGAAGATCCGAGCGACGGTTGAGATCGACAACGTAATTAGCAGTAACCGGATCGTCCACGTCCCCAAGAGGACGACGATCGCCTCGGCTGGATCGGCGCCGAAGACGCTCCCAGGCGATCGAATTTCAACTGCTACATCCCAACCCACCAACATTAATGGAATGGCGCAAGCCACAAATACAATCGATTTCAATAATTCAGGCGCAAATTCATGCCCGCATACAGACCAGCCACTTCATCGTAACCGTTGTACATGCGGGTTGAGATTTTTCGATTGCCGTTGAACAACGAACTGGGAAGACGGCGTTCACTGCCTTGGCTCCACCTTGGGTGATGGACGGTCGGATTGACGTTCGCATAGAAACCGTATTCGTTCGACGCTGTGAGATTCCACGTCGTACGGGGTCTCGTCTCGGTTAATTCAATGCGAACGATCGATTTGATGCTCTTAAATCCATACTTCCATGGCACCACCAGTCTCAGCGGAGCGCCGTTTTGGTTAGGTAATACCTGTCCGTACATGCCGACAGCCATAATTGCCAACGGATGGTATGCCTCATCAAGTCGTAAACCCTCGACGTAGGGGTACTTGATCGAGCTAAAATAAGATCGCTGCCCCGGCATTTCTTCGGGGCGATAGAGCGTCGTAAACGCTACGTACTTCGCCGACCCCAACGGATTAAACCGTTCAAGTAACGTTTTAAGTGGGAAGCCAACCCATGGGATGACCATCGACCACGCTTCTACACAACGAAGCCGATAGATTCGTTCTTCAAGGTCAACACCCGCCAATAAATCTTCAATATCGTATGTCCCCGGCTTGCCCACAAGTCCGGCCACCTCAAGGCTCCAAGGTTCCGTGGTGAGACGACTGCCCAACTCAGCCGGATCATTTTTGTCGGTCCCAAACTCATAGAAATTGTTAAAACTCGTTGCATAGCCCCGAGGCGTAACTGTGTCCTCAGACGGTGGCGCAGGCGCAAAACCCTTTGAATCCATCCATCCCGCGTGAAGTGCGGCCGCTGGAACCGACGAGGCCAGACCCGCCGCGCCTATGACATGCATAAATCGGCGGCGCGTTTGATAAACCCTCTCTGGCGTGATTTCCGATGGCCTTACGTCGGTAGGAGTTTTTATGACGAAGCTCAAAAAGGTTTCCCGTTGCAACTAGTTATTGCGTACCCACCGAAAGAGTGCCACGCATGGTCCCGAGAGAGCGTAAGCGGTCCCGATAAGTAACAATACCAGAGGCGGGTCAACGAGCACGACAGCAAATCCCATAACCACAACAACGAACGTAATAAAGGGTACGCGTCCTTTCAATCCAAACCGTTTGGGCGAAAAGTATGTGAAATTAGAGACCATCAACAGTCCGGCGAGGAGAGTGATTAGGGTCATAAATGCAATCGCCAGTATCGACGGTTCGAGTGCATCACCACCGGAGCCGACCCAAGCTGCACTGGCGACGAGGCCGGCGGCGGCTGGGCTAGGCAATCCTGTAAACGAGTTTAAGTCACCCGACGTATTAAATCGGGCCAGGCGTAACGCCGCAGAAGCCATATAAATAAACGTTACAACCCAACCGAATTGGCCGAGTGCCGCAAGGCCCCACTCGAACACCACCAACGCCGGTGCAACGCCGAACGCAACCATGTCCGAAAGACTATCGTACTGCGCGCCAAAAGGACTTTCCGTACGGGTCCACCGAGCAACGCGCCCATCCAGAGTGTCTAGCACGGCCGCTACGTATATCGCGAGTGCTGCCGCGATAAAGCGGCCATTCATTCCAGCAACTATCGCGTAAAAGCCCGAAAAAAGGGCACCCGTTGTAATCAAATTGGGTAGCAGTAGGATCCCGCGGCGACGGCGATCCTCGCCACCGCTAGCATCATCTACCGCTTCAAGTTTAGGACCTTCATCCGACATCGTTAATCAATTCTTCGTCTTATCTACCAATTTATTCTCTTCGATCCAAGGCATCATCGCTCGGAGACGAGCACCCACTACCTCAATTTCATGCGCCTGGCTCATGCGCCTCATTGCCTTCATAGTCGGCGCGCCGGCCTGATTTTCACTGACGAATTCACGCGCAAAACTCCCGCTTTGAATCTCTTCAAGAATACGACGCATTTCCTTTTTCGTCTCCTCGTTTACGATGCGACTGCCCCGGGTAAGACCCCCGTATTCGGCCGTATTGGAAACCGTGTACCACATATTTGAAATGCCACCTTCGTAAAAGAAATCCACAATGAGTTTTAGCTCGTGAAGGCATTCGAAATAAGCCATTTCCGGAGCGTAACCGGCTTCTGTTAGCGTTTCGAATCCTGCCTGCACCAACGCCGACACACCGCCACAGAGCACAGCCTGTTCGCCGAAGAGATCCGTTTCCGTTTCCTCTTGAAACGTCGTTTCAATAACACCCGCTCGGCCACCACCATTGGCGGACGCATACGAGAGTGCAATTTCTTTGGCTCGGCCCGACGCATCTTGGCTTACCGCTATCAGCGACGGAACGCCACCTCCCTCAACATACGTCGACCGAACCGTGTGACCGGGTCCTTTCGGCGCAATCATAATGACGTCAAGGTCCTCGCGAGGCTCGATCAACCCGAAGTGAATGTTAAAACCATGCGCAAATGCCATGCATGCCCCTTGCTTGAGGTTTGGGGCAATGTCGTCGACATAGAGTTGCTGCTGCTTTTCGTCCGGAGTTAGTACCATCACCAAATCGGCATCTGTTACCGCGTCGGCTACCCTAACGACGGCAAAACCAGCTTCCGTTGCTTTAGTGGCAGAACCCGATTCATCGCGCAGACCAATCGCAATGTTGGAAACACCACTATCGCGAAGATTGTTAGCGTGAGCGTGACCCTGGGAGCCGTACCCCACAACGACAACGCGCATGTTCTGAATAATCGATAGGTCCGCGTCCTTATCGTAATAAACTTGCATATATCTTTCCTTTCTAGTCTAGCCTGCCTTTAGCGTCGCGATCAGAGGCTTAAAATTCTGTCACCTCGACCGATACCTGAAACCCCTGAACGAACAACTTCAACGACTTGATTCCCATCCAACGCGTCAATAAACGCCGTGAGTTTTCCCGAAGGTCCGACCAGTTGAATGGTATAGGTATTCTGATCTACATCGACGATCTGTCCACCAAACATATCGGTCGTACGTTTCACTTCTGCCCGAGCAGCGCCATCGGCACGGACTTTTATCATTATGATTTCCCGCTCTAAGTGATCACCCTCAGTCAGGTCAAACACCCTAACCACTTCAATCAACCTATTTAAGTGTTTTATGATCTGTTCGATCTTGCCTTCGTCACCCTCCGTCGTCAGCGTGAGACGGGAAAGCGTAGGATCCTCCGTCGGTGCGACGGTTAACGTCTCAATGTTGTAGTTACGCTGCGCGAAAAGCCCGACAACCCGAGAAAGCGCACCCGCTTCATTCTCAAGTAGAACAGCAATTATGCGTCGCATTACGTTGGTTCCTCGTTTCCCAAAACCATATCCTTAAGAGAGCCTCCCTTAATGTGCATCGGGTAAACGTGTTCATCGGGGTCGATGTGTGCATCAAGAAACACCAAGTCGTTTCGGTATCGGTCTCCAAAAATGTCAGGGATGACGGAATTCAGCTCTTCCAGTGTGGTCACCTTGATGCCGACGTGACCAAACGACCCCACCATTTGACTAAAGTCGGGAAGAGCGTCCCGATACGTACTGTGAGAATGACGACCGGCGTACTGCATGTCTTGCCATTGTTTGACCATGCCAAGGGCTTGATTGTTGAGATTAATAATCTTGATGGGTAGCGAGTATTGCATGCAGGTCGATAACTCCTGCATGTTCATCATAAAGCTCCCTTCCCCCGTGATACACACAACCGTCTTGTCTGGAAAAGCGAACTGCACGCCCATCGCTGCCGGGAATCCAAACCCCATAGTTCCTAGCCCGCCAGAATTAATCCAGCGCCTTGGTTTCGAAAACCGATAATATTGGGCCGCGAACATTTGGTGTTGTCCGACATCGCTGGTCACGTATGCATCACCACCCGTTGCGCGATAGACGGCCTGCACGACCTGTTGTGGCAGGAGCGAACCACCAGCTCCCCGACGTTCGCTTTGGTCGTGATCAAGACCGTGTTCCGCCCGCCATCGATCGATTCGTTGCCACCACGCTGTCACATCGTCTGCATTATCGAGCGTGCCAGTAATCTCCGTTTCCAGCACCGCCAACATTTCCGCCAAAACGACTTTGCAATGGCCAACAATAGGGATGTCAACCTTTATGATCTTCGCGATCGACGCCGGATCCACATCAACATGGATGATTCGAGCCTCGGGGCAGAACTTTGCTGCATTGTTCGTTACACGATCGTCGAATCGGGCCCCTACCGCAAAAATTAGGTCCGCGTGGTGCATTGCACAATTGGCTTCATATGTACCGTGCATACCGAGCATGCCTAGAAATTGCGGGTCGTCGCCAGGGAATGCTCCAAGCCCCATCAACGTATTTGTCACTGGATAGCCCAACTTTCTTGCCACAGCCACCAGCTCCGCACTCGCGTCGCCTTGGACGACACCGCCGCCCGCATAAATGACCGGTCGACGAGCTTCGCTCAAGGCTCGGACGCCCTTCCTGATTTGACCCACGTGACCGCCCGAAGAAGGCTTGTACGACCGTAAGGAAACCTCCGCTGGGTAGTTGTATTCGTGAAGATCGTTCGGATCGGTCGTATCTTTGGGGACATCGATCACGACCGGTCCAGGCCTACCGCTCGCCGCGATATAGAAAGCCTTTTTGACAACATTCGGAATCTCGCTGGCCGCTCTGACCAAGAAACTGTGTTTCACGACAGGCCGCGAAATACCCACCATGTCGGTTTCCTGGAACGCGTCTGTTCCAATCAAATCGTTAGGAACTTGGCCCGAAATTACCACAATGGGGGTCGAATCCATGTAGGCCGTGGCGATCCCCGTGATCGCGTTCGTAGCGCCTGGTCCAGACGTGACTAGGACAACACCAGGACGACCTGTCGCTCGTGCGTACCCATCGGCCATATGAGTCGCAGCTTGTTCGTGACGTACAAGAATGTGTTCGATTTCTTGCTGTCTGAAGATTGCATCGTAAATGTGCAGGGCTGCCCCACCCGGGTAACCAAAGATGTACTCGACGCCTTCGTCGCGCAGCGCCCGAATAAGCATGTCACCGCCGGACAATCGTTCCGTCATCGGTGCACAACCCCGTCAAATTAGAGCAAAGGGCGCGTATTCTTCTGAAATACGTTGTATCTGTCAAAGAGTCGTGGCGGGAACACACGAGGAAAATACCTGATTAGGAGGGTCCGAAGTTCAAGGTGTTTCGCGCCAGACTATCGTCGCCACGCGCCCTGTGACCTTGTCCCTGCGATAGGAATACAAATCTTCGTCCTGATAAGTGCAGCTTGGCGATCTAAAAATACGTTCGATTCCTAATTCTTGGAGCAATATTTCCAGATAGCCAGGAAGATCCAGAAGCCAGTGTTTCCGGCGCGGCCCGGCGTCGAGTACGTTTTTCGATATCCGGGCATTAAGTCGCTCTACAACGTCAGGTCCGACCTCATAACATTGCTTGCAAATACCCGGGCCAAGCCACGCATTGAGCGATGTCGATCGCAAACGCATGGCGGCAACAAGCGATTCGAGGACCCCACATACAGCTCCACGCCAACCACAATGCGCGATTCCAACAACACCGCCGCTAGCATCCGCAATAACCACGGGGAAGCAGTCAGCGCTAAGAATCGCTAGACCGATTCCGGTTGAATCGGTCCATTGAGCATCCGCAACCAGCGCCGAGCATTGATCATCAACCGGATCGACGTGCGGTTCTATCTTTACAACACTCGAGCCATGGACCTGCTTCAGCCAGCGGATGTCGCCGAGCCCCGTTATCTGATGCAGTCGTCGTCGATTTTCTCTGACATCAGCATCAACATCACCAACATGCGTAGCCATGTTGGCTGACAAATACGCGCCCTCACTGGCACCTCCCAATCGCGTGGTATAGCCCGCTCGAACGCCATCGGCGAGCTCGCGGGTTGCGTCTATCCAATCAATCAAGATTGATCCTGGCGCAAGGTTTCAACGAGCAACTGCATATCCGACGGCAGTTCGCTTTCAAATTCCACCCTTTTATCACTTGATGGATGACTGAAAGCTAATCCAGCCGCATGCAATGCCTGTCGATCGAAGCTGCGTACAGCGTCGACCAGCTTTTCGGTCGGTTGCTTGGGCAATCGCCCGCGTGCTCCGTAGCGACGATCTCCCACCAACGGGTGACCGATCGCGGCCAGGTGTACACGCACTTGATGCGTTCTACCAGTCTCCAAAAACGCCTCGATCGCCGTATGACCGCGGAATGTCTCGATGGGCTTCACGCGCGTGACAGCATCTCGTCCATCGTCTCGTACACGTTGACGGGTCCGGTCCCGAAAATCCCGGCCTATCGCCATATCAAGACGTCTACGCTTTCGGAGGATCCCTTCGCAGATAGCCACATAACGTCGGTCAACGTCGTGTTTAGCTATGGATTGGGTAAGTATTTTCAGCGCCTTGTTATTGGCGGCGACGACCATCAATCCGGTGGTGTCTTTGTCGAGTCGATGGACGATCCCCGCGCGCGGCAACTGAGCCAACTCAGCACGTCGATTTATCAGCCCGTTGACTAGCGTGCCTGTCAAATTTCCGGCGCCAGGATGAACTACGAGGCCCCGCGGTTTGTCTACGATCAAAAGATCCTGATCTTCGTACACGACCGAAAAATCTACCGCCTCAGCGACTAGCCAGTCCTCTGAAGCCGGTATGGCGGCATTCAAGCGTACCCGTTCTCCTCCGCAAACTTTCGCGTTGGGTTTAACGACTTTGCCATTAATTTGGATTGCGCCAATCCGCATCCAATTCGTGATTTGGGCACGGGAAAACTCAAGCCAAATCTCTGCTAACGCCTTGTCGATCCTTTGGCCTATATGCGTCTTCGCCAAAGTTTCGGTCCGCTCGATCGACTTACCGAGCATAAGCCGATCGAATATCTTCGCGAACTCGTCGAATCGACAACATGTTAGTCAGGGCCTATGGATTTGCCACTTCCCCGATCACTATCGAATTGTTCAACCCGATCAGCGTGTGAGGACGCGTTAAATCGCGTCAGCAACAACGCTGCAACAATGAGCAAACCTGCCATCACAAAGAACGATTCTCTGTAGCCTAAATCTAGGGATTCGTCGACACCAGCAAATACCCACGAGCCGATGGAGCGGCTCAGATTCGCCATCGCCATGTAGATCGCAAATTGAGTTGCGGATACCTTCGACCAACATATAGTCATAAAAATAGCGATGGTGGTCACAAACACCAGCTGGCCAAAGGCTGCGTTGACGACCGCTAGCGTCACCATGAAGGGCATACTGGTCCACAGCGTCTCGAGCAACCCAACAACCACGTGACAAATAGCAGCGCCGAAAAGCGCAATGAGCAGGAATCGCCTGGCCCCAAAGCGATCGATAGACGGCCCTAACAATGCGCCAAAAATGGCCGCGCCCAACGTCACCCAAAAGCTGAAATCTGCATACTGGATATCACTGAGGCCTATTTCTTGCACGCCAAAAACAGGAAATACCCCAAGGGCTATGCCGTCGCGAAACCTATTCAGAAACTCAACCAGCATCAATAATAAACTCATCGGTAACAGCAGAACGCGGAAAATGTCGGATCCGATTTGCGCGATATGTCGATCGGCAAGGCCATGTTTGGCGGACGCTTGGCCAGATCCCCAAGGCATCATCTTCTCACCTGGACGTTCTCGCACCACCGCAACAACAATAAGTATTAATCCAACCGACGCCGCGCAAAACAATGCCGCCCCCTCGATCCCGATCGAGTGGATAAGACGCGTGCACAATGCCCCATAACACGCGAAACCTGCCGCCTGTCCAAACCCCATGAGCGCGTTCGCGCGACCGCGCTCGTTACTTGGTAAGACGTCGATCGCCATCCCATCAACGGCCACATCTTGACTCGCCGCAAATGAATTGATGACGATCCCACAGACCGCGATGGGCACTAAAGAACCGCCTAACGTTGGTTCAAGAAGAGCCATGCCGACAAACGATATGACGAGTCCCGTCTGAGCCAGCATCACCCATGGACGCCGATTTCCCATCGGCAGGTATCGGAAGCGGTCCATGAACGGTCCCACAATCAGTTTGAGTGCCCACGGGAGGTTTACCCACCCGGCTAGCCAAAGAACCTCGGCCACCGTACGACCTTGTTCTGCGAGTGCCGCGGGAATGGCTATAGAGAACAGTCCGATGGGAACACCTTGAGCAAAGTAATACGAAGTGAACGCGGTGAAACGAAGCCATCGCCGGTCGGTGAGCGCTAACGGCCTCAAACGCGGCGTCGCGAGAAAATTAACCATATCGTTTTGAGGTCCATTCGGTGTGCGCAATTTGCAACCCTACGGATTTTGATCCCGGTACGCGAGGTCTGTATTGCGTTTGGCGAATTCGAAACCGTACGCAATGCAAATTAGCCGCTCGGACCGTAAAATACGGTTTCGGCCTTGAGATTCCTTATGCGTCTAATTTTGCTCGCCGTCTTTTCCACGCTTTGCAGCTGCGCCTGGATGCCATTTGTGGGACCAGACACTGATGAGCAGGCAATAGTCGAGGATGAAACCAGTGAACAGATCCTGTATCGACGGGCGAATACCAGCCTTAAGACCGGGAACTATTCTCTTGGCATCAGTCGACTTCAACAACTCGAAGCGCGTTTCCCTTTCGGTCGGTACGCAGAACAGGGGCAGTTGGAACTCATTTACGCCCACTACATGAGCGTGGATCTCGACTCTGTCGAAGCATCCGCCGATCGCTTCATCCGACTGCACCCCCAGCACCCAAACATCGACTACGCCTACTACATGCGCGGACTCGCCGCATTTACGGGAAACCGCAGCGTGCTTGACCGGTTTTTTGGTGGCGAAGAGTCTCGACGCGACATGTCTGGTGCCCAAGTAGCCTTTGCGCACTTTGGTGAGTTTCTAAATCGATTCCCCGACAGTGAATATGCCAAGGATGCCCATCAACGAATGGTTTACTTGCGCAATCTTCTCGCGCAAGCCGAAGTGGATATTGCCAGTTACTATCTCTCGCGAGATGCACACGTGGCTGCTGCAAATCGCGCTCGCGTCGTTGTCGAAAACTACTCGAAGACGCCTTTCGTACCTGAAGCGCTGGCGATCCTGATAGAGTCAAATTACAAGCTCGGTTTGACGGAAGCTGCGAATGATTCGTTGCGGGTATTGGCGATGAACTACCCGGATTACCGGGCTTTCGACCAGAATGGGAATCTAATTCTGGAAGAAGCGATTGCTAACCGCGACCGCAGCTGGATTAACATCATGACTTTCGGTCTTGTCGATCGCCCGGACGTACCCCCTCCTCTACAGATCTCGCAGCCCGACACGGGCGTACCGGAGTCTCCGCGGACAGATACCCAAGAATCGATTAGCGACCCGACACCCAAAAAGCCTTGGTTTCGTCGTATCTTCGGATAGCGACAAGGACCCGGGCCGCGCCTGTACTAGCAGCTCGATGTGGCTTATACCGGCCAAACGTTCAGGATCGTGACGTCGAAGATCAGCACCCTACCGGCGAGCGGATGGTTAAAATCGACAATCGCTTTGTTCTCGCCAACGGCTTTGATGATCCCTGGCAACTCACCGTCAGGGGATCCAAAAGACACCACTAACCCCGGTTCTAGTTCGCCGACCGGGACGAATGAAGCGATCGGTAACTCTTGGATATTTGCCTCGTTGCATTCACCAAACCCATTCTTCGGCGCTATTTCGAACTGTCCGCTTTCGCCTTCACGAAGGCCCTTGATCGCATTTTCAAACCCTGGCAGAAGACTTCCATCGCCAAAAGTGAAAACGGCCGGCTCGGCCCCGCGGGTCGAATCTACCTCGGAACCGTCGACTAAGAGAATTGAGAAGTGCATACACGTGCGAGTTCCCGGGCCAACAACGAGGCCGGAAGAATGCACGATCAGATCATTCACTACGTGCGCTCCCTCGAGTAGTCCCGGTACATAAGCACTATCCATCCAGCCGCACCGAACGTAATGCATGTATCCGCGAGATTGAATACCGGGAAACCGAAACTCAAATAATGGAAATGCACAAAATCGATGACGCATCCATGAGTCAATCGATCTAGCAGATTACCGACGGCGCCCGAAAGGATAAGCGTATACGACCACCCTTCTAAAAAAGCGCCACGCGTTAGGTGCCAAATGCGATAACAAAAATAGCCAGAAAAGAAGAGCGCCACAATCGAGAACAACCAACTGTATCCCTGCAGCATGCTAAACGCCGCGCCCGTATTACAAGCCAGGTGAAGCGACAAAAATGGCAGCAACGTGAGCGGTCCGGCGGCCAAGTACAATAACGCCAGCTGTTTGGTTATCTGATCAGCAACAACTAGTAGAACAGTTGCCAGGAAAAAAATCTTCAGTCGGGAACCCTCAAACAACCATATCGGGATCGCGTTCTAGTCACCGTTTGGCAAACCACTCGCGTGTCTCAGAAATGTCCTGCTCGATCTGGTTTTTCAGAGAATCAAGACCATCGAACTTTCGCTCGTCCCGAACTTTACTGAGAAAAGTCACGGTCAATAGCTTGCCGTATATTTCTTCGTCAAAATCGAAAATGTGGACTTCCAAGAGGGGCTCTTTCCCATCCACGGTAGGCCTCACGCCAATATTCGCGATGCCTTCGTACTGCTGATCAAGGCCCGTCACAGTAACGGCGAAAACCCCCTCCAAGGCAGCTCGGTATCGCTGCAGACGTATATTGGCCGTCGGCACACCAAGCCGGCGTCCAAGTTGTCGCCCGTACACCACACGACCCATTATGAAATACGGCCGGCCGAGCAGTTTTTCCGCCAAATCAAAGTCGCCCAAAGACAGTGCGTCGCGGACACGGGAACTGGAAATCCTTCCGTGCTCAAACTTCAATGTCCCCATGTGACTGACGCCGAAGCCGAAACGATCTCCCGCTTCTTTTAACATCTCGTAATTGCCTCTGGCGCCTTCGCCAAACTGAAAATCGTCGCCCACCACGAGGTACTGCACATCTAACCTGTTAACCAATAGTCCCTCGATAACATCTTTTGCAGGAATAATTCGTGTGCGTTCGTTAAACGGAATACACAGTAGACGGTCGAGCGTTAGTCCCCGGAGGATTGTGACCTTTTCTCTAAACCGAGTGAGTCGTGCCGGCACAACGGCACCTTGAAAATACTCTCGCGGTTGGGGTTCGAAGGTTACGAGAAGGTTTGGATAGTTGAGCTCCTCGCTCTTCGCCTTAAGATGAGATAACAACATCTGATGGCCGTGGTGGAGACCGTCGAATGTTCCTATCGTTAGAACACAACCTTTGTGTCGGGCTGTGATGTTGTGTAGGCCGCGGATGATTTCCATCGACCGTGATTCTACACGCGATGCACAAGGTCGTTGGGCCTAATGCCGACAAGAGCTAATATCAAAAAGTACCCCGCACTCGCCGATCCCACCAGCAGTGATAGTTCGCCGATTCGTGCAACTTCGCCAGATACGAGCCAAAAGTCCACGCCCGGATCCAACCAAATGAGCCCACCTGCCAAGGCCGCTGACGCAGCTGCCGCCGATAGCAACACGCGTAATACTTGCCGGCCTGGGCGGTACACCGATTCTACAAACAATCCGCGAAAAAGAAGCGCGCAATGAACCATGGCGGCAAGGCTTGTTGCCAACGCGATGCCCACGTGGCCCAACCATGAGTACAAACTGAGACTGGCAACAATATTGACAGCAACGGACACACACGCGTACTTGAATGGGGTGGTCGTGTTTTGCCTCGCAAAATATCCTGGTGCCGTAATCTTGGCCAAAATCAGCGGCAATAGTCCGACAGTGAAGGCCTGCAACGCTGCTGATGTCTTGAGCACATCTTCGGCGGTCATGGCCCCACGATAAAAAACGGTAGCCACCAAGGGCGCTGCCAGAACGTACAGGGCAACTGCAGCCGGCATTCCGATGAGAATACCCATACGCACGCCCCAATCGAGGGTAGTACTAAACCCGCTAACGTCACTCTGGTTATGGAGACGCGACAAGTTGGGTAACAGGACGGTCCCTAACGCTATCGCTAACAAACCAATCGGTAATTCCATTAGACGATCCGAGTAATAAAGCCAAGAAATACTTCCAGTCGCTAATGTCGATGCAAGAATCGAACCGACAAGAATATTGATCTGTCCGACCGAGGCGGCAAAGACCGCGGGTACCAGTAAAACACCCACCTTCCGTACACCACGATCACGCCGGTCGAGCCTAGGGATCCCCAAAAGATGCAGTCGCTGTAACGAAGGTAACTGGACAATCAATTGCAGTATGCCAGCAGCAAAAACCCCCCACGCTAGCGCCATGACTGGCGTTTCAAAGAACCGCATCCCGATCAGCGCAGCCGCGATCAGTGAGACATTCAGCAGTACCGGAGTGATTGCTGGCAACGCGTACCGATGAAAACTATTCAGTATCGACCCGGCAAAGGCGGTCAACGATATGAAGGCCAAATATGGAAACGTCACTCGGACCATGTCCACGGTGAGGTCGAACTTTTCCGGGTCATCAAGAAAGCCGGGCGCGAAAAGCCAGACTAAACCCGACGCTCCAGCGATGCCCGCAGCGCAGATAACGACGAGTACAAATCCGAAGTCACCGCAGACGATGCGCACGAAGTTCCGCAGAGCGTTGTCGTCGCCTGCGTTTCGGTATTCGGATAACACTGGGACAAAGGCTTGAGCGAAAGCACCTTCGGCAAACAACCGACGAAAGAAATTAGGGATCCTTAGAGCGACGAAAAAAATATCAGCCCATGCAGTCGCACCAAGTACCGCCGAGAGCACCACATCCCGTAGAAATCCGCTGAGCCTAGACACGCCAGTCATCGACGCGACTACCGACCCCTGGGCCGTCAGATTTTGCTCCGTGCTCTCTATCTCAGTTGACATGCCAGGACCCCGTCGGCATATTACGCGACCTTTCGTACAACACCCAATGCACCCCAACAAGGAATCCGTCTTGGCGAATAGCCCTCAAGCAAAAAAACGTGCGCGTCAGGCCGAAAAACATAGACAGCACAACGCAAGCATGCGGTCCATGTACCGGACATCTATCAAGAAGGTCGAAAGCGCGGTATCGGCGGGTGATCGGGACTCAGCTAATGCCGCATTAATAGCGGCAATACCTATTATTGATCGCATGGTGAATAAAGGGATCCTTCACAAAGTCCAGGCCGCCCGATATAAATCACGGCTCAACGCGAGCGTGAAAGCTTTGTCCTAAGGTCCCCACTATTGCGACAGCGCTAAGTTGTCGCAGTGAATAAGTTCCTCCTCATCCACGTAACCAAGCAGCTCTTCTATAGCTGCCGAACCGTGGCCTTTGATTAAACCGGTCTCTACCGCACCGTAATTCACCAATCCTTTCCCCACCTCAACTCCATCAGGTCCAGTAACGCGTACTACATCACCGCGACCGAAATTACCGTGTACGTCTGTGACACCCACGGCGAGAACGCTCACTCCCCGTTCCAGCACCGCTTTAACAGCGCCCGCATCCAACGTAATTCCACCAGCACTCTGGACTTGGGCCGCTATCCATTGTTTACGGGCGTCGAGCGGTGCCACGTCGGCCGTGAGTATGGTGCCGACATTTCGACCGTCGGCTATCGCGGAAAGAATGTCCTGTTCGCGACCATTTGCGATGACCGTGTGGCATCCAGCACGTGCCGCGTAGCGCGCAGCCTCGAGCTTCGTGACCATGCCGCCACGACCTAGGGCTCCGGATCCGGATCCGACCATGTCATCAAGCTTTGAGTCGAAGGCAGAACGTTCACTAACCATCGGCGCATCGGGTCGGACGCGAGGGTCGTCCTCGTGCAGGCCTTTCTGGTCAGTAAGCAAAACGAGGACGTCCGCGGAAACGAGGCTCGCCACACGCGCTGCGAGCGTATCGTTGTCACCCAGCTGAATTTCGTCTGTCGCGACCGAATCATTCTCATTGATAACTGGCACGACTCCGTAGTTAAGTAATGTTCGCAGGGTCCCACGCGCATTGAGGTATCGCTGCCGGTCGGATAGATCGTCATGCGTTAGTAAGACTAATGCCGTACGACGACTGTGATGGCGAAAGCTCTCTTCATATGCCTGAACAATTCCCATCTGCCCAACGGCAGCAGCCGCCTGCAGCTCGTGAATACTGTCTGGCCGTTCAGTGAAACCCAGACGACGGAATCCTTCTGCGACAGCTCCACTGGTCACCAGCGCCACCCTTTTGCCATCGTTGAGGAGGACACTGATTTGCTTACACCAACCATCAATGCCTCTGGCGTCAATGCCGACCCCGCCCCGCGTAAGCAAAGCACTTCCGATTTTGACAACCCAAACCTGGGACCCTTTTAAGCGCTCGCGCGCGCTACTCACGATATAAGACCTCAGTGTCCGGATTATGTTCTTGGGGCTGCCGTTCGACGACGGAACTGCGCAGGGATTGATTCAAGACATCTGTGGCTAGACGGCCTTCAAAACCACGGTCACTCTCTTCCAATACCGGGTCTGACGCGAGACTTTCTCGCCAATTAGCCACGTGTTGCATCAACTTTTTGACGAGCAAATCAATACCGTCACCGGTCACCGCCGAAATCGCGTAGCACGGCCGATCAGGGAAAGCCTCGGCTACCAGCCCCACAAGTTGCTTCTCCGCGTTTTCGGCAACCAAATCCGTTTTCGTCACCACGGTCCATATTGGAATTTCCATAAACAGCGGACTAAATTCAGACAACTCCTGCTCGACCGCCCTCGCGTTGGCGATCGGATCACTCCCATCTACAGGCATGATATCCACCAGATGGAGTAACAGTCGGGTCCGCACTAGATGACGAAGAAAGCGCATCCCGAGGCCCGCTCCCTGCGAAGCTCCCGGAACGAGCCCTGGTATGTCGGCGACCACAAAATTAGCATCCTCCGCGACACGCACTACCCCGAGATTAGGGATCAACGTCGTGAAAGGATAATCCGCTATTTTTGGTCGGGACGCGGAAATCCGGCTAATCAGCGTCGATTTTCCCGCGTTCGGCAACCCTAGTAATCCGACGTCCGCAATAACCTTTAATTGGAGGCGGAGCACCCGTGTATCGCCTGGATCGCCATTCGTCGTTCGTCGGGGGGACCGGTTGGTGCTCGACTTAAAAAATGCGTTACCACGGCCAAATTGACCACCGCGGGCTACGCAAAAAATATCTTCGGGATCCGTGATATCCCCTACTACCTCGAGAGTTTCATCATCAATGACAGTCGTTCCGATGGGGACAGCGACGTTCGTGTCCGCTCCATTCCCCCCGGTACGGTTCGCGCCCCCGCCAGCGCTACCATGTTCGGCTCGAATAAGTGGCTGAAAACGAAGGTCCACCAAGGTATTGAGGGACTTATGGCCAACTAGGAAGACGGAGCCCCCATTTCCCCCATCCCCACCATCTGGCCCACCCCGGGCGATATTGCGTCCACGGAAGAATGATAGGCACCCGTTGCCGCCTTTTCCCGCTTGAACACGGATGGTTACCTCATCAACAAATTTCATGGTGACACATGGGTGGCAACGTAGCGAAGCGTCTAACCGGGCCCGTCGGCTATTACAGTAAAGACTAGGCGGTTGTAACGCTAACGTACGTTCTTTTTAGACGACCGTGCGTCGCATAACTAACCTGGCCGTCGACTTTGGCAAAGAGCGTATGGTCTCGACCGCAGCCAACGTTAGCGCCAGGGTGTATCCGAGTACCACGCTGACGAACAATAATGTTGCCAGCCAGCACGGATTCGCCGCCGTACTTTTTGACACCCAGTCTCTTAGATTCAGAGTCTCGGCCATTTCTGGTACTTCCACCTGCTTTCTTGTGCGCCATGGTTAATTCCCGGCTAGTGTGAAATCGCCGTTATCCGAACTTCAGTATAACCCTGCCGATGTCCGGCCCGTCGGAGATAGTTCTTTCGACGTTTAAACTTAACGATTCGAATTTTTCGGCCGCGCCCTTGGTTAAGTACTTCCCCCTTAACCTTACCGTCTTTAACGAACGGCGCACCGACTTCTACATCGTCCCCGTCCGCTACAAGCATTACCCGGTCAAAAACGATATCGTCGCCGGGCTCGCCACCAAGCGTTTCTAATCGAACCACGTCGCCTTCGCTAACGCGGTGCTGTTTTCCACCACTCTCAAAGACCGCAAACATCTATTCTATCCTTAGAAACGTGACCCTCGTTTAACGCCAATTTCACCGGAAAGAGGCAAGCTGTACTACAATGAATTCCGTCAAGGACGAGAATTCCGGCCCCATAAAAAGGCGCGTAATTCTACGGACTAGCCATATCGATTACAACGCGCTCAGCCGTGAGCGGGCAACGCTAACTGAGCGACTTGGAGCACTAGATATATGGGGATAACCCCGGCAGCGCAACTTGTCACGCGGATCACGAGAGGTTCTGTCCTAGACGATGTCTTCAGTGTTGTCCGAAACGATTTCGCAAAAGTAGATGCGCTCATTCCTCGACAGTTGACCAGTGATGTCGCTTTGGTAAGCGAGATAGGGCGATATATCGTAGATTCTGGAGGAAAACGCTTACGGCCACTGATCGTCTTATTGGTCGCGCGAGCCAGTGGATATCAAGGAGATGCACACGTTCGATTAGCGACCCTAGTAGAATTTCTCCATACGGCCACGCTACTTCACGATGATGTGGTTGATCGGTCTGGTCGTCGTCGCGGAAGGACGACGGCTAACGCGTTGTGGGGAAATGCGCCTAGTGTTCTCGTGGGCGATTTTCTCTATTCGAGAGCATTTCAGTTGATGGTCGATCTAGACAGTATGGATCTCATGGCAATCATCAGCGATGCAACCAACGTCATCGCCGAAGGGGAGGTACTTCAACTAGAAAATATAGGCAACGCGGAGCTCACAGAAAACCACTATCTTGAAATCATCCGTTGTAAAAGCGCGCTTTTGTTCCAAGCGGCGGCGCATACAGCTATCGTTCTTTCCAACGACGATCCAGACACCATTAGCCGTTATCGCAATTTTGGACTTCATTTCGGGCTTGCGTACCAACTTGTAGACGACTGGCTGGATTACGCTGGCGATAGCCAGCTTATGGGGAAAAATGTTGGCGACGACCTCGCGGAAGGAAAAGTGACCCTACCGCTCATAGCCACCATCAAAGAAGGTTCACGCCAAGAAGCAACGTTAGTGCGCAACGCAATAAGTTCGCGTTCTGACAGACACCTTAGCGCCGTAATTAAAGCCGTGCGTAGATCCGGTGCGTTGGATTACACGAAATCTCGGGCTGAAGAGGAGGCCGGCCTAGCGCTAGATTGTCTAGCGTCTCTGCCTCGCAGCGTATACCGTGAGGCGCTAGAAAACCTAACCACGTTCGCGACATCGCGGATGCGCTAGAAATAACTGGGTTTTCTAAGGCAGAATGATCTAGTCGACCCGCAGTCTCCTTATTAACAGGTATCAATCGGAGTGTAGCTCAGCCTGGTAGAGCACCGCCTTCGGGAGGCGGGGGTCGAAGGTTCGAATCCTTTCACTCCGACCAAATTTCCCGAGAAATAAATGGGTCCTTTTAACTTAACGAATTATCCGAACTCAAGTCCTTTCAATTGACCGTCTCCACGCCATTTCGCTAATAGCTGATTGAAGGCGTTGAGTCCGGGCGCATAAGACTCCGCTCCTATCCCGCGACCTGCCGCAACATCGCCTTCATTGTTGTAATACCCAGGCGTACACGCCTCAAAAAACGCCGTATTGCTGAGCGCCAATCGCCGAATCGTTCCAACCCACTCTGCCTCGGCTTCCGAGGTGGGATGAACATATCGGGCGTCGCGAGACATGACTTCGTTGACGATGTACGCGACGTGTTGTGCTTGATCATCAAGAACGGCTGTAAGGTTGACCGAGAAAGCGTTTTGGGAAAATCCCACCTGGAAGCAATTGGGGAACCCGTGACTCGAGAAACCGTGCAACGTTCGTAATCCATCGGCCCAATAATCCGAAAGAGTCACTCCATTCTGACCATGAATCTCGTAGCCGGAGCGTCGGGTATATGACGTACCCACCTCAAAACCTGTAGCAAAAATAATGCAATCGACGTCATAGGAAGTCCCATTCGCGATTACGGCGTCGTCGACGATCCGGTCCACGCCTTGGGACTCACTGGTATCGACAAGAGTGACATTCTCTCGTTCGAAGGTGGGTAGGTATTCGTCGTTGAATGTCGGGCGTTTGCAGAACTGGCGATACCAAGGTTTCAACGCTTCAGCAGTTTCAGGATCCTCAACGTATTTATTGACGCGCGCACGAATGCCATTCATTTTCTTGAAATCAGCTAGTTCGGCGAGCGCTGCCGCTTCTTCCATCGAGATTTGCTCGTCATCGCGTTGAGGCATCATGCTCGCAAGGGTACGAAAGATATCGGTCCATCCGTCGCTAACCAAGTCTTCTTCAACGGGCCGGCCGATTACCATGTCATTGAAATTCTCTCGACGCGCTCGCTGCCAACCGGGCTTTAACGACTCTGCCCACTCGGGATCCGTCGGCTTATTGCCACGTACGTCAACGGACGACGGTGTTCTTTGAAACACATAAAGGTGTTTGGCATGGGCTCCGACGTAAGGAGCCGCTTGGATGGTGGTAGCCCCGGTACCAATCATGGCGACAACTTTGTCGTCCAACTTCGTCAAGTTCCCGTTGTGATCACCTCCGGTGTAATCGTAATCCCAACGGCTGGTATGAAACGTGTGACCCTCAAAGTCCTCAATCCCTGGGATTGCAGGTAGCTTGGGTCGATTTAATGGGCCCGTTGCCATTACGACAAATCGCGCCTTCATAGCGTCATCTCGATCAGTCGACACAGTCCACCGCGCGGTATCTTCATTCCATCGCAGTTCCGTCACTTTCGTTTGAAAACAAGCGGTGTCGTACAAGTTGTAGGCTTTGGCAATACGTTGCGAGTGCTCAAAAATTTCAGGCGCGTATGAGTATTTCTCCTTCGGCATGTAGTCGAGCTCTTCTAGTAGGGGTAGATAACAATATGACTCGATGTCACATTGGGCACCCGGATAGCGGTTCCAGTACCAAGTCCCGCCGAAATCGCCACCGGCTTCAACGATCCGTATATCCTCGATACCGGCTTCTCTAAATCGTGCTGCAGCGAGCAACCCGCCAAACCCACCGCCAATGATGATGACGTCCACCTCGTCATCAAACGGTTCTCGCGAGAAATCTGTTTCGACGTAGGGATCGTCAACAACATGTGCAAACGTGCCCGTAACCTCGACGTACTGTTCATTCGCGTCCGGTCGCAGACGTTTGTCGCGCTCCTCCCGATATTTCTCACGAAGAGCGTCGGGATCAAATCCCAGATTGGAATACTTACGCGGTAGTACCGTGCTCATTGTCGTTTAGCTCCCCACCATTAGACCTACGATGTGCTTCAGATAAATATCTCTCGCGAGCTGTCTTTATTCAACCTCATTTCCACAGCCTGCTTCGGGCCGATTCCTCGTCGGAGATCGGACGGCACAACCAACCGCTGTTTACTACCCTGTGTTGAGGAGCATGACGACTCTTTCACGCGTTCGGCCAACCGTCTTAGTTACAAGACAACATCATCGTTTTCGCTTTGCCCGTACACCCTGCTATTTTTCTTATATACATCAATAGGTTATAATCCTGCCGGCGTTCAAATAATTCCGTATTCGACCAGGCCTAGCCTGGGCTTCCTCTCACATCCACCGTCACCAGTGAAACCCTAGGTACGCGATCATGAATTGTCTCTTTGGTTGTTTCATTTTCGCGGAAAAAAATTCTCTTCGGCGGATTGGATTAGGTTCGAACGACCCTATGTGTTCACAACTGTTGGTTCAATCATGATTACTAGAATTTCTTGCCTGATCTGCCTGGCTTGGACCGTGGACATGATGGGAGACCCTGTTGCCTATGATTACACTTATGTCGAAGGTCACTACCTCCACGGCGATAAAGACGGTTTGCGAGGCCGTGCATCGGTAGCCCTACCTGCGTCTCTCTATATCTACGGAGAGGCAGACGCAATCGATATAGACGGTAAACACCAAGACCTCAAGCTATCCGATTATCAATTTGGCGTTGGTTTCCATATCGCCGCCGATCGTTTGGCGAGTAAATCCTCATATCTCAAAGTTCTCAAAGTGCTGCCCTTGGACGGGGTCGACATTTTCGTTGAAGCTGGCCCTCGTAATTGGGATTTCGAGTCGAACGATAGAAGCCGTAGCGGCAGCGATGTCGCTGCAAGAATCGGTTGGCGTTTCGGCAACCCATACAGCTGGCAGTGCGTCGTCGCCGCGGGAATCCAGCGACACGCGAAAATGTCACGCTCGATCGACCAAGACACGCTTATGCAACTTGCCACATCCCAAGACAACGCCGATGTCGACGATTACGTCAAGTTCACCGGTTCAACCGAGGCTATTTACGGTTTTAAATTCTTGTGGAATCTCCGTAAGGCCTCTCTCGTCGTCGGCGTTGAAGGCAGTTCTTGGGATACGCAAGGAGTTACCGTCGGACTACGCTTCGTGCCATAGAACCAGGAATTCGTCGGCCTTGGGTCTTCGTTCTGCAGCCCTTGATTCAGCCTACGTCGTCTATTTTTCGTTGTAGTCGGCGCATCCCATGCAGCCAACGTTCCAGATCATTGGTTTTGCGTTCCATCCACGTTTGGGCGATTTCATCCGTCAAAATAAGAAATCGCTCATCGCGAATCGATTGAACTACCATGTCGGCAACTTCTTCCGGCTCCTTCACAGGACCCGCTGCAGCGCGTGCAAACGGGGAATCTCCACCCCCAAGCATGGGTGTATTCACTCCGAGTGGTGCTAACAAAGACGTTCTAATACCACGATCGTGGTACGTGATCGACAACCACTCGGCCAGACCGACTACCGCATGTTTAGTTGTGGCATAGGTAAGGTTTCCTTGAGACGTAAGGATGCCCGCCATCGATGCCGTGTGAACGAGATAGCCATCGCCCCGCGCCAACATCGAAGGCAGCACGGCACGAACAGCGTATACGTGACCCATGACGTTGATTTGCCATTGTTGCTGCCATGTGTCCACGGGTGTGGAAATCGGATCACCCCCGGTTGCCACCGCTGCATTGCTAAAGAATAAGTCAATCTCCCCGAGCTCTGTTTCACACGTTTTAACGAGAGCACCCACGTCTTCTTCCTTCCCCACATCGCAAGAGACTGCGATAGCGCCAATGTCATCGGCAACTGCGCGCGCGCCTTCCACGTTTACGTCAGCAACCGCGACTTTCGCCCCTTCCGTGCAAAAAGCGCGGGCACATGCCGCACCAATCCCACTCGCGCCTCCTGTAACCACTACCACGCGTCCGTGCAATTCCATAATTTTTTCCTACTGAGCGAAAGATCTAACTTAGCCGATATCGCGTGGTTTGCCGATGCCCGCCAAGTAGTACGTGTGACGAAATCTTCTGAATCAGGATGCCAACTATCGAATAATATGACGGCGACGAAGTCCGATGGTGGGTGATTGAAGATGCACGAGGAAGATCTCCTTTTTTCAGGTCTTAAGGTATTGGATGTCGGTTCGTGGATAGCGGGGCCTGTTTCGGCAACCATTCTGGCCGACTTTGGCGCTGACGTGATCAAAGTCGAAATTCCGGGTTCGGGGGACGCATATCGTGGACTCGCGATAGCACCAGGAACACCCGATGCCGAAATTAATTACACCTGGGTTCAAGACGCTCGTAACAAGCGGTCGATCACACTAAATCTAAAGACCGAGATGGGAAAGACGATTCTTCGCCAGCTAGCCCAAGACTGCGATGTCTACGTCACTAATCACCCGTTGCATATGCGGCGCGACCTGGGCCTTACCTACGACGACATTAAAACCATCAACCCGACGGTAATTTATGCCTCGCTCACCGCCTACGGAGAAAACGGGCCCGAACGGGATCGCGAGGGATTTGATCTTGTCGCGTATTGGGCTCGCAGCGGCTTGATGGATCTAGTGCGATCGCCAGGTTCACCTCCGGCGCAGTCGCTTCCGGGGATGGGCGATCATCCAACAGCCGTAGCACTTTACGCTGCAATAGTGACAGCGCTTTTAAGACGCGAACGAACTGGCAAGGGAAGCATGGTTCATACCTCATTAATTGCCAACGGGGTGTGGTCTGCGTCATGCATTGCATCAGCCGTATTCGCCAAGGGTGACTTCTCAAACTACCCAAGCGTAGCCGCACGACACTTTACCCGCGAGCTCTATGAAACTTCGGATAATCGCTTTTTACAGTTCACGATGGTCAGGTCCGATGAAGAGATCGAGGCCTTTTTCCGCGTCCTCGAGGCGACGTATCTCATAGAGGATCCACGGTTCAATTCGAGACGAGCCCGCATTGAGTCTGGCGGAGCACTAGCCCAGGAGTTGCGTCCGCTGCTACGAAGCCATAACGCCGACCACTGGATCTCAGTTTTCAACCGAGCATCCGTCCCAGTATCAATGGTGGGGACCCTCGCAGATCTGGCCGAAGATCCGCAGCTGAAAATGAACAACATTATTAAACCGCCCGAAGAAGACGTCGGTACACAATGGGTGATCAATCACCCATTAAACATTGATGGATTACCCGTGCGAGGCATTAGAAAAGCTCCCGACATCGGAGAACACACCAAAGAGATCCTCCACGACCTAGGCTACCCGGATGACGAAATCGAGAAGTTACATGCCGAGGGGGCTATTTAGACAGCCATTCGGTTGAGCAAAATGCTTCGTTACGCCTGTGGCTTTCGCACTCGAAATATTGCCGTATGCTGAACGCGGGCAACCGCTCTGTCGGCAGCGTCCCGGATTTCCGTGTCATTAACGATGTAGTGGTGTCCTTTCCGCTCGTACGCGTCGCGGCAAATCCCCGCGACACAATAGGTTTGACCGACTTGCCCGCGGCACAGATGTTGTATGCGACTCTCCGTATGAATTGAAGGTCCGTAGTTGTACGAATGATGCAGCCAATGGATGGGTTGCTCCGCTATCCACGCCGGGTGAATGGAAGCGTCCGACCCGAAAAAACAATCCAAGCTCTCCTGTTGTTTATCCCGCGCATAAGCTTCCGCATCGGCGACCGACAAATGTACTTCACGGGTCCGTAATTCCTGACCCACCGGCGCATCCCTAAGGGTGAGGTCCGGGATGCAATTCGGCATCGGCTCAGGCGGCCGTCGATTAGGGATCCCTACATCTCCTAACCATGGGGCTTCGCCTCTTCCGACTCGACCGAAAAAACAGGACACCTCGTCGATATCTCGACGAACATCGAAAGATCCATCGTCACCAAGGATAACCACCAGATCATCGTTTGGATAAACGGGCTGGCGAAATCGAACCTGGGCCCAACCGAAATCTAGCCATTGGTTTCCCAGTGTCTCGACAAAGAACGACGCAGCCCAACCGTACGCAGTCGCTCCACCTACCAGCGCGCCTTGAAATCCATAATCCCTAGCTCCCGATGTTGAATGAATCGCGTTAGATTTCTCCGCATCCGGGTTTTTCATAAAAGCGTGGAGATGGCGGCGGTTAGGCATTGGCATCCGCCCGGTGAATTCGAAATCCGCTGATTGGAAAACGATACCCGCGAGATTCAACGAGGGCCCCGCGCGCGCGCAATTGCGGGCATTCGTACAAGTCGTCCACCGATTGCACCAACGCGAAGGTAAGATGATGTTTTTCCGCTTCCGCAAACCACTCTTTGGCACTACGCGAACTAAAAGCATTCACCATAAGCTCTGAATATTCCGACCAATTTTGCATACGCCCTTCAGCGGTTTGGAAGTGAACTTCGGCAAGACGGGGCTCTCCCGTCAACTTCGCCACACCTTCCATGGGCACGTTCATGACCGCACCGGGTGCACAGTAGAGGTGACCTTCGCGGGTTGGCACCATTCTGAGTGCATGCTTGACCCTTCCTTCACGTCTAGCGACCTCACCGGTAGCGGCGTATCGCCCAACTTGGCTTTGAACGAAGCCAGTCAGCACGTCCGAAATCACGAAATCAATGAGGTAACCGTATCGCTCGCTCCGACTCTCCATATAAGCCGCAATGATCAGAGACGCAGCAGCAACACCACCAGTCATTTCCGCCGCCCAAGGCGGTAGACGCTGGGGGGGCTGATCGTATTCGCCCGTAACGCTCATAAATCCGCTCTTTGCCTGGAGCGAATCTTCATCCCAATTCCGCGGTCCGTCCATCCCAAAACCGCTAATCACGGCGACAACTGAAGGCCCCTCGACATTGGCTATTGATGCATCGCCGATCACGATGTCAGACGAACGAACGAGGCCTTCGAACGAGTCATCGACGATCCTTTTACCATGGTCCAAGAAGGCATCCCCGCCGCCGTTAGAATCACCCCAGCGGTACTCGGTGCTTCGGTTACCGACGCGCGTAACATCCCAGCCCAAATCCACGAATTGTTTCGCGGCCGCGGCCACGGCAACAGAACCCGCTACTTCCAATACCCGACGCCCCGGAGATCGTCGCAATTTCTTGCGGCGGGACCAGGGCGGCTTCACTTCGATCGACTCAAAATGACCCCAGTTCCGCTCTCGTTGATCAACTCGACTAAGCAGCCCCCGCTCGATGGCAAGCCGTGGATCGGGGTCTGGTTTTATCCCGAAACGCAGTTGCTTTTGACCGACGACCCCGTCGTGGGCAAGGTTTTCGATAGCAGACGATTCATACCCGGCAATTACTTTCAAGATTTCTTCGTTATGCTCCCCGATGGTGGTGGCCGTCCAGACCGAGTCAACGCCCCCACCCCATACCGGACCCGATGTCACCTGCGTCCCTGCAACCACAAAGCATCCCCTACTCCAACGGTCGTGGTCTCGGACAACATCCGCGACATCGGCAGTCTCAATGTTGACGCTCGCGCTTGGGGCGGGCCGATTCGCGCGCTTTGAGCGCTCAGCTACCACCGTCCCAATATGGCTGACGCCCGTCTCGTACAACGAAACCTCGACGTGGCGAGGTCCCGGTCGTTCACGCCGTTCATCCAATGCCCCGAGCAAGGCTACCAAGAGATATAAACCACAGACATGATCCGCATACGTGATCGTTCCAGGTCTTCCAGGCGTATTGGAACCCGGCTCTCCGATCATGCTGTTCTGCCCAGACATGGCTTCCGCGCCTGGCCCGAATAACGGTCTATCTTTCCACGGACCCGTCGTCCCAAACCCGGTTACTGAACAATAGATAACGTTATCGTTTACCTGTCTGATCTGGTCAAAGTCAATTTCGAACTGACGCATGACCCTCGGGGTAAAGTTGTGTGCGACGACGTCCACGTTTGCCGCAATAGCGCGGAAAACGTCAGGACCTCCCGCTTTCGAAAGATCTAAACCAACACTTTTTTTGTTTCGAAAATAGTGAATGTCTTGAAGAAGCGGGGCGCCTCGCGCATGGGACTGAATGCGAATCACTTCCGCACCCAAATCCGCCAGATGCCGAGTCGCAAACGGAAGTGCAGCCGCTTGTTCCATCGAAAGAACCCTTATTCCCGTAAGCGGTTTCACGATCCCCAATGAACCCAATTCACTTCGACACGTGGGTCGTGTTGGAAACGGAAGATGTCCCCCAATCCATAAGCTCCGAGAGCTTCACCCGCAGAGCGAAACAAGTCCGTACTCAACATGTCACTTTCGTTCTAATGTTTTATCCAACCGATCAATCGCGAGGAGGATTGAAACAAACCATAGTCTTTTCACTTACCGTCCATTCTGGTGGATTAAGTTCTAAAACCGTTAACAGAGCTGGATATAGGAGTTCCGCGACATCAACGTAAAACATTACCACTCTGATCTAACCGGGAGTACTGTCGATGCCTCTTGATTGCCCCAATCAATCTTTGACGCTTTTTTTATAATGACCCGAATCGCAAAAACTCAGGACACCCGATGAAATACCTGCATACGATGGTACGCGTTACAGATATAGACGCTTCACTAGATTTTTATTGCAACAAACTCGGACTGGAGGAACTACGTCGTATCGACAACGAGGCCGGCCGGTTTACGCTTGTATTTCTCGCTGCGCCCGGCGATTCAGATGCACAGGTCGAATTAACCCATAACTGGGATCCGGAGCCTATGAACGGCGGTCGAAATTTTGGGCATCTCGCCTACAGTGTCGAAAACATCTATGCAACGTGCCAACGGTTGATGGACGGTGGAATCACTATCAACCGCCCTCCCAGGGACGGTTACATGGCGTTCGTCCGTTCGCCCGACAATGTCTCGGTTGAAATTTTGCAGCATGGTCAACCGCTCGCGCAAGAGGAGCCATGGAAGTCAATGCCGAATACGGGCGAATGGTAAAGACAGTCTCGGAGCTGAGAGATGTGGCAATCAAATAACGTGGAATAGCCTCTCACACTCAGACCATTAGAAACGAGTTAGCTCTGTTATTCTGTCCGTCCAATTCATGTACCGCGGTCGTACCTTATGTCGTTGTCGTTAGGCGTCCACATCGGACAACAAAATCTATCTATGGACGAACTCCGCGCTCTGTGGCGCAGACTTGATGACGCAGGTGTCGATTGGATTTCTGTTTGGGACCACCTCTATGAGGCACCTTATCAGGGCGGTAACGGGTCACACTTTGAAGCACTATCGACCCTGGCCACTCTGGCCGCCGATACCCAACACGCCCGCATTGGCTGCCTCGTGTTTTGCATCGGTTATCGAAATCCGGCTTTGTTAGCCAAGGCAGCGACAACACTCGATCACATAAGTAATGGTCGTTTTGAGCTGGGTCTCGGAGCGGGTTGGCACATATGGGAAGCAGTGGCTCACGGATATCCATTCCCCGACATCGGGACCCGCTTGGATATGCTTGAAGAGGGGGTTGAGATCATCCGTCAAATGCTGACGCAAGAGAGAACGAGTTACTCGGGAAAACATTATCAAGTCGATGAAGTGAGTTGTTTGCCACGTCCCCAACAATCGAAACTTCCGTTATGGATTGGGGGCAGAGGGGAAAAACGCACCCTTGAACTTGTTGCCCGATACGCCGATGGGTGGAATGCGGCCTATGTCGGCCCGGAGGAGTTTAAGCGCCTGAATGAAGTGCTTGAAGAGTGGTGCTCGACACACGGCAGAAATTCCTCAGAAATTAAGCGCGGAGTCAACGTCGCGTTTGCCATGGGCATCGATCAATCGAGCGTCGAGTTACAACAAAGAGCATTGCACGATTCCTGGGGGAATGCTGCAGCTAACATAAGCGAAGGGGCGCTATTGTGTACTCCCGAGGCCGCATCCGAACAAATTATCGAATACTTCGAAAGCGGAGTCGACGAACTCAACATCGCCCTGCGCGCTCCATGGGATGACGCAGCTCTCGAGGTTTATCTTGAAGACGTCATCCCCACGGTCAGAAAAGCCACAGACTAGCGCATGGATTTTGATCGAAGCCGGCTAACACTTGCGAAGTTACACGTCGTCGATTAACTCCGAAAAAGCGATAAGGCGTTGGGCTTCTTCGTAATGAAGTTTCTCAATCAGCTGGCCATTCATAACGGCAACGCCCTTCCCAGCGGATAACGCATCGGTCCATATTCTTGTGATCTGTTTCGCGCGAAGCAGCGCTGACTCTTCTATTCCGAATATGCGGTTTGCGGTGTCAATCTGGGACGGGTGGATCAGGCACTTTCCATCGAACCCTAAGTTGCGGCCCTGCTCGCAAATCCGTTCGAATTTTCTATTATTCTTAAGGTCGAGGTGTACACCGTCTAGAACGTCGCGGTGCTCAGACCGTGCGGCATTCACGCATCTCGAAAGCGCGTAAAGCACACTGTCACGATTGTCGTTGTGTCGAGCCCTTAGGTCGGCGACTAAATCGCTCGTACCCATGACCAATACATCCACAGGTGATTCCGCAATCTTCTCCACGTTGGTAACTCCGCGAGGCGTTTCGATCATGACCCAGATATCCTTTCTCGGACCATCGGAAGCGTCGAGATGCTCGCGTATCTCGACGACCTGCTCCGCTCGCTCTACCTTCGGAAAAAGAAGGCCGTCGGCACCTGTCGTGACCAATGCTTCGATGTCATCGTGCCACCACGACGTTTCGGACCCGTTGCAACGAACCACAAGTTCCCGATTTCCGTAACCGCCTTGCGCTAAGGCTTCTTGGACTAGTCCTCGCGCATTAATTTTTGAGTCAGCGGCCACTGCATCTTCTAGATCGAAAATAATGACGTCACATGCCAAGGAGCGTGCCTTTTCCATGGCTCGACGATTAATCCCTGGCATGAACAATGCCGAACGCCGTGGTCTCACCGAAAAAGCCTCCTCACCTCGGCCATAGCCACGCAAACAGCGCCCTTCACAGGACTTTCCGCCAATAGAATTGAAGGTAATAAGCGGCTTTCGGCCGTGTGGGCGCGTCCGCTCCGCCGTCAACAAACCACCGCATCACGCCCCCAATACGTTAATCCAATCACAAGCGACTTCCAGAGTATGACCAATGTTCGGCCGCGATTCGTATCACTCCATCAAGGTTCAAATCGAGGCAAACCTTCATCCAGCTGTACGCCAAACGTATTCAAAGCCATTGCAAGCATCGTGTATTGCCCCACCGTAAAAACGATGTCCATGACCTGTCGCGTATCGAAGAGCTCGTTGAGCCTTCCCCATATGTCGGCTGACAACATTTTATCGCTTATCAGCTCGTCCGCAGCGTCGCACAGTAGTTTTTCGAGATCGCCCAGACCATCACCGTTGCTTCCTATAGCCCGGATTTCGCGATCCTCTAAGCCGGCTTCTCGAGCGATTACAACGTGTTGTCCCCACTCGTATTCCGAGCTGACGAGCTTTGCGGTCCGCAAGATCAATACTTCTCGCTCCCTTACTTTGATCGTCGATTTACCTAGGACATGATTCGCAAAAACGAGCCAACGACGCAGCAGGTCTGGATGATGAATTAGCGTTCCGAATACATTGAAGACTCGACCACCAGCTACAAAGGGCTGCATGAGATCCCTCTGTGCTTGATCCCAATCAGATTCGGACAGCGGCGCGATCCGTGGTTTCGACAAGCGCATGTTTACCTCTCTCACAAAGAATTAATTTTGTTGTCCATTGTGCACGTCCTACGTCGGGTTCGTTTTTACCGGGTTTCGTAGGCATCTGTCACAACGTACTATCCCGACAATACATTTTTAGCACAGGGTATCGCCATGGCCTTTCGCGCGATCGAAGAGACTCAATTCGGCGTCTCCATGTTCCCAACCGATTATTCAATTCAACCCGTGGAGCTCGCGAATGCGGTCGAGGCGCGGGGCCTCGACAGTTTGTTTTTCCCGGAACACACACATATCCCTGCAAGTCGAAAATCACCCTTCCCCGGAGGGGGTGACTTGCCAAAACAGTACTGGCACAGCCACGACCCATTCGTCGCCCTAGGAGCTGCTGCTGCCGTAACTGAGCGTATTCTTTTAGGAACCGGGATATGCCTAATCATCGAACGTGATCCGATTACCACGGCAAAGGAAATCGCCTCACTCGATATGATTTCGAACGGTCGAAGCGTTATCGGTATTGGAGCCGGTTGGAATCGCGAAGAGATGGAAAATCACGGCGCCAATTTTTCGAGTCGCTGGGCTATTGTCCGAGAAAAGGTACTCGCCATGCGAGAAATTTGGACGAAGGAGGACGCTGAATTTCACGGCGAGCACGTCGATTTCGACCCGATTTGGTCGTACCCCAAACCTATACAGAAAAACGGTCCGCCGATTTGGATCGGGGCGAACTCAAAGTGGGTCTTCGATCGTATCGCCGATTACGCCGATGGCTGGATGCCCATTGGGGGGTTAGGATCTGGGAACATGGACCGTCTGCGCGACGCATTCGAAGCCCACGGCAGAAAAGTCGAGGACCTCGATTTAGCACTGTTCGGTAGCCCAATGGATGCGGATCAGGCGCGCGGCAGGATCGAACAGGGTTTCGACCATCTCATCTTTAATCTGCCCTCGGAGACGGCGGATAAGGTTCTGCCTATCCTCGATCGTTGCGTGGAGGTCGTAAAAGCAATTCGCGGTTAAACGAAACAAAGTCGACTTACTTCCAAAGACCCGAGGACCGAATTGCACCAACTTTGAGCCATGGCGGCAAAAAACCTACTCATCGTATATCACTCCAAGACCGGGAAGACTGAACGTCTCGCCGACGCCGTCTACGAAGGTGCAAACGACGCCCTGTTCGAGACAGTTTCCGTAACCATGAAAACTGCGCATGAAGCTGGCCCCAAAGATATTATTGAGTCCCACGGATTACTGCTCGGCACGCCCGAGAACTTCGGTTACATGTCCGGCGCAATGAAGGACTTCCTCGATCGAACTTTCTACGAGGTCGAAGGAAAAATCCAGCCACTTCCGTACGCAACATTCATCAGCGCGGGAAATGATGGGAGCGGTGCTTTGCGAGCCATCCGGAGAATCGCCAACGGCTACCCATTTCAAGAAGTCCAAGAGCCAGTGATCGTCGTTGGAGACCCGACACCCGATGATCTCGATAGATGCAAAGAGTTGGGTATGGCGCTTGGCGCAGGTATCGACGCAGATATTTATTAAGTCAGGCGCTGATGCTCAACGGGTACCTTGCACGAACATCTCGATTCAATTCGCGCCGGGCCCACGCATATCCTATTAGGCCCACCAGGACGTTGCTCACTGCGATTGCGACAAAAACGCCTCGATACGCCAAGAAAAAATCGAGAACTAGCGCGAGCGGTATCTGCACGACGACCATACGAAGTATTGAAATCACGAGAGACGGCATCGGTCGGCCTAACGCCACAAAGTAAGTGGTCGCCATCATCGTGACGCCGAAAAAGCCGAAAGTGATCGGCACGATCAACATGTAATCATAGGCAGCTCCGATGACGTCCGCATCGTCAACCACGGCGCCCACAATCGAGTTTCCGAACGCAGCCAGGACGGCGAAAGCGAACAATCCCCATGCCATTGAAAACCGATACGTAATTGAAAGTGCCGTCCGAATACGCTCATTTTTTCCAGCACCATAGTTCTGGCCTACGAATGGACCGATGCTGGATGAAAGAGCCATAAGTATCATGGTTGCCAACGACTCAATTCGGGTCGCAACCCCAAACGCCGCAACAATGGCGTGACCATGAACAGCTAAAAGCGCCATTAGAACGCTCATCGACACAGGGCCGATCAAGCTTGAGGCCATCGACGGAACGCCGATGCGCAAAACCTCGGCCCAAGAACGAAGCATCTGCTTGAGAGATCCCGGAGGTCCAAAGAGTCCGAATCGACGGAAAATAACGAGCGCGTACATCGAGGGTGCCGCACGCGATAGGATGAATGCCCATGCCGAACCGTTCACCCCGAGACCATCCATATCGGCAATACCAAATATCAATGCCGGCGCAATCAACACCTGAAGGACTGCGCCAGAAGTCATGATAATGCCAGGCGTTCGAGCATCTCCGAGCGCTCGCACCATCATCCCTCCGACCATGGGTATCGCAAATAACGGTAGCCCCACAAACCATATGCGCACATAAGAGACCGTGATTGGCAGGATCGCTTCGCCCGCCCCTTGCCATTGAAAGAGAACGGGCGCGTAGACATATCCCAAAGCTGAGATCACAACAATTAAAAGCAACACCAAAATCAATGTGTGGGCGCCGATGCGAATACATCGTTCTCGGTCACCACCACCGAGGACGCGCGACATAATTGAAGTCGCACCTACCCCGAGTCCCATGGAGACGCTCGACACGGCCATTACTAGCGGAAACGTAAAGCTAACCGAGGCTAGTTCTGAGGTCCCTATCCAACCGATATAGACCGTATCGATCATCGACGCTCCGATCATCGACGAGATACCGAGGAACATCGGTGCGGTCAGGCGGCTTAGGTGTCGGGTGACCGAGCCCGAGGTGAGATCAAAGACGGCCACTACTGGGTTCCCTGCACGACGACCACGGACCGCGAAATGCCAGTGGTTTGCTCGCCAATCATCATACCACCCCGATGAATCAAGCTAAAAAACCGCACCGTGAAAGAAGCTCGGGGTATATTATCTACCGCAATTTTGGAACCTAGTTTTGACCGAACGCACGGCCAACATCCTCCAGAGCATCAGCGCGATTTCCCCCGCCGAATGGAACCGTTGCGCAAACCCAGCCAGCGAGGAATACAACCCATTTCTAGATCACCGTTTCCTTCGGGCGTTAGAAGAGAGCGGTAGTGCTGTGGCTGAAACGGGATGGCAGCCGTTTCATCTTTGCCTCAAAGAATCGGCATCCGCGGTCGCTGTTGCACCCATCTACCTCAAATCGCACTCAAGAGGAGAATACGTTTTTGATTCTGGGTGGGCCGATGCGTTCTACCGAGCAGGTGGAGAGTACTACCCTAAAATGCAAGTCAGCATTCCGTTTACTCCCGCCACTGGACGCCGACTACTCGTGAGCGACTTGCCAGAGCGAGACCAGATCGAAGAACAACTCCTGCATGCCCTCGTCCAAGTCGCACAACAGATCAAAGTCAGCTCGCTACACATGACCTTCCTACCCAAGGCGCAATGGGACCGGGCCGGCAAGTTCGGGATGCTGCAACGGATGGATACGCAGTTTCATTGGCGCAACGACGGTTACGATACGTTCGAAACGTTCCTGGAACATCTGTCCTCGAAGAAACGCAAGAACATTCGTCGCGAACGGCGCGACGCCGTCGCTAACGACATTACCATCGAATGGATTACCGGAAGCGATCTTAAAGAAAGTCACTGGGATGCGTTTTACGACTTCTATATCGATACCAGCAATCGCAAGTGGGGGGCCGCTTATCTCTCGCGTTCTTTCTTTAGCTTGATTTCAGAGCTCATGCCTGAACGTACGTTACTTATATTGTGCAAAAGAAATGGTCGCTATATTGCCGGGGCTATTAACTTTATCGGCGACAAAACGTTATTTGGCCGGAACTGGGGTTGCCGAGAAGACCACCGATTCCTCCACTTCGAAACCTGTTACTACCAAGCCATCGAGTTCGCAATAGCAAATCAACTCGAGTCAGTAGAAGCAGGAGCTCAAGGCTCCCATAAAATCGCTCGCGGGTATCTGGCGCAGCCCACCTACTCAGCTCACTGGGTCCGCGATGCTGGATTTCGCGATGCCATCGCACAGTTCCTCCGAGATGAACGGAGATATGTCGAACAAGACATGGAATGGATTGAATCGCAGACGCCCTTTAGGACTAACCTCGACCTGGAACGGTTTCAAGATCGCCTCAAGCTCGATCAAGTACCTGACGAAACCCCTGCGGGGAAATCTCCGTCATAAATCGCCAGCATCCTGCAGGCTCATCAACCTTCTTCGTAAACCACTTACACGGAAGTTACACGCTGGCTGCGTTTTATACGTCGATCTTCGCGTCAGAACCGCTTCTGTTCCTTTATGATAAGAGTGGTCCCTAGGTCCGGATTTCACATGTACCGCCACTCCATTAAAGCCGTACTCAACGACGACATCGGACTAGATAAACGCGTTCAAATAAATGGTTGGGTTCGCTCGCGACGGACATCGAAAAGCGGCTTTTCATTCCTTACCATTCACGATGGATCCTGTTTCAGCTCCTTACAAGTGGTCGCCGATCAATCGCTGCTTAATTATGAAGTGGTTACTGAAATCGCAACAGGGACCGCATTGTGCGTCACCGGGGAAGTTGTGCAATCGCAGGGTCAAGAGCAGGACCGTGAACTTCGCGCCGAGCGTGTCGAAATCATCGGGGCCATCGAGGATCCCGAGTCGTATCCAATCGCGAAAAAACGGCACAGCTTCGAATATCTGCGATCGATGGCTCATTTAAGGCCAAGAACCAACACTTTCGGGGCGATCGCAAGGGTACGAAATGCCGTCGCTCAAGCTGCGCACGACTATTTCGCCACGAATGGGTTCGTCTGGATAAATACCCCTATTATTACCGCGACTGACTGCGAGGGCGCAGGCGAACTTTTCCGTGTCAGCACCTTGGATCTCGCGAACGGGAATGCAGGAAACTATGACCAGGACTTCTTCGGTCAAGAAACATTTCTGACAGTTTCTGGGCAACTGAATGTGGAGCCCTACTGTCTGTCACTGAGCAAGGTCTACACGTTCGGTCCGACTTTTAGAGCAGAAAATTCCAATACTTCGCGCCATCTGGCTGAATTCTGGATGATCGAGCCCGAGATCGCATTTGCCGATCTTCATGCCAACGCAGACCTTGCTGAAGACTTCCTAAAAACAATCTTTCTCCAGGTCCTCGAACGTGTCCCCGAGGACATGCGTTTTTTTGCCGAAAGAATCGATGGGAATGCCATTGAGCGCCTTGAAAAAGTTATATCAAGCGTCTTCGAACGTATGGAATATGGCGACGCAATCAAGATTCTTGAGCAGTCGGATGAGGCCTTTGAACATCCGGTGCGTTGGGGTCTTGATTTGCAGTCTGAACACGAGCGATTTCTCACAGAAAAGCACGTGGGTGGGCCCGTCGTCGTGATGAATTACCCCAAACAAATCAAAGCCTTCTACATGCGCTCCAACGACGACGACAAAACTGTCGCGGCCATGGACGTTTTGGTTCCAGGCGTCGGAGAAATCATCGGTGGTAGTCAACGAGAGGAAAGACTCGACAAGCTCGATGAACGCATGGACGCGGCCATGAAAGAGGAACTGTGGTGGTATCGGGACCTACGACGATACGGGTCCGTTCCCCACGCCGGTTTTGGTCTCGGCCTCGAACGTCTCGTTCTTTATATAACGGGCATGGAAAATATACGTGACGTAATCCCCTACCCTCGCGTACCGCACAGCGCCACATTCTGAACGCAGTCACACCAATAACCGCAGTTCTTACACAAACATGATCAAGTCGCTGAGGAAACTTGGTCGTTTCGTCGGCAGATACCGCGGACGCATTACGGGCGGTATTTGCCTATTTCTCGTAAGTAGGCTGCTCGAGGCAACTATCCCACTGTCGCTAAAAGTCGGGGTCGATCGAATTGCCAACGGTAATCCCGACTTATTCATGCCCGTGCTCAGCATCGTCGCTGTGGTGATCGCACGATTCATCGTCGTTTCGTGGGCGCGAATAGCGGTCCGACGAGCGGGGCTTCTTGTCGCGTTCGATTTGCGCCGCGCGTTATACGCTCATCTACAGTCTTTGGGCTCCCGTTTTTTTAGCCAATACACGATAGGCGACATGATGACGCGCGCGGTTGCCGATATCGCGTTGGTACAGCGGCTAATCTCGAGCGGCACTATCCTGCTCGTGATCATGGTATTCGCGTCGTTGGTGGCATTCTCCTTCATGCTGTATCTCTCGCCTCTGCTGACACTTTGCATCGTGCCGCCTATGCCGCTCATTTTCTTTTATGCCCAACGCGCGAAACGCGAGATGGGGATCGCGTCCCGGGAGGTGCAAGAACAACTCTCCGAACTTGGTACCCAAGTCCAGGAGAACTTCGCGGGAATCAGAACCATACAGGCCATGGTGCAAGAACAAAACGAAATCTCAGGCTTCCGGCGAACAAACCAAGCTTACGCTGATGCTTTCTATCGCCAAGCACGAATCAACTCGATGATGGATGCGATACTGCCATCGCTGACGGCCATTTCGACCATCGCCATACTCGGTTTCGGGACGCATCTCGTACTCACCGGCGACATCAGCATCGGCGATCTCACTGCCTTTTTGATGTTGGTCTCGATGGCGGTACAGCCCTTTCGCGTCGCGGGCTCCTTGGTCATTCTGTTCCAAAGGGCAGCCGTTGCGAGCGATCGGTTGTTCGACGTTTTCGAACGGGATCCGGAAATTCTTGATGACCCTAACCCCGAAGTTTCTGAAATCATCCGCGGAAAAATAGAGTTTCGAAATCTCACCTTCGCTTACGGACCAAATTCAGTTCCGGTTTTGGATCAGCTCAATTTAACCATCGAGAGAGGAGAATCGATTTCTATCATGGGACGGGTCGGGTCTGGCAAGACAACGCTTCTAAAACAGATTGTTCGGATGCTCGATACACCAACAGGGTGCGTTTTCGTCGATGACGTCGATGTCTGTGAATTTCCGCTTGCACAATTACGTGCGCAAATCGCTTTGGTTCCGCAAGACCCGTTCTTGTTCGGCGAGCCGTTACGCGACAACCTCACGTACGACGATCCCGGCCGAGCTATCGATCAAATCTGGCAAGCCGCGGAATCCGCCGACTTTTCCGAAACGGTAGATGCCATGCCGGAGAAAATGCAGACCCTGGTCGGGGAAAGAGGGGTGACGTTGTCGGGAGGGGAGAAACAGAGGGCGACGCTCGCGCGTGGACTGATTCGGCACGCACCGCTACTCATTCTTGACGATTGTTTCTCATCGGTTGATACCGAAACGGAGGAACATATCCTCGGCGAACTAAATCGTCTACGCCGTGGTCGAACGACATTGCTCGTCTCCCACCGCGTTTCCACTGCGCGACATTCTGACCGGATCGTCATTCTCGACGACGGACGTATCGTCGAAATTGGCACGCATAACGAACTAATCAGAAGAGGCGGCATTTACGCTGAACTTGAGCGCATTCAGCGGGAAGGCGCCAGCGAATCCGACTTCGCAACGATCAGTAAGCATTGAATCGAGTGAGAACAACAAGTGGCTGACACACAGGTAGATATTCGCGATTACTCGATGTTCGACGCCGAGTTGTCGGGAACTGCGATGAATCTGACGCTGCTGAGACGTTTAATGAAGTGGCTTCAACCCTACCGTCGGACATTCGCGTTTAGCGTCGTCCTCGTCTTAATCTCTTCGACGCTCGCAGTACTTCTCCCGGTCGTCATGTCGATCGTCATTATCGACCACATCATCCTGCAGGAGGTTGATGTTCAAACCCTCGACCTCGGAACAATCGAGACTACGGAGTGGCTTGCTCAGCAAAGCGGCCTGTCAATGATCGCCGCTGCTTGCCTGTTGTACGGCGGTTTGCAGCTAATGTGGGCGGTTGCCGGTCATCTACACCGCATGACCCTCGTCAACTCGGTCATCAATGGGTTACGAGACCTCCGACAAGACCTCTTCGAGCACTTGGAAACTCGACCATCATCTTTTTTTGATCGGGTGGCCGTAGGACGCATCATGACCAGGGTGACGAATGACATTGAAGCCCTCTATGAGCTGCTCAGGGGGCTCGGGACACTCATCGGCGAGTTCGTCCCTTTTTTAGTTGCCTTGATTATCATGCTCGCAATCGACATCAAGATGACGGGTATCCTCATGCTCGCCATCCCTATCATCGCACTTGCGACTTATTGGTTTCGTCAACAAACCGGCAGCTTATTCCGGCTAATTCGGCAGTCCGTGTCGACGATGAACCAGAATCTTCAAGAGAATCTGGCGGGTCTTCAGGTCGTGCAGTTGTCGCACCGAGAGAAGTACAACCACCGGCGCTACGATCGGATCAACTCTGAAAACCTCAATTTCGAATCGCGTTCGGTCAAACTAGAAACGCTCTATGGCGCGCTCAACGATTCTATGGTGTCGTTAGCGATCGGCTCGATCCTTTGGTTTGCAGGTGGCGACGTCATTAGAAACCAAATCTCCCTCGGTGGAATGATTTTATTCACCCGCTTTATCGACATGCTTTTCCATCCCATCGTTGTTTTAGGCCAACAGTTCAACGTTTTATTCAGGGCCATGGCGAGCGGAGAACGTATATTTCAAGCCTTGGACTGGGACGAAAAGGTTCACGAACCCCTAAACCCTGCGACCCTACCTAAACGCCTCAGCGGCACAGTGGAATTTCGGAATCTAGACTTTGAATACGATCGCGGCATCCCGATATTACAGAATCTCTCATTCACCATTCGAGCCGGTGAAAAATTAGCCATTGTCGGCCCGACCGGCTCAGGAAAAAGTACCATCGTGCGTCTGCTTGGACGCTTTTACGACATCGACGACCATAGCATTTTTCTCGACGGAATCGATCTCAATCAAATCCACAGCCACGACCTGCGTCAACGTATAGGTGTCGTTCTGCAAGATTTCCACATTTTCTCCGGAACCGTCTACGACAACATTGCACTTGGCGATCAACGCATTGAAATGGCTCGAGCCGTACAAGCGGCGCGCACGGTCAACGCAGATCGTTTTATTCGCGAACTACCGCTCGGGTACGAGACTCCCCTATCTGAGCGGGGGCAGAATTTATCGCAGGGACAACGACAACTATTGGCCTTCGCACGCGTTCTCGCAGCCGATCCTGAAATTCTGATCCTCGATGAAGCGACCGCGAGCATCGATACCGAAACCGAAGTTTTGATCCAGGAAGGACTTCGTGAACTCACCCGAGCACGCACGTCTATCTTGATCGCGCATCGATTACAAACGATTCAACAAGCCGACCGTATTTTGGTATTAGACGATGGCCAAGTGAGCGAATTAGGGACCCACGAAGAACTCGTTACATCCGGGGGCCTCTATTCGACGCTGCACTCTCTGCAGTTTCAAGACACCGATGATCCGCCGGTTAATTAACCCAGCAATTCCAGCGCTCGATGGATCAGCGGATCCATCGATAGTCGCGTCTGTTCCCAGGACGGATCAACCCGTTTGCCGCGCCGATGTAGGCTGAGATTGAACCCGGTGATGATCGCGAACTTGTATGCAGCTAGCGCCCGAAACCAATTGAGGTCCGGTAGCGGATCACCATATGCCTCCACGTATAGTTCCATCAGAATATCCGGTTCAAGGAATACCGGGCGGCCGGCCCCATCTCCACCCCAAGCTTTTCGATCACTAAACGTACAAATCCAGCCAACGTCGTTAAGCGTGGCGCCGATTCCTGTGAGTTCCCAATCAATAACAGCCAGGAGCTTTCCGTCAGCCGAACAAAATAAGTTAGACGTTTGAAAATCCCCATGAAATATTCCCACGGGCGCTTCTTGCGGCAACGTTTCAAGCAGTCGCTCCCGGCAATGCGGGACTCCGGCTAACAACTCCGGATCCGCAGCTCGCTCGTAAAAGCGGTCCCAACGCTCAACATCGTCAACGAAGGGAACTGCATCGCCAAGATAGGGCGTCTCCACGGGATCGATTTTGTGGATCTTGGCCAAGGCTGACATCACCTCTCGACCAAGTTCCAACGCCTGCTTCGCGCTCAGTTTCTCAGCCCACTCGCCCGGGCCTAGCCGCATCACATCTCCGTCCAGGTGCGGGACAACGAAATAAGGCCTCCCAAACCACTCGAGATCGTTGCCAGACCACCTAACAGAGCAGTGCGGGACATCGGTCCCATCAAGAGCATCGAGAACTTCAACCTGTCTGAGCACGTCTGCGGTTCCACGCCAATTGACGTTGGGTGGCGGCAAACGAATAAACCAAGACTCAATCTCATCGGAGGTTCGAACACTGAATCCATAAGCGAACCCGGCGTGGCCGGGCATATGGTGCACGTCGAAAACTTCAACATCCGAGCTTTCATACTTTGCTGCACAGAAGGGGCCAAGACGACTCGCCAACTCGTCAAGGTCCACGTCTAAACCTCGGCCGGCCCGGGAAACTGATCACGAAGCACGCGTTTTAGGATCTTGCCACTCGGGTTGCGTGGGATCTCATCGACAAAGACCACTCCTTTGGGCATCTTGAACCCAGCGAGTTTTCCAGTACAAAACTCCAAAACGTCTGTTTGAGTCAGTTCCTTGTCGGTACGCACAATAATCGCGAACGGAGATTCGCCCCACGTTTCACTTGGTTGTCCAATGATCGCGGCCTCTGAGATATCGTCGTGCGTCTGCAGAAGGTTTTCGATTTCCGCCGGGTACACATTTTCTCCGCCAGAGATAATCATGTCTTTTATTCGATCCTGAATGTACACAAATCCCTCACTGTCCATGCGAGCCACATCTCCGGTGTGCAACCAACCATCGACGATCGTTTCGGCAGTGGCTTCGGGTCGATTCCAGTACTCACGCATGATGTGCTCACCCCTCACCAGCACCTCACCCGCTTCTTCGCTAGCGCACGGCGATCCATCGGGGCGAACGATGGCGATATCCGTGTGAAAAAAGGCCTTGCCGGTGGATCCAATCCGTTTGAGCGCGTTTTCAGCATCAATTAAGCACGCCGGCCCGCAGGATTCGGTTAATCCATACACTTGGTGAATCTCGATTCCCAAGTCCGCATATGCCTCGATCAAGGATTCCGGTACCGGAGCTGCACCCGATAGGCACCACCGCCATTGCGAAAAATCATAGCGTTCGAGATTTGGCACCTGCAGCATAAAATTTAACATCGCCGGCACGCACAATCCGGTTGTCACTTTCTCCAAATCAACGAGTTCCCACGCCCGAACGGGGTCGAAACTGCGCATGACGACGCTCGTAGTACCGCGGTATACGTTCACGGTGAGAGGAGTGAGCGCACCGACATGGAACATCGGCAGCGGCGACAAGAATCGGTCGCTTTCTTGATAATAGGTTGTCCCGGCAATGGTTAATGCTCCCCATGCAGAGGTCTCATGCGTATGGACGACGCCCTTCGGTAACCCGGTCGTTCCGGAGGTGTACATGATGTACAACATGTCGTCACCGACGGCCGCAATTTCCGGTTCAGTGTCATCAGCGGTATCCCGGAATCCCACATACCCATCGGCGAAATATACGACGTCCTCAGCACCTTCGACCTGCAACCACTGGCGAATATCGGTGCGCTCGCCGCGGCTATGAAGCTCTGCAACCGTTTCGATGAACTCTTCGCTAAAGATAAGCCTGGTCGTACCACTGTCTTTTAGAATGAACTCCAATTCATCCGCAACCAACCGCCAGTTCAGCGGCACAACGACCGCTCCGATCTTGCCCAAGGCAAAGTAGGCTTCCATGAATTCAGCACTATTCATCAACAAGAGACCGACCCGCTCACCTTTCTCGACTCCGTCAAGAACGAAAGCGTTTGCGATTCGATTACAACGTTCATTAAGCGCCGCATACGTCAACCGCACGCCAGTATTCCCGTCAACATACGCTTCCCGATTCGGCGAGAGCAGTGACCGCTTCGCCAACCACAACCCAATGTTATTTTTCACGCGACCCCTTTAAATGTTGGACCTCCGTGTCATTCTATGACGATTTCTCGGTGACGAAACCTAATTCCAAATGTTGATTGCTTCGAGAACGTTCCTCAACGTCTCACCAACGACTTCCGAACAACGTAGCTAGACAAATCTTGACAAGCTGGACAGCCGAACCAAACTCTGTACAATTCGCGGCCCCTTTTGTTCAGTACGTGAATGACAGAAGAACTGTACAGAATAGGCGCGGTGTCTAAACTCACGGGTGTAACCGTCGAATGTTTGCGCGCATGGGAAAGACGCTACGGTATGAATCCGGCGGAAAAAGCTGGCAAGACGCGGTTCTACAGCGAAACCCAGATTCATCGGCTAACCCAAATCAAGCGTCTTATCGACCAAGGTCACCCCGTCAGCCAACTCATAAAACTGAGCGACGCGGATCTGGCCAATCGATTAGGTCAATATTCGCCAGCGCTAACTCCCTCCAACCGGCGACTCAAAGTAGCCCTCGCCGGGACTGCCTTACTTTTAGCCGAAAAGCAATTTAATGATGGCAACCGCCTGGAGATCCTCGATCGTTGGCCGAGTGCAGACGCTTTTGCCTCCACTCCATTGCAACGGACCCCACCGCAACGACTTCAAAAACTTGACGTCGTCGTCCTCGAGATGCCCAGTCTAGACATCTATCTAATTGATAAATATACAGAATATACAGACGCGCGTGTCGTGGTTGTGTACCATTTTTGTACCGATAACGATCTACAAATCGCAACGGAGCGTGGATTGGAGGTACTGCCGTGGCCGTCAACATGGCAACAAATCGAGGAGACGTGCCTTCGCTCTGGACGCGCGTTCCGTACGACAAGTTCGACCCAACGTCGTTTCTCCGACGAGCAACTTTTCCACCTGGCAACCAGAACGAGCATCGAAGGCTGCACCTGCCCCCGCGACTTGGTTCAACTAATTACACAAATTAACGCATATGCAATTCACACCGAACGCTGCGGCACCGTCAATACTGCAGCTAATCACTTCGAAATTTCGCTCGAAGCCAACGAGGCGAGAGCCTGCCTCGAAAATGCACTCAGCGTTCTCGTGGAAGCCGAAGATTCAGTTCAAAAAGCCAATTAAGTTACTGTACAAATACTATACAAAAAGTCTTGACAATAACTTTGTACTGTACATAATGCATGACCAAAGAGTTTAGGCGTGCAACACAACTTCAATGCAGTCCTCCCTGTCAAGTGTCCTTCCCCCAGCGAAGTTGTTTTCAGCGGCTCCCGCCGCTGACACGCCTTTTTACTTTTCCTTGCCGAGGGGCGTGTAGAGCGTCTTGGTCGCGGGACGGGTCCTTGCACCCGCAGGTCCCGCGCACCGCTTCTTCTGTATCTAAATCAGCCTGGATCGATGGTCGTCTACTAGCGTAAGCACGCGGAATTCACGCGCTGCGTCGGTTTTGTCGAAACGAAGCGGTTCAGTCGGTCAATAGGTTGAGTGCTGAACAGGCCCGCGTAGAGATACCTTCCTTGTACACCTCGAGATCGAACTCCTGTTTCCCCATCGCCCCAACAAGATAACGCTTGTAAACACCTTGGGTTATCGCGCCCAAACGCCAGTGAGAAAACGCACGGTAGTAGTTGATCCGTTCGAGGCTTCGCCCCGTCGCCACTTCGTATCGTTCCTGGATTTCGCCGCGGTCCGGAAATCCTTCCAGCGCTGTCGGTGCATTTTCCGCTCCACGTTCGCCGGCCGATGGCCAGTTATTGAGCATGTACCCAACATCCGCGAGAGGGTCGCCAAGTGTGCAGAGTTCCCAGTCGAGTAGTGCCGCCATTCGTCCCTCGGCGACGATCATATTGCCGGGACGATAGTCACCGTGAACGATAGCGGCCCCAACCTGAACCGGCAGGTCCTCGTGCAACAGTCTCAGACTCTCATCCATTTCAGGAATCTCATGCGTTTTGGTGGCTTCCCACTGCTTTGTCCACCGCTTAAGTTGACGTTCAATGTACGCTTCCTTACGACCGAGTTGTCCGAGACCAACATCGTCTGGGTTAATCAAATGCAGGTCGGAGAGAACTTCGATGGCGTGCAATCCGAACGAATGTCGCTCCGCTTCCGTCATCTTTTGTGCCGGCTGTTGGTTGTGCAAGACAACACCGCTTACAAAACCCATAAGGTAAAACGGCGCCCCGTTAACGTCGGTGTCTTCGCATAGCCCATACGTTGGCGCCACCGGGACCGAGGAACCCGACAAAGCCGACACAATGCGATGTTCCCGACCCATGTCGTGAGCACTCTCTAGAACGTGGCCCAGCGGCGGGCGTCGCAGGACGTATGCTGATCCCTGGGTATCCGTAAACTTGAAGGTCAGGTTCGAATGGCCTCCCGCGATGAGCTCAAAATCAAGCGGCGGCGCAATTTCCGGGATCCTGCCCTGAACCCAGTCCGTGACTTTTGATAGGTTGATTCCATCGATCATGTTTACCGCACCTCAGCTTCCGCCATGTCCGTGGTGATAACCGGTCGGGCACACCACGTCAACCCAGTTAGGCGACGCACATCGATCGCCAACGACATCGCAACGGTCGAATTTAGTGTTTACGAACATTTAGCCAATTCCGACGCGTTTTCATTGCCCAGAGCCAATTCGAGCCAAAGTCGCTAAAGTGAAATCCCCCAACTTACTTCGTGGTCTCGTGTTCGACCGACTGACCATTCCTGTCAAAGCCTTCCTACGCGGATTTCTTTTGATTCGTCTACCGTGCTTCCGTCAATACCTGTGGCGACCCGTAGCCTGCAGTTTAGTTATCGTCTCAGTATTCCTCTTCTTCGCATTCAGCTACATCAAAACTACTACCCACAGCATCATGCAACTATTGCCTGATTGGCTTTCGTTCTCCGGAGCCATTCTCGTACCAATGGTTTACGTGATTGTGATTGTGTCAGGCACTTGGTTGGTTGGATTCGTCGCGATAATTATCTCGAGCCCATTTTTGGGTAGCTTGTCATCACAAACAGAAGAGCATGAATATGGCGCAGCGATCATTGCAGACGAAAGTCTTATAAGGTCCGCTATCTCCGCATACAAACGAGAACTGACTAAACTTCGATACCATCTCACGGTACTCCTCGCCGCCTTGATCATAGGTTTAATACTTAGCCCCATTGCACCTCTCATCTGGCTGATAGTCGGCGCCTGGTTGACCGCCGTGCAGTGCGTCGATCACGCGTCAGAAAATCGCGGGCTTCCTTTTAGCCACACCCGCACGCTGTTGCGTCGAAACCCAGGCCCCACAATTGTGTTCGGGTCTCTCGCGGTTGGCCTGCTGGCATTACCTTTCTTTAACGTTCTCGTTATTCCTGCGAGCGTCTGCGCCGGCACCATACTTTGGAATGTTCTGCACGAATTGTCGGAGAAACGCACGCCAACGGCGACGACCCGCCAATAATGGGTTACGTAGCCGGAGGAGCGCCTACTTGAGCTGTTCCCGCACCCGCCCCATCCGTTCGATGGTCGCCAGTGCCTCGTCCTGATCTCTCGATATATTTCGCATCAACACGTCCGTAAACCCGAGCTCTTTAAAGTCATTCAGGCGTTCCGTAACCAAACCGACATCCCCCACAATAAGTGCTTCCGGATCGAAGCCACGGTAATTTCCGAGATAAGGTTCCATCCGACGGCTTGCCTCGTCGGCTGATTTCCCCACAAAGACGTCCCGCCGCAATGCGACGGCTCCCTTGGCGGTACCCAGGCGCTCACATGCTTCGCGATAAACGTTAAGTTGGTGTCGCGTTGCATCAAACACGCTTCCAGGATCGCCTAGCCAACCATCACCGAGCCGGGCCGCTCGTTCGATGGCTACGTCTGCCGTTGCACCTATCCATATATCAATGGGCTCCGGAGGTAACGGTGAAATCCGTGCGTCCCTCAATTGCCAATGACGATCGTGATCGAGCGTTTCTCCAGACCACAGTCGACGCAAGAGGTTGACCGCATCTTCGAACATGCTTCGCCGGTCCCGATGCGGAACGCCCATCCCGCCACTCTGTTGTCGTTCACCACCTAGTGCACACTGCAGAATAAATCGACCTTGGGCGATGCACGCGAGCGTCGCCGTTTGCTCTGCCACAAGCACCGGGTTCCATAGAGGCAACAGATACAATGCGCCACAATCACCACGATCCCATTCTGCAAGTATTCGTCCAATCACGGGACTGTTCTGATAGTAAGGCACTGCGGTGACGTGATGGTCGCCAACAAACAGCGAATCCAGTCCCGCATCCCTGGCCCGGGCGGCCCGCTCGACGATATTCCGCGCACCTTCGCGATGATCACGGGTTAGCTGCATCGTGGCGATGGAAATCCCTATGCGCACCTACACTCTTCCCTAGGTCCCGATCGAACCGCTCTCAAAATACTGCTGGATTTCACTTTGATCTACCTGCCCAGTGTCGTGAGATCTCAAACGATCGTTCTCGAATATAAAGTCTCCGATAATACAATCGCCTGCAAGTACTCGAGGTAACCACAGAGCGTCGTCCTCCCACATCTCGTCATACGGAATTTCGTCCAAACGACACCAAAAAGGATCGGCCTCGCTACTCGACATAGCGTCACCCTCGAATGTTCTCGATGTGAAGACGTAGCCCGCCATGGAGAAACCGTTGCCAAAATCATGAAACCGTAGTGCCGCGGCGGGACTAAGAGACGCCACCCCGATCCCCACTTCTTCACGTACCTCCCGCACCGCGCATTGATAAATCGATTCATCTTTTTCGAGGCGTCCACCCGGTGCGTTGATTCGTCCCGCTCCGTGCCCACTAAGCTTGTGGATCAATAAAACCGACGACTCTCTCAACAAGTACACAAGCGTGCCCTGCTGCCGCGGGCTCCAGTTCGACGGGAATGCAATTTTCGTACTCACCTTTAAAGTATAGGCGTTCCAGAGTCAGGCTTGACTTCGGTCAACAAGGTGTCACCGATGTTTCTTACAACGTTGCCCACGACCAAGTTATTCAATGTTGAATCGGCTTAAACAAAACACGTTTCGACTGCTTTGAAGATCGAGTCCCGTCTCGAAGACATCAGGAACGAGCGCGTCAACGCGATCGTCAATGCCGCCACACAACGTTGATCGGCGGCGGAGGCGTTGACGGAGCCATCCACCGGGCGGCGGGACCGGAATTGCTCCGGTGAGTGTCGGCTGCTCGGCGGTTGCCTCACGGGAGAAGCCCGTATTACCAGCGCGTATCGTCTTCCAGCTCACTATATCGTTCATACCGTCGGTCCCATATGGCATAACGGTAGCGCCCAAGAACCTGAGCTACTGCGCAACTGCTACGAGCATTGTCTCCGTCTCGCTGCCGAAAATGGGTCACGAGCATTGCCTTTCCTACCATTTCGACAGGCGCATACAGATTTCCGCCGAACCTCGCCGCAATCATCGCCGTGAAAACACTGCAGAGTAATTCGCGCCTCGACCTGGTTCGTTTCATCTATTTCGACCGGGCAACAGTTGAGATTTACGAGAGGCTCTTGTCGGGGTAACGCTTTTCGAGAGCGTCAAGGAGTTCGTCCACAAACGAGTCCGATAGTGGGTTCAGTTCGCCGACTAGTTCACTTAGGTGTTCATTGTCTTCTCGCCCTTGCCACACTTTTTGGTAATGGCCCGCTTTATAACCATGCGCCTGTCGAAATCGGTTTAAAACGTTTTTACCAATGTACTTTTCAAACAGTTCGTCAAGCGACATGGGCAACGCATTTAAGACATCGATAAAACTTGCGACGTGGAATTTCGGATCGACAAGTGCTCGGCTAGCAAGCGCCTCAACAGCTTGGTGAAAGTTGCCATCGCCCTTGCTCTCCGCACACCGAACCATTTCCCGCGCTAGGTCAGCGCCAACCATGTCATCCCGAATGAGATCAGACAATCCGAAGTGCCAAATATCAACAATTTCGAGCTTGACCTGCTCGATATCTGCTACCTGTTTTTTCCACCACTTCCAACCGAAATGATCGAGTAATTCCGCGCATTCAACCCACACTGCCCGGTAATACTCGAATCCTTGATTAAGCCAATCGGGGTGTACCTCGTCGTTGTGCTCGGCTTGCATCTTTGCCATCACGGATAAGCGACCAGCAAAGATCTCCTCAGAATTCGTCAATCCGATTTCTCACTTACACAGCGCCTTTATTTGTTATTGTGCGTGAATGCCTGCACCAGCGACAGCTCTGGTCATGCACCCGTACGTGCGGGAAGAGCTTCTGCACGACAGGCACATTGCAAGACTCGATACGCTTTGTTCCCTCGCATCTCGAAGCCCGTTCCCTTCCTTCGATAATGCACCGCAAAAAACACTAGCGAAAACAGAAATTTTGATTACCAGTTGGGGTTGCCCGAGCATCGATCGGGCCGTACTCAACCAACTACCAAAACTAAAGCTCATCGCGCACTTAGCCGGGAGCGTCAAGGGATTCGTGGATGAGTACGCGTGGCGCCGAGGTGTAATAGTGACCAACGCTGTCGCCGCAAATGCCGTACCCGTAGCAGAATACACGCTCGCTGCAATCTTGTTCGCCAATAAACGCGTTTTTCAACTAAATCGGGCATATCGAAAGGTTCGTGAGAACAGATCTCCCTGGTCTCGAGAAGCACCCGACGTCGGCAACTACGGCAAAACCGTGGGTATAGTCGGGGCTTCTCATGTTGGTCGACTGGTACTTCGATACCTGCAACAGCATGATTTTAACCTCCTCTTGTACGACCCATACGTATCACCTTTGGATGCAAGAGATCTCGGCGCTGCAAAGGTTGGTCTCGCCGAGCTCGCCAGCCAAAGCGACGTGGTGTCACTACATGCACCGTTACTACCCGAGACTCGCAACATTTTTGGTGAACGAGAACTGGGTCTGATGAAGGATCACGCCACGCTCATAAATACCGCTCGAGGTGCGCTCGTTGATCACGCCGCCCTCATGCAAGAATTGGTTAACGGTAGAATCTTCGCCGTGCTTGACACCACCGATCCAGAGGTCCCAACGCCGGACTCGCCCCTCTACGAGCTTCCAAACGTATTCTTAACACCACACATCGCCGGGTCACTGGGAAACGAAACACAACGGCTAGCCGAGTGCATCCTCGAAGAAATCGGTCGTTTTGTAAAAAATGTGCCGCTGCAGCATGCGGTCAAGCGCGAAGAGCTGGATCGACTCGCTTAGACAATCGGTTCAAGCCCCCTCGGGCCGGCGTCCTCTTCTTTAACTATTCGGTGATCGGGTAAACTCCGTTTTGTCAGTGCCCATTGGAGACGAGATGGATCTTTCTTACAGTCCCGAATACGAGGCATTCCGTCAGGACGTTCGGAAATTCATCGAAACGAATCGCGAGAGCGCACCACGCGGTGAAGCGATGAAATCCGATCGCGTTCAAAGTTGGCAGAAGCTACTTATCGAGAAAGGTTATACGGCCCGGACAATACCGCAAGAATACGGCGGGCACGGCGGCGAACCTGACATTATCAAAGCTAGGATCATCGGCGAAGAATTTGCCCGTTCTCAAACCCCTGGTGGTTTAGGCGGCCAGGGTATTTCCATGCTGGTACCAACCTTGTTGGAACTAGGGACCGAGGAACAGAAAAAACGGTTCATCCCCCCCACGCTCGCCGGCGAAATGGTCTGGTGCCAGGGATATTCAGAGCCCAACGCGGGCAGCGACCTCGCGAGTTTACGCACGTCGGCAATCCTCGAGGGCGACGAATGGATCGTCAATGGCTCCAAGATCTGGACTTCTACCGCGCACCTGGCTGACTGGATTTTCTGTCTGGTCCGTACCGAGCCCGAAGCTCCTAAACATCAAGGTATCAGCTTTCTGCTATTTCAAATGGATACGACAGGAATCGAAATTCGCCCGCTCGTTGACATGACCATGGCGCGCAATTTCAACGAAGTGTTTTTTAGCGATGTTCGGGTCCCGAAGGATCAAATTGTGGGCAAACGAGGCGAAGGCTGGTTCGTTGCAAACGCTATTCTAGGGCACGAGCGTGACTCGCTTGGTGACCCAAACGCCACGCTCACTCGGTTAAATCGATTAATCGAACTCGCGCGTCAGGAAACAATGGATGGCCAACGCTTGATCGACAACCCCGTCTTTCGCGATCGCATGATGAAAATCCAAGCGCGCGCTATGTCACTGCGCTTCAACGACCAGCGCGTTCTTTCGTCACGGATCAACAATACTGACTCGCGACTCGCCCGAATGATATCGAAGCTACAAGGAACTGAACTGCGACACGATTTAGAGGGTCTCGCCATCGACATCATGGGAGAAATCGGTCTGATGTATGGCCGCAGCGACTACCTTACCGACAACGGTTCATGGCAACAGCAGTACATGTACTTCCTGGGACTAATCATCGGCGGAGGAACATCTCAGATTCAAAAAAATATCATCAGCGAACGCGGTTTAGGTATGCCGAAAGAGCCCAAATTCGAACAGAAGGCTGAGGCTTAGTATGGAATTTGGACTCTCCGAGCAACAGACCGCTCTCCAAGACAACGTCAACCGATTTCTACAAGAAAAAGCTCCGCTTGAACGTGTCCGTCAGTACAGCGAAGAGCAACAAGAACGCGCTGACGACATCTGGGATGGGCTCGTAGAACTTGGCCTTCCCGCGTTGCTTATACCTGAAAGGCATGGCGGCATCGAACTCGGCGCACTAGACGCGGCAGCAGTTTGTGAATGTCTAGGTCGGCATGTCACGCCATCGCCATTCCTATCAACGGCGGTACTAGCACCCACGGCGATACTACTTGCCGGTAGCGAGGAGCAACAGAATCAATATTTACCCGAAATAGCGGCAGGTAACACGACGTTTGGTGCTGCTCTGTCAGAAGCGACGGGGGCCCGCCGCGACGCGGGCGTCGTGGCAACGAACTCGAAACTGAACGGTAAAGCGCTCTTTGTCATCGATATCTACTCCGACAACTACTTGGTAGCTGACACCAACAACCGACTACACATCGTCCCTTCCGACGCGAACGGTTTGACCATCAACACACTCCCACAGATCGATCGTACGCGGCCTATCGGTGAAATCATCTTTAATAACACGCCCGTGGACGCCCTCGTCGCCGAAGATCGAGGCTCAGCACTGCGCTCCGTCATCGACATTGGCCGAATCATGATCGCCGCAGACACGCTGGGAGCATCCCAGGAAATGCTGGACCAGTCGGTCCAATATGCGATGGAACGCAGACAGTTTAATCGCGTCATTGCGTCGTTTCAGGCAGTGAAGCACATGTGCGCCGAGATGGCCGCGGAAATCGAACCCAGTCGTGCACTCCTCTGGTATGCGGCCCACACGATCGATGAAGACCCCGAAGAGTCCCATTTGAACGCGTGTCACGCCAAAGCCCACCTCAGCGAAGTGGGTTCATTCGTTGGCAAGACCGCGACCATTGTCCACGGTGGGATGGGATTCACAGATCTGTTAGGTCTTCACTACTGGTTTAAGCGAATCGGGTACAACCGTCAGATCTTGGGTGGCCCCGAATCAATCCGTGAAGAGGCGGCTCGTGCCCAGGGACTTTGATGATTTCGAAAAATATTAGCCTCCACGCGTCGCAATATTGGGGGGGTTGAAATATGTCCTCCGCGACCGCACATTAAGCTTTGACGCAAAGAACTTCTGGAAAGTCCGTGCCGACCCTGCCTCTTCTACCTTTAAAGAATCTGGTCATCTTTCCCACCCTCGTTGCACCGGTTGCCGTAGGGCGCGTGCGTTCTCTTGCGTCCGTCAAGGCTTCAGCGAACGGAAGCCGTGAAGTCATTGTTGTCCTGCAACGTGATCCGGAAGCGGAAGAACCAACGCGAGAAGAACTTCACGAGTTCGGTACCTTATGCACGGTGTCACGCGTTGAGGAACGCAATGGCGGTGCTCAGGTCATCCTTCAAGGAAATCAGCGTGTGCGTATCGATAGCGTCGACGAAGTCGATGACTACCTTTCGGTTGCGTATACACCCATCGACGATCTTTCGATCAACCTGGACGACGATGTTGAGCCGAGAATTGAAGCTTTACACCGCGAAGTGCTTGAGCTCGCGAGAAATATAGCGAATTCGTTAAATCCTGACAAAGGAGATCAGATTTTTCAGCAATTTATCGGTCAGATCGACGAACCCATTAGTCAGATGTACAAGATTGCATCCGTGGCGCAAAACCTTTCGACCGAAGAACGCCAAGAGTTACTCCAAATTAATTCTGAGACCGAGCTACTGACTCGCATCCACGAGGTCTTACAACACGAACACGCGGTGACTGAGATCCAAAAGGAAATTCAGAGTCAGGCGCGTGAAGACGTCGAGAATCAGCAGAGGGAGCATGTACTCAGGCATCAAAAACGCGCCATCGAGCAAGCATTGGGCGAAGACGAAGGCGATGAGGATATAGCCGAACTAAAAGACGAGCTGCGACAGGCAAATCTACCCGAGTCCGTCCAGAAAGAGGTCGATCGAGAACTAAAGAGACTGTCCCGAATGTCACCCAACGCAGCAGATTTCCAAGTTTCACGTAGCTACTTGGAGCTCGTAGCGGAATTGCCGTGGAACGTGATTACCGAGGACAACCTCGAACTCCAATCTGCCAAGGAAGTCCTCGATGAAGACCACTTTGGTCTCGACGATATCAAGGAGCGGATATTAGAGGCGTTGGCGGTGTTGTTACTGAATCCCGAAACAAAGGCCTCCATCCTCTGTTTTGTCGGCCCACCCGGTGTCGGTAAGACTTCGCTCGGACAGTCGATAGCGCGCGCAATGGGTCGAAAGTTTGAACGGATGAGTCTTGGGGGCTTGCACGATGAAGCGGAACTCCGAGGTCACCGACGCACCTACATCGGCGCCATGCCAGGCCGCATCTTGCAAGCCGTCCGACGGTGTGGCGTTCGCAATCCCGTGCTGATGCTGGACGAATTAGACAAGATGGGGCGCGATTATCGCGGCGATCCGGGCTCAGCCCTGATGGAGATACTCGATCCGGCACAAAACAAAGAATTCCGTGACAACTATTTAAATCTACCCTTCGATCTCTCCAAGGTGTTCTTTATCACTACCGCGAATACGCTCGAGGGTATCCCCCGAGCCCTAATTGATCGCATGGAGGTGCTCGAGCTGACGGGATACAGTGAGCTCGAAAAAGTCGAGATCGCTCGCCGTTTCCTCATACCGAGACAACAAGAGAACGCGGGGCTTAAGCCCGAACAACTCGAACTGACCGACGAAGGACTACGTCTCGCAATTCAACGCTATACCCGCGAAGCCGGCGTGCGCGAACTCGAACGTACCATCAGTCGACTCGCTAGGAAACGGGCCAAAGATAGTCTGCTCAATGAGCCCCAGACCGAACCGATTAACGAGATTTCTGTCACGGACATGTTGGGACCGGAGCGATATAAATCGGACAAAAGTCGAGCTCGTTTAACCAATGGCGTCGCAACAGGGTTGGCGTGGACCGAGGCAGGTGGTGATGTCCTCTACGTGGAGGCTTCACTGACGCACAAGGACGAAAAGGTGACGATTACGGGCCATATCGGCCAAGTGATGCAGGAATCCGTGAAGGCAGCTCGTTCGTGCATTTGGACAGAGGCCGATGCGCTCAATATCGATAGATCAAAGATCGAAGATTCCGGGGTTCACGTTCACGTCCCCGCCGGAGCCGTACCCAAGGACGGTCCCTCAGCCGGTATTACAATGGCAACAGCGCTGGCCTCGGCCTACAGCGAAAAGAAGGTACGAGACGACATCGCCATGACGGGCGAACTCACACTCTCCGGACTCGTACTCCCCGTCGGAGGGATTCGAGAGAAGATTCTTGCTGCGCATCGATCCGGCATACGTCACGTGATTCTTCCGAAAGAAAATGAGTCCGAATTGGAGAAACTGCCCGAAGCCATCCGCAGCGAAATGCAACTTTCATTGGTGGAGACCCTTGCTGACGTAATGAAGCTGGCGATCCCCGAACTCTAGCATTCGCCGCGCGTTCTTCAATCCGATTTCTATTCCGCCGAAATAGCCGGATATCGCATTTCATCACCATCAAAAAGGCGCGCAGCAAGCCTTCCGATCTCATCGGAAGATTTGGCGGCTTGGCCGCAACCTCCGACAGCTACAGCTGTTCGATCATTCAGCCAGTCAAGGTATGGGTAACCATTGACAGTATACGTAATCACACAACGCAGTTGCCGCATGGTGCAGTCACGAATACTCGGCATCAATGTTTCAACGGTTCTTCGAAGCGCATGTATATCGGTACTCACATCGCCCTTACCGCGAAACCATGAAATTTTGTCGGCTCGAGATTTCAACGGATGGTCAAATTCAGCTGTACCAATTTTCAGGTACCGTTTACCGTCTGGGTAAAGCACAGGCGGAAGGATGTAAAACTCGGAAAGGGCTAATCCCTCCGCGTCTTCCGCAATGAGCGACGGCATGGCAGTCGCGACTTCTTGATCCACCTCAACCAACAAGACAACACGACCCTGTACGTCCAGTTGCAAGCGCGCGCCCGTGAGCGCGAGATCAGTGAATCCGCCCGTAGCAATTAATACGCGGTGAACCCCGAAACTGTTACCTTCGGTTGTCTCAATAGAAACGCCATCTCCAGCATTTCGCTCGATCCGCACCACCTCTGCGTACCTAACCCTCGCGCCCGCGCGTTCGGCGAGCAACAGCTGCGCTCTGACAAGTTCACGAGGATTTATCACGCCAGCATCCGTGTCTTGCGCTTCAATTTCGGTGTTGGAACCGAAGTCAATGCTGCCAAAGTCCTGGGGACGCACGGTTCTCGACACGGTTGAAAAATCGTCAGCTATATTTCTTACGCAATCAACGTACCGAGAACCGGGAGGACCGAATGCAGCGAATCCAACCGCATCGTAAAAGGCGACCCCTGACTCATGCTCTAAGTCCAAATACCGATCCACTGACGCCCGTGCCATGCGGGCCCAATCCCTGTCCGCATCTAACGTACGGGTAATGCGACCGGCGTCGTAGTGGGACGCGAAAACCCCGTCGTGGTCCGCGTATGAAGAAGGTTCCAGGGACGAAAATCCCACCACGTCGACGCCAGCACGTGCGAGATATTTCAGAGCCGCGGAACCGATCATCCCGCAACCCACCACGGCTACCTGCTCCATGTGACCTGTACCTGAAAAACCCCACCCCAACAAAGCGCCATGAGCTTCAACAAATCATTCGTTTGGCTTAAAGCTCACGCACGACCCTGAACCCCAAGGAACCGCTTGATTTCGTCCCGACATTGCGAAAACTCACCCGCGCGTCATTAGGTGCAGCAAACCAATGGCCACCGCGCACAACGTGTCCTGGCGTATTGCAGACGCTCGTCCGGGCCTTCTCAGTCGAGGGCGCTCCTTCGTGATTTCCGTGCCAGCAATCAGCGACCCACTCATGCACGTTCCCCAACATGTCGTATAAGCCGAACGGGTTCGGTTTAAAGCTTCCGACGGGTGCGAGCCGAATTACACCATCGTTACAAGAAGCGATGGTGTCTTTCTGGAATTGGGAACGCATCGATTGATCGCCCACGTTCTCGTATTCGCACAATCGATCGGCGTTGGATCCGAAATAATATGCAGTCGTCGTCCCAGCACGCGCCGCGTACTCCCACTCGGCCTCACTGGGTAATCGATACGTGTAGGACGTCTCTCGGCTCAACCAACTCAAATAACCGTCGACCTGGCCCCAGCTCAAATTGGTCGCAGGAACTCTGTCTTCGCCCCCCAAGTCTTCGAACCGATTGTATTCACCTCGAGTTAATTCGTAGACGGCAATCGCAAACGGTTGCGTCACTGTGACGGCACGCGTGGGCCCTTCGTCCGGATAGCCATCCGAAGCACCCATGACAAAGCTTCCTTCACTCAAGATTTTCAACAATGGTCCATCACCACCTGCCCGCAAGCTGTCTCGGAACTCAATCCCAGGCGTGATCCTGAATATTTTCATTGCGATATTATGGTTCAGCCCGACCATGGTCATCGTCAAGTTCCTTTCGTAGGTTCGGTAACCGAGCGCTTTCGCACGGACCACTACGTTCCCCGTAGGCACCTGCATACGGTCAAAATACTCAAAATTTCGGAACCCACTACCCGCGTCATAGCGGATGGTAACTACCGCCTGCGGCGGCGCGATCGACAAACTTAATCGTCCGTATTCCCTTTCTAGCCGAATTCGGCGCGTGTTCGCCTGCTGCCGAACGGCCATTCGAAATGCCTGGGTCGTATAGCCTGGATGGGACACTTCGACATCGTAACTTCCGATCGGCAACAGCATCTGGGGTTCGTAAGGTTGTCGGATGCCGATGAGTCGGGCCGTGGCATTTGTGGGCACCTTGTCGATCGTTAGGGAACCCATCGGCACGCGAGCGAGTTCATAGGTGCGGGTAATATTCGCGTTTGGCGTCACCGCTATCGTTTCGGTGATCGGCTCGCGCCCGTATATAAAAACGCGCACGTCATGGGTACCCGTTGGGAGATCCGATAGTTTGACGGGCGTTCGCTCGTTGACTTCTTCGCCATCGACTATCAACTGTGCCGACTTAGGGTTGGTGATAATTTCGAGGTTTCCAAACGCCGGCTCCAACGTGATATCGAGCGCTTTAGTTTTGCCACGAAGGAGTTCGAGCCGCTCAACGTAGTTCGGATGAAAAGGGTGTTCCAACTTCAACACCGTTTTCCCCGGGCGCGCCTGATGGCGAAGCGGTGTGGTCCCGATAAGATCTGCGTCGAGGAATGCACTCGCGCCGTCAGGACTCGTGTTGATGCGTAGTATCGCGGTGCCAAGCACCAGACGAGTCAGGGGACCCTCGGAACTCCAATCAATTAAAAGCGCCACAGCGAGCACCATCGGCAAATACAGCCATTTTGATCGTGGCATCGAGACGCTTCTCGTCGGACGTTGCGTGATAGCGCAGTTTACGGAGCGGCACGGGAATGTCGATGCCCAACATTCGCTTCGAAAAAACTAACTCAGCCGGCGATACGTTCTCGTCGATCGACGTTCACTTTGATTTCTCGTAAACCAGCTCATTACCGTTCTTTCCGCACACACGGGTTAGGCCGGCGACACGAAAACAATAGGCGGCTTTTTGTCCCAGTGATCGCGGCCGCTTCATCACGTGCCCAAGATCTGCAGACGTGAACGTGACCGTTAAGTCTGTGTCCACGCGGCCGAATAAATCTTCCATCGAACCAACGGTTACCACCTCCACCACCCGAACGAGATGACGCCCTGTGGTTACCCATCCTCGCTTTCTACGCCCACGACGACCGTCATATTCTCGATGTTCGTCTTCTTCTATCAACACCACGTCGATCTCGAAGTTCGGGTCATTCAGTATCTTCGGGATGTAAACGAGCTCCGCGAAAATATCAAACGGTGATCCATGTTTTGGCGAGACACGCCGAGTTTCGGCATCATTTTGAACTTTTACGATGGTACGAGTCTGGGCAATCGGATGGACTAACTTTACCCGGTGTGTGGAAAGAAACACCGGCAATTTTTTCTTTAGCGCGCCGAAACCTCGCGTTTGGATTTCAATGATTTGATTACCATCGACTACATCCGCGACAAAGTCATCAATACTGACTTCCTGTTGGGAACCGGGACGCGCGTACAGCGCTTTTAACGCCTGATGTAGTGGGCCCTCGTTCAGGGTTCCGATCACATCGGGTCACCACATTGATTGGTGTTTCGCACTTTACCTCAGCGAGAACGGAGAGGCATACTCGAACACGCGAAGAACACACTTGAAGGAGAATCGCATGAGTAGTGCTGACGGCCAATGGGAAACAACCATGAACACGCCGATGGGCCAGCAGAAAGCAACCATAACCCTCGCTACCGATGGGGATACGTTGACTGGAACTATGGCGGGTGATCAGGGAACGCTCGAACTTAAGGACGGCGCGGTCGATGGCGACAGCGTGTCGTGGAAAGCGGATATCACCAACCCAATGCCAATTACGCTGGAATTTTCAGCGACGGTTGACGGCGACAGCCTTTCCGGCGACGTGAAACTCGGTTCCTTCGGGAACGCGTCATTCACGGGCACACGTATCGGCTAGGATGTCCTGGGAAGACGAGATAAAGGAACTCCGTCACCGCGAACAGCTAGCAATGAGGATGGGCGGCCAGGACAAGGTCGCCCGTCAACATGAATTCGGTAAGCTCACCATTCGAGAACGTATTGCTGCGATCTGCGATCCGGACTCGTTCCACGAAATCGGCACACTTGCCGGGGTCGGTAAATACGATGACGCTGGTAACCTCACTGAGTTTACGCCGTCCAACTTTGTCCTCGGGACTGCTGAACTCGACGGGCGTCCTGTGGTGCTATCCGGCGATGACTTTACCGTCCGCGGAGGATCGGCGGACGCGTCCATTGGGGCGAAGCGGGCGCGGGCGGAAGGCCTGGCGTTAGATTTGAGACTCCCCCACGTCCGACTCGTGGACGGGATGGGCGGCGGCGGCTCGGTAAAAACCATCGAAATGGCAGGTCGAACTTACATCCCCGAACTACGAGGTTGGGAGACCGTCGTCCAGCACTTAGCCATCGCCCCTTCCGTATCGCTCGCTTTGGGATCCGTCGCGGGTATTGGAGCAGCGCGCGTCGCGACGTCGCACTATTCGGTTATTGTCCGGGATACCGCACAGATGATGATTGCTGGGCCGGCACTAGTCGATTGGGCGAACCTTGGTGACGTTACTAAGGAGGAACTCGGTCACGCGCGAATCCATACTCGGAACGGAGCGATCGACGACGAAGTCGCCACAGAATCCGAAGCGTTCGATCGGGCTAGGCGTTTCCTATCGTATCTACCCACAGCGACCGACGAGCTACCTCCACGGGTACAAAGCACGGACGATCCAGAACGAAGACACGATGCTCTCATAGAGTTAGTCCCCAAAGACCCGAGAAAGATCTACAAGATGCACAAATTAATCGCCGCGGTCGTTGACGACGCATCCTTCTTCGAAATTGGCGAAAAGTGGGGCCGTTCAATTATCACGGGCTTGGCACATTTGGATGGCATCCCGATCGCGTTATTCGCCGAAAATCCTGCAATTTACGGTGGCGCGTGGACAGCCGACGCGTGCCGAAAACTCATTCGACTTCTTGATCTTGCATCAACCTTTCATCTACCCATCGTTCATCTGGAAGATTGCCCAGGCTTTCTCATTGGCAAGAAAAGTGAAGAAGAGGCCACCATTCGGTTCGGTTCGTCCGCACTCGCCGCGCTCGGTCAGAGCAATGTGCCCTTCTGTTGTGTCATTGTCCGTAAAGCATTCGGCGTTGCCGGAGGCGCAAACCACAAGCCCGGCGCGCACCATATTCGCGTCGCCTGGCCTTCGGGCGATTGGGGTTCCTTGCCCATCGAAGGAGGAATTGAGGTGGCCTACAAAGCGGAACTAGCCTCGGCAACCGACTATGACGCTCACCTCGCGAAGATACGGGACCGTCTCAACCGCGTCCGTTCCCCGTTTCGCAGCGCCGAGTACTTTGAGATCGAAGAGATCATCGACCCTCGAGATACTCGCCCGGTCCTTTGTCGGTGGGCACATCTCGCAAGAAAAGCGACTCGCGTTGAAAGCCCAGCTTTTTCTTACCGACCGTGACCGTCGACAAGATCTTTTACTCGATCAGTAAATTACGCGGCGACCACGGTAGCGAACTTCTGTTCTCCATCCACCGGCGGTAACTATTCTGTTTCCGCTAGGCGTTTTCTTGCTCGATCAATAAACTGGATCATCACATCCGGCGTCTGGGCGCCCGGTAATAGAAACGCGCCCCCCAACCGGTAGCACGGAACTCCGACAACGCCGACATCAAATGCACCGGCGATCTCCCCGAGGGTCGTTTCAATATCCACGTCGCTATCAAGAAACTCCCGCACGGCGCCGCCATTCATACCAACCGCGGCGCCGCAATCCGCAAGGATGTCGACAGCGCCGACGTCTGATCCATCGCAAAAATAGGCATGGAACAACGCTTCAGCGAGCTCGTGCTGGCAACCCATTTCTCCCGCCATGGCCAGTAGCCGATGTGCTGATAGGGTATTGGGAACTCGATCTATCGAAGCATAATTAAAAGCAATGCCGACCTCGTCGGCTTCTGTCCGAATGTGTTCAGGCGTTCGAGTACCATCCGCGGATTCGCCATAACGAGCCCGCAAGAATTCCGCGCGTGCCATCCCACCCGCCGGAAGATTCGGATAAAGTTGATACGGTTTCCATTCAAGCTCGATCTCCCCTACGTCACTGCCCTCAAGCACCGAGTCCAGCCTCCGCTTACCGATGAAACACCAAGGACAAATCACGTCAGAAAATATTTCAATCTTCAAAAGGCTAGCCAAGTTGCATTTGAAGCTCGATCATAGGCCCGAGGGGAGGATGCATCCATGACCATTCAACTACGCCAAATTTGTCTTGTTGCAAGGGAACTTGATCCTGTGATCAATGATCTGACTGACGTTCTAGGCATCAATGCCTGCTTTATCGATCCGGGCGTCGGCGCATTTGGTCTTGAGAATACGCTGATGTGCGTCGGCCGTAATTTCCTCGAGGTCGTCGCTCCTGTCAAAGAAGGAACAGCCGGTGGTCGATACCTAGATCGGCGTGGGGGTGATGGTGGGTATATGGTCATCTGTCAGGCGGACAACAAAGTGACCCAGCAAGCGGTACGTCAAAGAGCACTCGACAATGGGATTCGAATCGCGCACGAAAGTCATCGCGACACTTGGAACATATGCCAGATTCACCCGGGCGATATGCGAGCCGCCTTCTTTGAGATCGACTGGGACCAACACGACGACTTCAGCGGCAACTGGCAACCATCCGGAGGCTTGCAGTGGGAGGACAAGGTCGACCAGTCCGTGACGGTGGATTACCTTGGCGTTGAACTTCAAGGACCCGATCCCGTCGAATTGGCGGACCTGTGGGGCAAAGTTTCTGGCCTACCCGTCGATCGAAACGGCAGCGAACTTTCGATCCGTCTGAACAACATTACTTTACGGTTTATCCAAGCGACCGACGGCCGGGGTCCAGGCCTTTCTGGCTTGGATCTAGCCGTCGCTAATAGGGATCAAATCCTCGATCGGGCACGACGACGCGCCGCCTACGTCTCAGACGACGAGGTCCTACTCTGCGGGACGCGGTTCTACCTTCATCAAGTCTGACTCAGACTCGTGCATGTAGCGCCGCACCAAGGGGGCGGAAGCCATAACAGCAGCGCCTAGAGCGATACCAACATAGGCGAGCCAACGAAAAGTCTCTGTGTAGACGGGCAAGGACGAAACCGAGTCGACGGAGCCACCAGGCACAGCATCCACCGCGGCCATACCGGCGATCACGCCCGCTAAGTAATGGGCTCCGGCGGACGACAAAAACCAAACGCCCATCATCAACCCCACGATTTTCGGTACCGAAAGTCGGGTCACCATGGACAATCCCACCGGCGATAAACACAGCTCTCCGGTTGTGTGCAACAGGTAGGCGAGCACAAGCCAAATCACCGCCACTTGGCCCGCCGCATCGGCAAATTGGGCGCCATAGACGAGAACGGCGAAACCCAATCCTGCTTGCAAAACACCTAGTCCAAATTTCATCGGTGTCGACGGCTCCCAGCCCCGCCGACCCAAGAGTTCCCACCCAATAAAGAACAACGGTGCGAGCAATATAATGAACAGCGGGTTTAAAAAACCCATCTGGGAAGCCTGCATCTCGAAACCCAAAACGTTCTTATCGACATTGCGGTCGGTAAACAGCGTCAAGCTCGTACCGGCCTGCTCAAAGAATGTCCAAAAAATAACGGAGACGAAGGTCAAGAAAACAACGACCATCAAACGCTGCCGCTCGATTCGAGAACAATCCAACACCGCATAACCGACAACGCCCAACACGGCTCCAACGGAAGCAATACCAAGCAGCGCACCAACGACTTCGCGGGACTGCATAAGTCCCCATGCAAATACGACGACGATGACGCCAGCCGAATAGATAATCGTTTCCCGTCGCACCCCCATGAAGCGACTGGTAAGCACCAGCGGACGGGGTGGAGCTCCGACACCGCCGAGCCAGTGCTGGCCCCTTACAAACGTGACAAGACCAACAAGCATTCCAATTCCCGCCAATCCGAAACCGTAGGACCAGCCATAATCCTCATGCTGCCCAAGCCAACCGCATAGGAGCATTGCCGACAATGCGCCGAGGTTGATGCCCATGTAAAAGAGCGTAAATCCTTGATCCCGACGCCGTTCATTCCGCTGGTATAGCTCGCCGACGATGTTCGAGATCGATGGTTTGAGAAACCCGACTCCTACAATGATGAACGCGAGTGCTAAATACATCGTCGCCAGCGCCCATTCATCCCGTACAACCGCACCATCAACTACTTCAGCTGGTGGTCCCTCAAAAGCCATCAAGAAATGACCACATACGAGCAGTCCTGCGCCACATATCACCGACTTGCGAAATCCTAGGTATCGATCTGCGATCAAGCCACCCAACAGCGGCATGAGGTAAACCAAAGAGCCATAAGAGGCATAGATCGTTGCCGCGACACCATCTTCAAACAAGAAGTGCTGCGTGAGATAAAGAACCAACAGGGCTCGCATGCCGTAGAAGCTGAAGCGTTCCCACATTTCCGCGAAAAAAAGGACCACCAGCCCACGCGGATGGCCCAGGAAAGTCGTACTGTCCGTCGCTGCTTCCATGCGGTCGAGACTACCATGGCGTACATTGTCGACTCGTCCGCTGGCCGGGAAGTCCCCATGCGAATTGTCATTGCTCAAATGAGCCACGAGACCAACACCTTCTCACCCGTCATTACCGACTTGGCGAGATTTTCAGGTGGCCGCGAGCGACCGCTTCAAGGCGACGATGCCATCAATATTTATAGAGATACGGCGAGTTGCATCGGCGGTTACCTCGCCGTTGCCGAACGGCTGGAAGGCGACATCCATATTCCGATCGCGGCCGGCGCGGCGCCTTCTGGACCCGTTGAGGATGATGCCTACGAGTACATAACGGCACAAATACTAAGGGCGCTGGACGACTGTGACGCTTTAATGTTGGACCTACACGGCGCGATGGTTACCCGTAGCCATGAAGACGGCGAAGGCGAGTTATTGCGCCGGATCCGCGCGATCGCACCCGATCTCCCCATCGCTGTCTCTCTAGACATGCACGCCAATATTTTTCCAGATATCGTCAACTTAGCGACGATCGTGACCGGCTACCACACCTACCCGCATGTGGACATGTTTGAGACTGCCGAGCGTGCGGCTCGCGTACTAATCGCCGCAGTCGAAAATCAGGTGCGTCCCACCATGGCCTGGGGCAACAACCCGATGTTGCCGCACGTAATGCGCCAAGGAACCGACGATTTTCCGAATCGAGAACTTCAGCTGCGGGCCCAGGAAATGGAGACCGATGGTGCACTCGCGGTTAGTCTCTTCACCGGCTTCCCACATGCCGATATTCCGCAAGCCGGTCTGTCCGTTGTGGTTGCGACCAACGACGATGTGGAACTCGCCGAACGACTGCGCGACGAATTATTGGAAAGCGCTTGGAATGAAAGGTCCGCATTCGTCTATACGGTCGAGCCCTTAGATTCGTCCGTCGCGAAGGCCAAACAGCTCGGCAACGTCGACCAGGCCGATGGACCAGTAGTTTTGCTTGATCATTATGACAACACGGCATCTGGTGGAACCATGGACACAACCGACGTACTCAGGGAAGTACTACGTCAAGAACTTGACGACGTGGCCGTGTGCGCTATTTACGACCCAGAAGCCGTTGACGCCATGGTCGCTGCGGGCGTGGGCAATACCGTGACACTATCCTTGGGCGGGAAATTACCCATGCCTGCCTTGTCGAGAATTAGCAAACCGGTGGAAATACAGGGCCGCGTTCGACTGATTTCCGACGGACGTTTCCCGACGACCATCGCGATGGGACGGGGATTGACGACCAATATGGGAAGGACCGCCGTGTTATCTACCGGAAGCGTAGACATTATGGTTGTTTCGCGTCATTTTGAGCCTGTGGATCCCGGCTGTTTTCGTTGCGTTGGTATCGAACCTACCGAGCGACGGTTTCTATTACTCAAAAGTCGCATTCACTACCGCGTTGGCTTTCGTGACATCGCCCGGGAAATCGTCGAATGCGCAGGACTGGGTGTCTGCACGTCCGACTACTCCGAAATTAAATTTGAACATGTACGCCGACCGATCTATCCCCTTGACGGGCTCAACACACGCGACAGTTCCTGAGACTCCAGTTCGTCATGGCTTAAGGACCAGGCGGCGATATATTGCCACCAGTCAAAATGATGCCTGCTCGTTTAGCTACGCGTTGAGGATCGAGGAGCATCGCCGCCAAACAGACGGCCGCTGACGGTTCGACTACAATTTTTAGCCGATTCCAGATCAACCCCATCGCCCTGACAATAGCTTCGTCGTCCACCAATACAACGGCTACCTTATTGCGTCTCAGAATTTCAAAATTTAGCTTTCCAAGCGCGGTCCGTAGTCCGTCTGCCACGGTGTGCGGCGGCATCGCCGGTTGGAGGTCGCCCATTGCTAGCGAATCGTGCGCGTCTCTTGCCAACTCAGGTTCTGCACAAATGACATCAATTTGACCGTTTGCAACAATGGTTGTTCCAGCCGCAAGGCCACCACCTCCGACGGGTACCCACAATTGATCCAGGTCGCCAACTTCTTCCAGCAACTCTAAAGCCGCCGTACCTTGACCAGCAATGATCTCCGCGTGGTCGTACGGGGGAACAAACACGGCCTCGGGGTGTGATGTCATAACCCGCAACAAAACGACTTCGCGGTCCTCCAAATTTTCCCCACAGTCAACGACTTCGGCGCCTAATCGTTCAATCGCTAGGCGCTTTTCCGGCCTCGCTCCTATCGGAACAACGACCATGGCGCTCTTGCCGCATTCCTTCGCCGCCAAAGCCAGGGCGGCACCGTGGTTTCCAGAAGAGTGCGTAACGACGGTCGAGACATGCCGTGGCAGCTGCAAGATCGCATTCATTGCGCCACGGAGTTTGAACGATCCGGTCCGCTGGAAATTCTCACATTTGAAGAACAATTCTGCTCCGACAGCTTCATTCAGTGAATTTGACGACATGACCGAAGTTCGGTGAATGCGGCCTGAGAGACGTTCGGCCGCCGCCACAACGTCGGCTAGATCAGGCGTTTTCATACCACGCCGTCGTCGATAAGGTCTTGCAACGCCTCGCCAGAAATCTCGAGAAGACCGCCGTAAATTTCGTTGTTGTGGGCACCAAGTTCCGGACCCGGCCACCGAATTTTTCCTTGGGACCGGGACAGTTTCGGGAAAATGTTCTGCATTTTCAGATTCTTAAATGCTGGATGCTCGACGTCGACAATAGATTCTCGAGCCTGGAAATGAGGGTCTTCGAGCATTTCGGGCGCACGATAGATTCGACCCGCCGGAACACCATGGACTTCGAGCTGCTGGAGCAGCGCGTCAGCATCGAGCGTAACCGTCCAACGCCCGATGAGCTCATCGAGTTCCGCTTGGTGTTCCCCACGCGAGACGTGATCCGCGTAGTCGGGATGTTCGGCCAATGACGGATCGCCCATGGCTTCCGCGAGCCGTGTAAATACAGAATCTTGATTGGCGCCCATCACTATGGAATCGTCATCGGCGGTCGGATAGACATTGGAAGGAGCGATTTTCGGCAATATAGCGCCACTTCTTTCGCGAATCTCACCTCCTTCTGTGTATTCTGGGACCGTTGATTCCATCACTGCGAGTACGGCTTCGTAGATAGCGGAATCAACCACTTGGCCGTGTCCAGTTCGATCTCTTTCGTGCAACGCGGCGAGGGCGCCGACGCAAGCAAACGTCGCGGCCAGGGAGTCGCCAATCGAAAGGCCGACACGGCTCGGTGGACGGTCCGGATCACCCGCTAGGTAGCGAATACCGCCCATAGCCTCACCGATAGATCCATAGCCTGCCCTCGATGAGTAGGGTCCTGATTGACCAAACCCCGAAACCCGAACCATGACGAGGCCGGGATTAATGGCAGACAAGACTTCATAGTCGAGTCCCCATTTCTCCATCGTGCCCGGGCGAAAGTTCTCAATTAGGACGTCCGATTCCTGGAGCAATCGCTTCAGCAGTTCCTGTCCTGCCGGAACCCGGAGATTCAGGGTAATGCAGCGCTTGTTCCGAGCGATCACCGGCCACCAGACCGGGAGTCCCCTGCCCCATGAACGCATGGGATCGCCGATACCCGGTGGCTCGATCTTAATGACGTCGGCACCCATATCACCAAACAATTGGCCACAGAACGGCCCTGCAATCAGCGTGCCGAGTTCGAGTACCCGCAGGTGAGTCAGTGGACCGTCCGCCATCCTAACGATATTCCTGCGAATCTCGTTTTGTTTGACCGTAAACCCAAGGGTTCATGATCCAGGTTTCCAATTGTCCCGTAACGACACCGTTCGATTGAAAATCAAGGAATCTCCCAAGGCGTCGCCGTCCATTGCTTCGCTAGTTGAAGAGTCGCGGTAGAAATAACCTGTTCGTTCGAACTGAACGTGCGCGTTGGGCGCTTGGGCGATACCACTTTCAATAAAGCCATCGGTCGAGGCAACAGAGTCGTCATTAAAATCTCGGTCTATGTCTTTCGGAGCGCGCGTGCGGAAAAGATGGCCAAACGATCGGACCCGAACCCGGCGCGCGTTGGAAGCGGCAACGAAGTGAATCACTCCTTTAGGTTTCAGACCACTGTTATCGTTGCCGCTCCGCGAATCGGGAAAGTACGTTGCGCGTATGGCCTCTATTTCCCCCGCGGCACCCCTAAGCACCTCGTCGCAACGAATGATGTACGCGTAACGAAGCCGAACCATCGCGCCGGGAGAAAGTCTTTTGAATTTGTGCGGCGGATCGTCATCAAAATCGGTTCTTTCAATAAAGAGCTCGCGACCAAACGTTAGCTCGCGACCGCCCATCTCCGGTTGCTGGGGATGCCAAGGAGCATCGAGTACTTCGTCCTCGCCCTCAAAATTCGTTACCGTCACGCGTAAGGGTTCCAACACCGCCATGACTCGTGGTGTTTGCGCCTCTAATGCCTGGCGGATACAGAACTCAAGCAACTTTACTTCAACCAGGTTGTCCTGTTTCGATACCCCAACGCGCTGACAAAAATCGCGAATGGCGCTGGCGGGTACACCGCGTCGACGCAGCCCGGCAAGTGTCGGCAGTCGTGGATCGCTCCATCCATCAACTTTTCCTTTGTCTACCAACTCCGCCAGGACGCGTTTCGACATCACGTTGTACTCAAGACCCAAGCGTGAAAATTCGATTTGAGGGGGATGAAAATTGATGTTGGTGTTATCTAAGACCCAGTCATAGAGAGGCCGATGGTCTTCAAATTCCAACGTACAAAGAGAATGAGAGATACCTTCAAGAGCGTCGCAAATGCAATGGGTGAAGTCGTACATCGGATAAATGCACCAACGATCACCGGTTCGGTGGTGACTCTTATGCATGATTCGATATAACACGGGGTCTCGGAGGTTGATATTGGGAGACGCCATATCGATGCGCGCACGCAACACGTGTGCACCGTCAGCGAATTCGCCCGCCCGCATACGCTCGAACAGGTCAACATTGTCGGCAACTGTGCGATTATGGAAAGGACTATCCCGCCCAGGCTCAGTGAGAGTTCCTCGGCTTTGCCTCATTTCTTCTGCACTCTGGCTGCAAACAAACGCCTTGCCATCAACAATCAGCTGTTTCGCAAATTCAAACAATTGATCAAAGTAGTCTGACGCAAACGTCAAATTCTCACCCCAATCAAATCCAAGCCAACGTACGTCTTCCTGGATCGATTGAACGAATTCTTCACTCTCTTTGCTCGGGTTGGTGTCGTCAAATCGTAGGTAGGTTTTGCCGCCGAACTCGTCCGCAACACCAAAATTGAGACAAATAGATTTCGCATGACCAATATGCAGGTGGCCGTTGGGCTCCGGGGGAAACCGTGTTACCACGCCTTGTTCAAGGGCACCTTCATCGAGATCCCGACGTATGCGGTTGCGTATGAAGTCGCGTAAGTCAGCGGTCATACGTTATTTTACTGTATAGAGAATCAACGGTCTCAGCGCGTCCACGCAGATTCACGAACACGATTAATCCACCCGCAAGGTCTTGAAATTTCGATACCGTGGCGCGCAATTCAAAGTGCCTCCCCGTAAACTCCGTCCCGTCTTGCAATAAGCTGATTCCTGACGATGAACGTCAAACAGACAAGAAATCGATGGGCCTCGGTGTGCCTGGCCATACTGCTTGCCGTAGCCGTAGCGTGGTTTTATCAACAAAACACGCACCACTCGCTCACGGGGATGATCCAGCAAATGGAAGGCGAGCGCTGGTACCGCGTGTCGTTAAACCAGGAACCCGTCGGACAATATCGAACCGTCGTTCTCGTCGATCGTACAATTCGGTTCTTAACCGAGATGCGATTCCGTTTAGATAGTACGTTTGAGACGCACATTGAAGAAACCCGCGTGTTTGCGGCTGAACCTCCTTATCAGCTCATCCGTGCGCGCCACACTCAACGCTCGGGACCACATAACACCGACGTGCTTGAAGCGCGTGTTCTGCGAGACCGGGGCAAGCTCTACGCCGTTGCGCCGACGGGAACACGGTTGCCGCTGACGTCCGATTATGGCCTAGCCGATTACCTCAATATTGAGATGTGGTTGAAGAATGTCTTGCCGAGACCTGAGCAATCTCGAAAAAGCAAACACATCGATTTCGACCGGTTGGATATTTCAACTAAGGTCTGGTCTGTCGTCGACCATAACGCCCAAGGTTACATGGTGCGTTCCGCAAACGAACACGGGTTCACCGAAATTCAACTTGACTTGGATTTCATGGCTAAAGCGATGACGGACCGACACTTTTTTCTCGACCGGGTCACCGATGAAGCGGTGGCCGCGAAATGGCGTCACCGAGCAAATTCTCCTCGCCGCCTAGACTTCTCAATCGCCACAGCGGAGCCGCTCCGCAACCCGACGAAACTATCGCGGCTTGTATTGAAGCCATTCGGCGAAATGCCTTGGGACGATGGGACGTTGCTTGTTGGTGACAGCATCTCGCTCATCAAGGTCGATCCGAGCGAACGGGCATCTTTTCTTCGGGAAACATTAAGGCACCCGATCTCCGACGAATCGATCACGACGCTCGCCAACGCTGCGGCTCAAGATATAACATCACCCTTGAAACGCGCCCAGGCTTTGACGCATTTTGTTCATGACTATCTAGTCTATGAAGACCTCCAGCACGTTCAGAGCGTTTTGGACACGGTCAGCCGGCGACGGGGGGACTGTTCGGAATTTGCAGAACTTTTTACCACGCTAGCTCGTGCCGCTAGGCTTCCTGCGAAAACCGTCGTGGGTCTCGCCTACGATGCTGGCAACGGGGTCTTCGCCAAACACGCGTGGAATGAGATCGCAATTGACGGTCGGTGGATGTCCGTGGATCCAACGTGGAATCAAATAAGGGCCGATGCAACACACCTGCGGCTCTCCGATGAGACAATGGCCGCGCTGGATCAGTCGTCGTCGCTGAACTTCAAGACACTCGAAACCACGTACGTCGACGGCGGTTCGTAAAGCATCTCAAGTTACCGAGGCTGCTACCAGATAGTTATCAGGATGTGGCGATAAGACCGTGAGCAACACAGGCAACAATAGCCTCTGGGTCATTACCCGCGGGCAACGCGCTCGCTACTGCCTTGCCCTAATCGCCATGGGAATGGCGAGCGTCTTTACGATTGTCGCTCCGTTGGTCGGCATGTATGCCCTTGATGTCGTCGTCTACCAGGATTTCAGCTTCGGTACCAATGTCCTCGTTTCACTCACCCGCGAGTGGAGTGGACGGGACTCTTTTGCTTGGTATCTATGGCTGTCGGCTTCTGCCGGTGTGCTCCTAACCCTTCTCGTGGGGGTATTTAGCTTTCTCAAAAGCCGCTGGGCAGCGATCGCTTCTGAAGCCTTAGCAAAACGACTGCGCGAGGAACTTTTCCGACACCTCCACCGACTGCCCGCGGCTTTTTTTGATACGGCCGACAGCGGCGATTTGGTCCAGCGCTGCACTTCAGACGTTGAAACCATCCGCGTCTTCCTGCAAGCCCACGTCGTCGAGATCGGTCGAGCCGTGATGCTCTTATCTGCCATGTTGCCGGTCCTCTTTTGGCGTGATTACCGACTCGCATGGTTGTCGATTTGTCTCATGCCCTTGCTGGGTGTGGGCGCCTTTGTGTTCTTCCGTCGAATTAAGACACTGTTTGAAATCACCGACGCATCGGAAGGCGTTCTAACCGCGGTTCTAAAAGAAAATCTCACCGGTATCCGAGTCGTTCGGGCTTTTGCTCGCCATGACTTCGAACAGGACCGATTTGGCCAACGCAATAAAGCATTCCGCGACAACTACTACCGGTTAAATAAGGTCATGGCCGTCTACTGGTGTTCCAGCGATTTTGTCGCGACCTGCCAGATTGGGATTGTGCTGATCGCCGGTGGCGTATTCCTCGTCGAAGGTTCGCTAACCGTCGGTGAACTGTTTGTCTTTATTAGCCAAGTCTCGATGGTCATTTGGCCGATTCGCCACCTGGGGCGAGTCCTTACCGACTCTGGCAAAGCTATCGTGGCGCTCGGACGGGTTGATCATATCCTTAACGCGCCCGAGGAGAGTTTCGAGCCAACACCCACGATAGGACGCGGCCCCGGCGCAATTACCGTTGCCAACCTAGATTTCAGCTACCCCAACGGACAGGCCATTCTTCGGGACATGTCGTTATCGGTCGCCTCGGGCGAAACGGTCGCACTGGTGGGGCCGCCTGGCTGCGGTAAAACGACGCTTATCCGCGTGCTGCTTCGGTTCTACCCTTACCAAAGAGGGCAAGTAAAGATCGACGACTTGGAGATAAACGAGACGGACCGCGCGTGGATTCGTTCCCAAATCGGAGTGGTACTCCAAGATCCTTTCCTCTACGCCCAGACGATTGATTCCAACCTCCGCGTTGGCCGACCTGCCGCACCGCACGAGGATTTGCTCGAAGCTGCGAAAGACGCGTCGTTGCACGCATCCATATCCAAGTTCCCGAAAGGCTACAACACCATGGTCGGTGAACGCGGCGTGACGTTATCCGGTGGTCAACGACAACGTGTCGCCTTGGCCCGAGCCCTACTCAAAGATCCGCCCATACTCGTGCTTGATGATTCACTATCCGCCGTCGATACGGATACCGAGCACCGCATCCTAACGGCACTGGAACAGCGTCGTGGCCGGCGGACGACCCTGATCGTTGCTCATCGACTTACCACCGTGCGGAACGCCGATCGTATCCTCGTCATGGACAACGGCTGCATCGTCCAGCAAGGACCTCATCAACAACTTGCGCAAGAGCAAGGTCCGTATCGTCGCCTGTGCGAAATCCAGGGTGCCCTCGACGAGTCGATCCGCAACGATCTCGAGGGCTTGGACCGTGGATAACTACGACGACGAGAATTATGACGATGGCTTCGACGAAGCACGATCCAGTGCCGCGATGCAAATCAGTCTCTGGCGTCGTTTGTTTACGTTTACTCTCCCCTACAAGGCCGAATTATGGGTGTTGGTAGTCGCTGGAAGCGTGACTGCGCTCATGGAGATGGCGTATCCGCTTATTACTAAGTGGTTAATCGACGACGTCGACGCGAACGGTCAAGAAGCCGATCTATTTTTCTGGGCAATAGTTTACTTAGGCACCTGTTTCTTAATGGCAGTTTCAATCGGCAGTTTCATCTGGATGACGTCGAAAATTCGCGTCTACGCGAGTTACGACATCCGGAAAGCGGCATTCGCGAACTTGCAGAATCTGTCGTTTTCATTTTTCGACTATCGGCCCGTCGGCTGGTTAATGGCGCGTATGACATCCGACTGTGAACGCCTCACAAACATCCTGGCGTGGGGCCTTCTCGATCTCATTTGGGGCGTCACGGTCATGCTGGGTATGACCGTTGCGATGCTCGTGATGAACTGGAAATTGGCTTTGTTGGTGTTGGCCATCGTCCCAATCCTTACTTGGGTGTCGATTAAATTTCAACGAACCATTCTCGGTAGTGCACGTGCCGTTCGCCGCACAAATTCAAGGATCACAGGCGCATATGCGCAGGGCATCATGGGAGTTCTCACGAGCAAAACGTTTTCGAGAGAAGCGCCCAATGCAGACGAATTCCATCACCTGACTGGCGACATGTACATCGCGTCCGTCCGAAACCTCACCTTGTCGGCAATTTATATTCCAATCATCCTAATAATGAGCAGCGTGGCGGTTGGACTCACGCTCGCAATCGGCGGATCAGACTTGCTGGTCGGTATTATCGAAGCCGGGACGTTAGTGGCCTTCATGATGTTGGCTCGACACTTTTTCGAACCGGTGGAAGTTATGGGGTACTGGTTCGCGGAAATGCAGATGGCACAAGCATCGGCCGAAAGAGTCTTAAGTCTCATAGATGCTGAACCCGCTATAAGGGATTCGGTTTCCGTATCGGACGCCGTGCGCATGCATCGATCTACCCCTCAACGCGAAACCCGAGCCGAAGACGGCGGATCGCTTGATATTCACAAAGTCGAGCTGATGAATGTCAATTTCGCCTACGAAGCCGACGTACCCATCCTCCGCGACATCAACCTGACCGCGCACAAAGGCGAAACCATCGCCATCGTCGGTCCTACTGGCAGCGGGAAAAGTACCCTCGTTAATCTCGTCTGCCGTTTCTATCAGCCAACATCGGGACAAGTCCTTATCGACGGTATCGACTACCGTAACCGTAGCCTTCGTTGGCTCCAGTCTAACCTCGGCGTCGTTCTCCAGAATGCGCACATCTTTCGAGGAACCGTCCTCGAAAATATTCGGTATGGCCGTTTAACAGCCTCCGATAACGACGTAATCCATGCCGCAGAAACCATCGGGGCCCACGAGTTCATTAATGCACTAGAGAACGGCTACCAGACCGAGGTGGGAGAAGACGGTGATATGTTATCCGTAGGTCAGAAACAGCTCGTCTCGTTCGCAAGAGCGATTCTTGCCGACCCACAGATATTGGTGATGGACGAAGCAACCAGCTCAGTCGACACGGTCACCGAGACTAAGATGCAAGTTGGCCTCGACCAAGTCTTGTCGGGCCGCATCAGTTTCGTAATCGCTCATCGGCTGTCGACGATTCGAAATGCAGATCGGATCGTCGTTCTCGATGGAGGTGAAATCTCAGAAACTGGCGATCACGCCCAGCTCATTCGACGCGGAGGCCATTACGCCAAGCTCTATTACCAACAAAGCCTGCAAGAGGCGACTAGGGATTGGTCACCCGACCGATCAAATAACCAAACCGATCGCGGAGACGACCTGGTCGAGCCCTCCCCCGCCTAGCCGCTCGCCAGAACCGTTGCTCCAAAACCCGCTCGGGCGCCATCAACGAAATTGTGCTTATCCGATCCCTCGATGTTTCCCGGCTAGCGTTTGCCTACTGTTAGTGCGCGCAATCCGAAATCAGTTCCCAAGCGCGATCCGCTCCCACAGCGACGACCTGGCGACCAATTAGTTGCTGCCATTCTTTCTCATGGCCGTACTCGTCTCGCCACGCCCAAAGTCGCCGTGTGTAATGATGCAATTCATGCTCGTGTGTAAACCCCATTGCGCCGTGAGCCTGGTGCGCGATTTCCGCGACAACGCCCGCTGCTTCGCCAACTCTAACCTTGGCCGCGGATACTTGTATGACAAATCGGTCCGTGTCCAAGGCTTCAATAGCGGCGTCGCTCGCGCGCGTCGACGCAGCCACTTCGCCCGCCATACGCGCGACGTTATGTTGAACCGCCTGAAATCCCGAAATGGGGCGCCCAAATTGTTTTCGTTCGCCAACATAGTCGATGGTCAACTCGAGCAGTTTCTCGAGCGCTCCACTCATCGCAGCAACTCTGGTCATCGCCATGATCGCTCGGAAATTCGGCGGTAATTCAATCGATTTTGAGTTTTCAAAGACGACCTCATCGCGTGGCTCACCCGCAAGATTGGCACCTTCAACGACATCGAATTCGTCCACCAGTTGGCCGTCATCTGTGACGACACGTTCGGCACGACGAGCCCATGGAGCGATCACTCCTTCAGCGACGGTAGTTAATCCCTGACCCGTAACAAACCGATTGCTGATGAGAATTTCCGGGTAAGGCAGTGGTACTGCAAATTTTCCCGCCAAGCGGATCATGCGGAACGCATCAGCCAACGTAGTGCCGGATTCCCTACCACCGACTTGATGCAAACCGGTGTCCTGAATGACAGTCCATAGACCCTCTGGGAATAGTCCTTTCTGATCGTCTATAGATCCCGATTCAGCGCTGTCGCGTATTTCTTTATTGCAGTGATCGGTGAATACCCGCTCTGCTGTATCCAATATCAAGTCGATCGTCATCGAAGTCCCAACCCGCGGGCGATAACTCCACGCAGGATCTCGCGGGTACCACCACGAATCGTAAAGGAAGGTGAATGCAACAAGGTCTGTTCTAAGCTGCACCGTAACGGATGTTTCGGCCCGAGACGCGGAGCAAAAAGACGAACCAATTCGGGTAGGGTTTTTTCAAAATCGTTGCCGAGCGACTTGACGAGTGCCGCCTCGGTCGCGGGATTTTTTCCTGCTTGCAACATAGCCGCTACCGAAATCGACATCTGCCGTAATGTCATGATATGACTAGCCAAACGCCCAATGAGGGCTGATTCTTCGTCGGACGGACTGGCGCCCACGTAACGAACAAATTCGACAAATACACGAAAAGCCGAAAGGAACCGCTCCGGACCGCTCCGCTCGTAACCCAGCTCACTCGTTACTTGTTCCCAACCATTTCCCACGGCGCCAACGAGGTTCTCTTCCGACACAACACAATCCTCGAACACCACTTCGTTAAAATCTTCGTCACCTGCAATATTCTTGATCGGTCGTACGGTGACGCCATTCGCATGCAAATCGACAATAAATTGCGATAAACCTTCGTGGCGACTCTCACCCGACGGTCCGGTGCGGACTAGCGCCACCATATAGTGGTTGCGATGAGCATCCGTCGACCATAGCTTCGTTCCGTTCAGGATCCACCCACCATCCACGGCACTGGCTCTCGTTTGCACGGACGCAAGGTCTGACCCGGAGTCCGGTTCGCTCATGCCAATGGAAAAATAAGATTCCCCGCGGGTGATGGGCGGCAAATATTTGAGTTTCTGGTCCTCGGTTCCGTAGCGTAGAAGCAACGGACCGCTCTGACGATCTGCAATCCAATGCGCACTTACAGGGGCTCCAGCGGCAAGCAGTTCTTCAGTCACGACGTATCGTTCAAAAAAACTGCGGTCCCCACCACCGTATTGCTTAGGCCACGTCATCCCGATCCAGCCTCGCATACCGAGCTTTTGTGAAAACTCGGCAGAATGACCTTCATTAAAATCCGAGTTGCGCAGATAGTCACCGGGTAACTCCCGCTCGACGAAATCCCGAACTCCTACACGAAGCGCTTCCGCTTCCGGTGGTAATCGCGCTGGTTCAAAATCAAGTCCCGAAAACACCCTATGTTGCCCCTGCCGCTACGCCACACGAATCTCTTCAGCTGCCGAACGTATAGGCTCAACCATGGCATTGCAATCCGGTGCAACGTTATGATTCCGGGCGTCACTGATCCCTTTGAGAACAACCTTTTGCAGCGCCCAAGCACCAATTCGACTTTCACGCCATGAACCGCGACAAAATTGCTGAGATGCTCGATCCCATCCTGTCGCAGATCGAAAAACGATCCGCCGTGGCTGACACGTTTGTGGACAAAGAAACCTACCGTCTATATTTGACGACGTTCTGGGCAAACCTAGTTATGGATCCCGAAGAAGCGGAACTGACTGAAACCGACCTCGAAACAGCACACAGCGTGATTAACGAAATCGCCAATGAAATTCTCGGCGAATCCGAGGCCATTACCGAATCGTTCCGATTTATCGCGAGTCGCTCGGGCGAAACTGCAATGAATAAAGCGAAGCTGTCGAAATCGCACAAAGATCTACTGACGTATTTCTCGTCAATGATTCTCGATCCCGACGGCCACCGCAAATGGATGAGTGAACTTCGAGACCGCTGACCGCGACTCAGTGCACGCTGACGATCATGTGCCGTTGTTTTGGACCGTGGCGATGCTCCCAAAGGAAAATTCCCTGCCATGTACCGAGCGCCATACGGCCATTCATCACTGGAATCGTGACACTCGATGCCGTAATCGCGGCTCGGATGTGTGCTGGCATATCATCCGGACCCTCGGCTCGATGCGCATATAACTGGGCATCTTGAGGAACCGATCGATCCATCCAGGCTTGCAAGTCCTCAAGAACGCTAGGGTCTGCATTCTCTTGAATGATGAGGCTAGCCGACGTGTGACGAATGAAAATCGTCGCGAGACCCTCACCAACTCCGCTGCCCGATACGATCTCACTAACTTGTTGAGTCACGTCGTACAAGCCGGGGCGTTCAACAACTATTTCGAGCTCAACATTCACGCGTCTAAACGCCTCGAATAGTTAACGTGAACCGCCAACATCCCACCGGGTTAGGAAACAGACAATGACGCGTCACTCGCCTTTCCCGTCTGAAAAGAAAGCAATAACGGTAGGACGAACAGCGTAAACACCAGCAACAATGAAACCGCCAGCGTTAACAAATATCCGATCGACGCGGTTCCTTGATGCGGCGAAAGTGTCAATGCCGCAAACGTCCCGATGGTTGTAAGCGTGCTCAGAACGACCGCGAGCGGTGTACTCGAATGCATCAATTCTGTAACGGCACCGGTCCGACGAAACCGTTCGACGACATGGATTCCGTTATCGACCCCTAAACCAAATATTAGAGGGATCACGAGAATATTCGCCATGTTCAGAGGCATGTCGATCAATACGGCAACGGCAACCGTAAAAAGAGCCGTTAGCGCTAAGGGGATGAGGACCAATACCGGCGTAAGTGCACGCCGCAGAAAAATGGCTAATACGGTACCGATCCCAATAACGGCGAAGACCAGTGCCCAGACGAACGAATCGACCACGACATTACCAACGCCCCATTCCACCACGGGCCGACCGGTGGCAAACGGTACCTCGGCGCGAACCTCTTCGATAAATCGCGACAACTCCGTAACATCGCTGATGTCGAGCGCCGGTAACGCCATGGAGAGATACTCCCCGTCCGTACTTACGAGTCTATTTCGCAAACTCTCCGGTAAGTCGCCAAACTGTTTTTCGTCGACCGTGATCGCCCGGCGCAGCCAATCAAGTTCCTGGACCAAACCCGTAATCACCATCGCTTGCCATTGTCCCAGGGAGATCGGTTCAATTCGAGCAACGACCTCCAAAAGGCGAACGCGCGCGCGATCCAAATCACTATCTGCAAGCGAATTCTGTCGTAGAGCCTTCTTGAAAAGCTCAAATTCTTCTTCCAGTTCTAACGATGTCGGGGGCGTGGAACTGATACCTGGTTCAAGAGCACTAAGCAGAAAAGCCTGCGCATCTTCAAGCAGGAAGAGCTTATCGTCTTGGTCTTTCGGTACGTAATCGAACGGCGTCGTGATCTTACCTACGGTCGGAAGGTCCAGAAGTCGATCGAGCCTCCGAGTTTCGTCTTCGTCCTGCGTGAGTATTGACAGGGTGTAGTCCGTCACAATTTCTTCTTCTTGAAGAAGGGCGAGCGTACGCATCGACTCTGAGTCTGGGTCGCGCAATGCGAGAACGCTGTAGTCAAAATACATCCTTGATCCAACAACCGTCGCAACGATCGCCAGTAGAGAAACCCCGGCGAGAATGGGGGTTCGCCGGTCGGACAACCATTTCATGGCGAGGTCGCCGCTGCCGACTTGCGCAGCTTGCGCTCGACCTGGCGCTCCGACTAATACAAACACTGCCGGTAACAACGTAAACGTAAGAATGAAGGCGACGATCATGCCGCCAGCGGAAATAATCCCTAGATCTCCAAGACCTTTATAGTCGGTCGGAGCAAAGCCCATAAATCCAATTGCCGTGGTCACCGCGCATAGCAAGATCGCCCTGCCCACCGTCGCGCCCGCTCGTTCAAGCGCCGGTTTTAGGGCTAAATGTTCTTGATACATGGCCTCGCGAAAACGTAGCGAGAAATGCACCGCTGAACTGACTCCAAGTCCAAAAAACATGACCAAGAAAATAATCGACATAGTATTAAATTCACCCACCGTGAGCAGCGCGTATCCGGTTGTCCAGACAATGCCAATCCCGATCATCGCGAATGTCGCACCGATAATACGGACCGAACGAATGCCCACGCCTAAAACCAGGAGTAGAACGGCTAGGGAAATAAATCCAGCGATGCGGACGCCGTCTTGGGCCGCTGTAATTTCCTCGTGAGAAAGTGCAATTTCTCCCGTTACAGCGACGTCGATATCCTCAGGAACGACGGCGGAGGCTATTTCCAATCTGAGATTTTGCATGATGAGTGCGTTCGGTAGCGCGTCCGTGTGATCGACTTTGCCACGCAAAATGATCAATCCGACAATTCGCTTCTCACCGCTGTCAAAGAACTCGTCAGCCCAACGTACCGGCGTGTTATCCCCAGCAAGTACCGATGCCGCCGAATCTGACAAGATCCTCAGGACGCGGTCGAAACCAATCTCTGCCTCGTTTTCGAGCCCGTCACGAACCAACGAAAAAACCGACCGTAGACTGGGGTCCTCGGCGACACGCGTCAGCATTGGTTGCGCTTCCGCAAGCCGATCCACCATCGACTCCAAGGCATCGAGATCCATCATCAGAAACGCGTTATCGCGGAAAAAAGGGTCCGTCATGGGCGAATAAACGTCGGAAAAAAGATCGGGTCGCGCCAAGAGCCGCTGCTCGATGGATTTAGAAGTGTCCTCCACCCCCTGCATTGACGTGCCACTGACGACAACAACCGCAGTATCTACGAGTTGGGGGAAGCGCGATTTGAACGACTCAAAATCATCCTTCCACGGGGCGTCCTGACGGATTAGATCGCTCAGATTTGAATTCATTTGGAATTGGGTCACGGATACGTGACCAAGCAGTGCGGTTATGACGCCAATCAAGAGCAGCGTACTTAACGGCCATGCAGCGACCAGAGCAACCCATCGAGCGAGTATTCGATCCAACGTCTATTACTCCTCGTCGAATTCCTCTAACAGAAGATCGAAGCCCGCCTCAACAGGTGGTTCGCCATTAAACACGGCATCGCGCCGCCGCTGGTAAAAGGCTTCGCGGGTGAACGTGTACGGGTCTAGAGATGTTTCGTCCCGCACATCCGTATCCATAAGGACTTCGGCACGAGTGCTGGCGAGATCAAGGGTGCCCACCCAGCCGTTGTAGTTTTCGTGCATGGCCAATCGAGGCAGTGACGCACGAACAATGAGGTGTGGAAGGTCACGTACCGTGGTTGGTCCCAACACCGGAACGTACAAGTAGCGCGACCGTGTATACCCCCACGATGCTAGGACTTGACCAAGATCTTCGCCCTGCGGTTCCATCCCCAACGCCGTCGCTACATCAAGTAGGCCGCCAACGCCAAGGGTACTGTTGACGAACAACCGACCGGTATCTCTAAACCCACGCTTCGGGGCTCCCTGCAAAAAACCCGAGAGAGCACTTTCCGTGGAACGAAGATTCGTAAAAAAGTTTTCGACTGCATGCTCCGCAAATGTCGGCATGACCTTACGGTATCCGACCGCGAGCGGCCGTAATACGCCTCGATCCAACGCTTCGGAGATCTCATAAGAACGTCGATTGACCGACTCAACTGGATCGTACACGGCATATTCGGGACCGGGACTAAGGGCACAGCCGGATGCAAGCGCAACAAGCACCGCAGGAGAAACGAAGCTAATGCGCATCAGAAGACCGATATTCCTCGATATTGTCCCGAATACTCCGTCTTAGCCCGTCCAACCCCTCCGATCCGATAATGGAAGCGTAATCAGCACGGCGCAACGACAAATCGCTTACGCCATCAGCAACGACATTGAAAATAAGACCGTCTCTAAAATAGTAATCAAGCCGAACGATCCCGCCGTCTTTCTTCACAAGATGCGTCTTCACTACCCACCGATCATCTCGAACCTCAGTCGCTTCTATTATCTCAAAGCTTTGATCGTTAAAGCTCGAAAATCGGCTTGTATACGTCGCGACGATCAGTTCACGCAATAACGCATTAAAACCAAACCGTTCTTCAGCCGATTGTTCGCGCCAGGATTTGCCAAGGCTGATACGAGTAATGGTCGCGACGTCAAACGCCTTTCCGACCGCTTCGTCGAGAACCAAGTATCGCTCAACGAATGCGGCATCCGATTTCATTGAAGATAGAAGCTCGTCGTGAAATTCGGACACCACACGCTCCGGTTCGCTACCGATCGCAAATTCGAACGCCAGAACTATCAATACGATTCGAAACATGGACTTCACCACGCGAGCGAATCAGCTTACAGGAACCACAGAGAGAGTGCCGGTATATACGTAATCAGGAGAAGCACAAGAAGTAAGACCGCCATGAAAGGAAGACATGCGGCATATAGTTCGAGCACAGGTCGATTAAACCGATAACTTGCGATGAACAAATTCATACCTATCGGTGGCGTGAAATAACCGATCTGTAAATTCGCGAGAAAAATAATGCCGAGATGCAACGGATGGATACCGTAACCAATAGCCACCGGCAGAATCAGCGGAACCATGATCACGATCGCCGAAAATATATCGAGTATCGCCCCAAGGAGTAACAGCAAGATGTTGAGGAGTATCAGAAACATCACGCGACTCGAAATGCGTTCTTGAATCACCTCAAAAAGTCGTTGCGGGACCTCGGCGTCGACCAAAAAGTTCGTCAGCGCTAGCGCGCAACCAAGAATGAGTATGATGCTACCTACCATGACCATCGCGTCACGAATGACTGTTGGGATCTTAGCGAGTGCGACATCGCGGTATACGAATACCTCGATCACGATAACGTACAACGCGGTCAGTGCGGCGGCCTCAGATATAGCGAATATGCCCGAGTAAATGCCTCCAAGCACGACGATAGGGAGCGCCACTTCCCACTTGGCTTGCGTCAAGCTTGTCCAGACCTCGCGCGAGCTAAACCGAGTTCGTTTTGCGTCGCCATGGCGCCACATAGTCCACGCCGAAAGCGCCGACACCATCAAAATGACAGGCAACAATCCCGCCAAAAAGAGTTGTTGGATGGTAAATGATTCACCGACATCGAGTTGCTGGGCCACAATGCCATAAAGAATGAGTGGTACTGACGGAACGATGAGCAAGCCAAGACTTCCAGAGGTGGTGACGAGCCCGAGACCATATCTTTCGCTATAGCCCGCCTCTTTCAACATGGGTAGGAGTAAGGCACCGAGCGCAACGATGGTCACACCAGACGCCCCGGTGAGAGCTGTAAACAGGGCGCAGGCGACAAACCCCACTATCGCGAGACCGGCTGGCATCCAGCCAAACATGGCGCGCGTCAATGCCATGAGACGTTCCGAAGTGTTTGCCTCCGCCATTAGGTATCCGGCAAATGTGAAGAGCGGCAACGCCACCAACAACGGAGTGTCGGTGATTCGGTATATCTCAATCGCGACGACGGATAAGTTCACGTCGGTTGCAAGAAATCCCAACATCGCAGCCGCCAAGACCACGGCGAAAAGGGGCGCACCAAGGAGCGCCACCATGATCACGGTCACGATACCAACCCAGATCACGTGGTTTCCGGCTTCACGGTCCGTATCAAATACCGCAGCCCCATCGTAAACGCCGCCACCGGAATAATCACCTCGCAGATCCACGCCGGGATTGGACCAAATCCCGGGGTCTGGTAGAGGTAATCTCCATAAAGTACGTCGATCGAATACCACCCCAACGTCAAACAAACAATCGAGGTGAAGAGGCTCGTGAAACGACCGATCACCGCGCGAGCCCGGTCACCGGCGAATCGGGCGACGATATCAATGCAAATGTGACCGTTCGTGCCAGCCGCCGAGGTAGCACCGAGCATGGTCACCCATAACACAGCATTACGGACCAATTCATCTCCCCAAAGTAGACCACCACCGAACATATTCCGAGCAATCACTTGGTAGAAGGCAACACCCAACATGGTGAGGAAAAGTGCGCCCAACAAATACATTTCTAGCCGGGCGAGCAAACGCTGCATAAACGCCAACAAATCGTTATCTCTGCGCCTCAAGCGCCGATTGGAATCGCTGATAAAGACCTCGGCTAACAATGCCCCTATCAATCCATTCTTCGGCTGCCTCTTCCCCAACGCGCCTCCATTCGCGACGTTCGTCGTCCGATGGCGTCAGAAGCTCTATACCCTGAGCCAGCAGGACGTCGAATGTGGCTATGTCATCGGCTCGATTTTTCCGGTCCGCTTGTCTGACAACGTCAGCCATGATCGATCGTAAGGTCGTCTGATCAGCATCGCTCAGCCGCTCGAACTGGGTTGCCGAAACCACAAACAAACCATAGACATACATTAACGGCAGATCGAGTACGAACCTGATCTGCGTGTGCCATTGAAGCGCCACCGCCGCCACGGGTGGCGTCGTAATAGTGTCGAACAGACCTGTCTGAAGACCCGGCAAAACATTGACAATCGACGAGGGTATAGGAGTAATTCCGAACGCGACCAATGTCCGCATGGCCGCCTCGTCCCCCTGCGGCGTCCAAACCTTCAATCGGCGGGCACCGGCGATACTGGTCGCGCGCTTTTTACCCATAGCATAGGCCATCCCAACTTCGGCAATGCCAAAGCAAACAAAGCCCGCGTTCTCAAGGCCGCGCATTAATTCCGGATCCAACATTGTCCGGACCTGGTCGATCTCCTGAGGAGTACGGAAGTGCATTGGCAGGTTGTAGACCTGAACGTCCGGGTAGATCCGATTGAACACACCTGTCGTGACAATACCCCCGTGGAGTTGTCCGACCCGCATCAATTTCAGCACGGTCTGGTCGTCGCCCTTGACGCCACCTGGGTAGAATTTGAACTTCACACGCCCCTCGGTTGCGCGTTCGACCGAACGACCACCTTCGCGGAGTAACTTCATCCACGACGACCCATCAGGAGAAATCGTTGCGATCTTAAAGTTCGTCGCTCCGTCAGCCAGGAACGTCACAAACATCGCGCATAGCGAAAAAAGGATCCTAAAAATATTCATCAGCACTCTTAAGCAACGCAGCAGCTTGATCCTGAGCCACCAAGTTAATCAGTGTTAATGCTTCGCCGTATGGATCGGCGATCATTACTTCCGTGAGAAGCGTATCGTGTAACTGGCGATCAAAAACGAGCCGCGCGTATTTCTCAGCAAACAGAACCTTCGCCATGAGGTAGCGTCCATCGCTAATTTCGATCGCCCGTTCAAAATGTCGGCGACCGACTTCCGGCCGTCCTCCCATAGCAGGCGGAAGTAATGTCTCAAAAACACCAAGATACATGACCGCCGCTCCGTCATCATAATTTGCATCGAGTTCAACAACTTTCTCCATCAACGCTTTCACTCTGGCGAGTTCGGCGATCGCGGCCCAATCATCGCTATGCGCCTGAATCCAGCCAGCCCAACTGCTGGCAAACGTGTATATGGCCGGCACGTCTTTTTGTCTCGAGCCAAGCAATCGCGCTTCCAATTCCTGAAACGGCATTTCGCGCACGTTGCACAACCAATCAACACGGTTGCATGCTGCCCGGTACGAGAGCCCCATCGCCTTATCGGTCAACTTGCTCTGCCGGGCTTGGTCGGCCACAAACCCAGTCGCGTACGACGCGTTCAGTCTCGCAGCCGCGGTCAACAGATTTGGATTGTCCGGGTTAGAGGTTAGAAGCGCGTCAAGCACAATTAGGAAAGCGGGAACACCCTCTCTTACCGTAGCGAGATCGTCGTTATTGAGTATCGCACGTGAAAGGTCTCCGGCGAGCGTCTCTGTGACCGAAGAAACAATGCTCGCGCATCCACTCAATACCAACGACGCAAGCAAAAACGCTATTCGTTTCATGGGCCCCCATTAACAGCGATAACTTAAGAGTTGTCCACTGCCGCTCGCCTACGCCTATCCGAATTCCCTGTATAAACGTCGGACTAAAGCGCTCGACGGTCGGTGTGCGCACCCGATAAATCTGTAAAGGGCGAATCGGGCACGATACAATTTCGCGTTTGTTGCCAAAGTATCCGAATGCCGTTATTTAGCGCCCGATCCGGCGAGATTTACTTCCAACAACGAGGCGCCCGGTCAAACCCACCGGCCTTACTAATCCACGGCGTCGGTTGTCAGCTCGTCCAATGGCCGGACGCGTTTATCGATTCATTGGTCGACGCAGGTTATCGCGCGATCGTATTTGACCATCGAGACGTAGGGCTCAGCCACGAGGTCAACGCCGATATCCCGAGCATCGAAGACCTATTCTCAGCATTGTCCGATCCCTTATCTATGCAACCACCCTATACGCTCGAAGACATGGCCCACGACGTGATCGACCTGCTCGATCATCTTGGACAATCGGGCGCTCACATCATCGGCTGTTCCATGGGTGGAATGATCGCCCAATGGTGTGCGATCGAACATCCCGAACGAGTGTTTACGCTCACATCATTGATGGCGACAACGAGTAATCCGAGTCTGCCAAGACCTTCAGACAATGTCATTGCAGCAATGGCTACGTCGCTGCACGTGGGTAACGGCAACGACGCGGTTGCGTCATCCATTCACGCTGCTAACACCAACGCGGGACCTTACTATCCGTCTTCTGAATACGGAATAGCCCGATTCATCGAAAGCGCGCACGCTCGGGCCCATCGACCCTCGGGGTCCGCGAGACAAATGGCCGCGACCCTGACGGCCCCCGATCGATCCGAATTGTTAACCAAGTTATCGATGCCAGTCCTTGCCGTTCACGGTGAGGAAGATCCCTTAATCGATCCGTCCGCGAGCAAGGACATCATTAACTGCGTCCGTAACGGGCACTTAGAAATCATCCCAAAGCTCGGTCACGACCTTTCTGAGCCAGTCATCCCCGAACTCGTCGGAATGATTGTCAAACACATGGCATCGATCGAAGTACTCCGATGACGAGTGATCTTGTACTTTGCGCTCGTGACGGTTCCATCGCGGAAGTCACGCTCAATCGACCCGAGGTCATGAACGCTCTTTCCTTTGATCTTCGCACCGAACTTACCGCCACGTTCCGCAACCTGGCCAACGACCGTTCCTGCGAAATCGTCATTCTGACTGGAGCGGGAAGAGCCTTTACCGCGGGTCTCGATCTTAAAGAATTGGGCGGCGAAACGAGCTCGGGTAACAAAACGACGGAAACATCCGTGATCGATCTAAGCGATGCCGTGGACTTCTTGAAAGTACCCCTCATCGGAGCTATCAATGGATTTGCGATCACTGGCGGTTTCGAGCTCGCCTTGATGTGCGATATTCTCATTGCCTCCACCGAGGCCCTCTTCGCCGATACACACGCCAGAGTGGGCGTCGTTCCGGGATGGGGACTATCTCAACGGTTACCGAGACTGGTGGGCATTAACCGGGCCAAAGAGCTTTCCCTCTCCGGCAATTTTCTCGACGCGCAAACAGCGTACAACTGGGGTCTTGTCAATCGGGTTGTCGATCCTGACGACCTCCTCCCGAGCGCGCGCGCGCTGGCCCAGGATATTCTCAGTACCGACCGTCCTACGCGCGAAGCGATGCTCGACATTATGGATAGAGGCTGGAATACGACGCTCGCCGAGGGACTCAACGTTGAAGCGGTCGCGAACGAATCCCATTCCGAAAACCACGTAAAATCGGAGAAAATCGCAGCACGACGCCACGAAATTCTACGCCGAGGTCGATCGCAGGTCTGAAATTCCGGTTTAATCGAATAGCGACGTGCTAGAAAAGCCACGTCTCTTCATTTTGAACGGATTCGTCGTTAACGGTACCCAATATTCCTTTGACACATCGGATAAACCACCAGAAAGCTGGAAAAAGTAACAAGTAAATGCCTCCCGGAAGCAGCCCAACTAAAAGCGCCGACAATCCCACATACAAAAGACCGATCCAAAAAGTCCTGATCTGGAAACGACAGTGCGACGCGACGAAGGGGTTTCCTCGATTCCGTTGGGTGTACGCAAGAGCGAGGCCAACAATAGCGGTGACCACCCCCAAATACAGTCCGTACGCCAACTGGATCTTTACTTTATCTTGCATGCGCCATGTCGATTATCAATCGAGGTCGTCTATTAGATCTAGCGTCTCACCCAACGTTTTGAGTCGGTCATCCAAATTCTGGCCCGCCGGTTGAACCCTCAGCGTGGAAACGCCCGCGCGTTTGTATGCCTGGAGCCTTTCTCGTATTGCCTTTTTGTCACCCACTAAATTCGATTGTAGAACCATTTCCTCCGGTACCTTTGCGATGGCCTCATCGCGACGACCTGCCACCCACAACCCTTGCACCTCGTTTGCCGCGTCCTCCCATCCGCCCCGCTTGTACGCGTCGTTATAGAAATTCGTTTTAGCTGACCCCATAGCCCCCAGCGTAAATGCCATGCCGGCTTTGAGAGAACCCATCACCCCTGCCATATCCGCTTCAAAAGCCACGGTGCCTCCAGCTTGAATATCGATATCAACCAGCGAACGTCCGTGAGCTTCAGCCCCTCGCGAAATAAAGTCTAGATGGGCATTCGCATAGGACGGAGTGAACGAAGTCCCTAACCAACCATCGGCTAGTTCACCTGTCAATTCCAAAGCCCGCGGCCCAAGCGTGGCAAGGTAGATGGGTATTTCTTGGTTGCCAGGCTGTGCTAAACGCAGTGCTTTACCTTCGCCGCCTGGAAGCGGCAAGGTATGGTATTTACCTTCGTATGCGAGCTTTTCTCCTTGAAATGCGAGGCGAATGATTTCGATCGTTTCACGTAATCGTGTCAACGGGCCCTCAAATGAGCGGCCTTGAAGGCCCTCAACCACTTGCGGTCCCGAAACACCGAGACCGAGTAAAAAACGGTCGTTTGAAAGCGCAGCCATCGTCAATGCAGTCATGGCAGTCATTGACGGGGTTCTCGCACTAATTTGCATAATCCCGGTACCAAGTTTGATGCGATCAGTTTTCGCGGCGAGGTACGCGAGCGGTGCAACGGCATCCTGCCCCCATGCCTCCGCCGACCACACGGCGTCTACGCCTAACTTTTCAGCTTCCACGACATAATCGACTTGACGATCAAAGTCGCGTTCTTGCCCTGACGCCGCACTACCTACCCCGATGCTAACTTTCATTCGTATACACCCTCGTTGCTAAATCCCGCTACCCCAATCGCTAGGGTTCGGGACCCTGCACGTTATCGAACCCGCATTTTGTCTCGAGCCAGTTGCGATAAGAATAGGATATTCTCATTAGACCGTGCACGCTGACGACATTAGGCGGATCACGCGGAAGCATGATAGAACACGCGGATGTACGACAGGTTTATTCGCGAAAACATCAAACATGGGGCGTTCAAACTCGTTTACCCGAACGGCGATGAGCAGGTGTTCGGTGATGGCCCAGCGTCTGTCGTGTGGAGGATTAATGACACGCGGGTCCTGTCTAAGATCGCTCGTAATCCGCTCCTTAACCTCGGCGAAACCTATATTGAACAAGGCTGGGATGTCGAGGATGGAAAGCTTGCTCAGCTGCTTACCATCCTGCGAACCAACTTCGAGGATGAATTAGTTCGGCGAGGGTCCATGGCTGCCTACGCGGCAATTCTGCAAACGTGGAACAATCTCCACGCGAGCATGCGGAACGTGAGTCATCATTACGACCTTGACGAATCTCTTTTTCGCGCGTTCTTGGATCAAGACATGCACTACTCCTGTGCTTACTTTCGTACTCCGGAACAAACCCTTGAAGCCGCTCAGTCCGCGAAATGCGAGCACATTCGAAAAAAACTATGTCTCAAGCCCGGTCAGAAGGTCCTTGATATTGGCTCGGGCTGGGGAAGTCTCGGGCTATACCTCGCTGAACAAGAAGACGTTCAAGTCACCGGACTTACGTTGTCAAACGAGCAACTTGGTGTGGCCAAAGAGCATGCCATTCAGCGCGGGTTAGACAACCAAGTCGAATTCCGTCTCGAAGATTATCGAAACCACCAGGGGGAATACGATGCCGTTGTCTCCGTCGGCATGTTCGAACACGTGGGTCTACGGAATTTCGACGGTTATTTCAACAAGGTTGGCAATCTCCTCTCGAAGGACGGGATCGCGATGATTCATACGATCGGTCACATGGATCGGCCCGCGGCAACCAATCCATGGATACGCCGACACATATTCCCAGGCGGTTACATCCCAGCTATATCCGAGATCAGTACCGCGATTGAACGCAGTCCACTTGTCTTCGCCGATATCGAGGTATGGCGACAGCACTACGCGTTGACGTTGAAGGAATGGAATCGTCGGTTTCAGACAGTTCGGTCCGAATTTGCACGCGATAAAGGCGAACGATTTTGCCGAATCTGGGAGTTTTACCTGCTTACATGTCAAACCGCCTTCGAGGTTGAAAGCCTGGTCGTCTACCAGCTTCAGCTAAGTATTAACAATGCATCTGTGCCAACGACAAGGGACTACCTGTACGACACCCCCTAAAGACTCGAATCGACGTCGGGGCTCTCAACAGAAGAAAATACACGCATCGCATATTTAGCCGCCCCTCGGAGCCCAAGCGAATCTTCGGCAAACAATACCGTTGGAACGAATTGAAGTACTTCGGCTTGGATCCCGATATCCACAAAGCGACGGCGAAAGCTACTGTCCTCTAGCATCGGTGCCACAGCTGCCACAACGGTTCCGCCCACGTATACACCGCCAAACGCGTGGGCAGTTAGCGCCAATGAGCCGCATGCAGTGCCAAGGAATGCACAGAAAGTCTCCAGGGTTCGATGACAGACCGGATCGCTAATCGATATCCCGAGTTCGCTAATCTCATTCGGTCCGAGTAATTCGGGTTTCGTTCCCCATAATGCCGCGACGGCGCGATATAGGTTGACGAGTCCAGGTCCGGATAAGAAATGTTCCCAGGTAATCGCACGAACATCTAGTTCTTGCTCTGCCGCATCCACCAGCTCGCGTTCGTAGGCGTCGATGGTTGCTACCCGGGCATGACCCCCTTCTGAGGGTACTACGCCGCGACCGTTCGCGCGGGATGGAAGAATGGCCATGCCCAGACCAGTACCAGCACAAACGATCGCTCGCGTTTCGTCAGAACGAATCGCGCCTGGTCCCCCAATCGTTTCCACAGCTCTTTCCGGGTCTGCATTGAGCGCGTGACCGAGTGCCACCAGATCGTTAATGACCGCCACGGGTAAACCCAGCTCGTTCGAAATCTCGAGTTCGTCGAAGCTCAAATTCACATTCGTCATCGACGCTCTGCCGTCGATAACGGGCCCAGCAACGGCGAAACAAATCGCGGCGACGTCCCTTATCCCCATGACCTCCAGTGCCCGAGCGACGACGGTCGCAGCGCTCGCTCCGTCGAATTCGGCAGTGGGAAATTCCCGAAAAATTAGTGCATGACCTTGATCATAAAGCGCAAAACGCGCCCGGGTACCGCCTATATCTGCAACCAGTAAAGTCAAATTGGCAGTATCCGTGCGCTCTGGAGTGCTGCAAACTGGTCCCGAAACATGTCTTCGGTGTCGATGCATTCGACAAAGCCGTGTTTTCGCGCCTTAATCGTTGAAAGGAGCGTATTCTGCCCCCCCCTTAGTCCGAAGGCGGCGTCCGCGAACTGCCAGGAATTTCCAACAAGCTGATCCATCGAGTAAGACATCAATCCGTGTCGTCGAACCAGTTCATCCCATACCGGCGCCACGTTAGACATCTTTTCAGTGAGGGAAGTCGGCCTATCATCGCCGACTTCCATCTCGAAAGAATCGGCGATGGACGGCCACACGGATCGCCAAATTAATTCATCGCCGTTGGTGATGTTGTACGTCTCGTTGTCACTGCCGCACTGGGCTCCAAACCACCGCACCGCACGACCAAGCAAGCGCGCATCGGTCGCCTGAGTGACGAATGCGGCGCCACCAGGAAAACACAAGGGTTCGCCCAAGGCTTTGGATACCGCGGCAAATATGCCGATAGCCAACGTCATGTTCATCGGGCTTCCCAACGCCAAACCACAAACGATCTGGGGTCGCAGCACGGTATAGCGCCATCCACCTGCACGAGCCCGTTCTCGAACCAAATCCTCTTGCGGCCAATAGAAATTGGGCCCCGAAGGTCGATCGTGCCATTCCTTCCCAGGATTCAACATCGGCCCTAGGTGGGCACCGTATGCCTTTGTACCTTGCAATAACGTCAGATGTTCTGACGGTTCGAGTGCGTCAAGTAAATTTCGAAGCATCCCCAGGTTGGTTTCGATTTGTTCTGAGTCACGCCAACCGGCAATCAAATCCTCTTTCTCGTGTAAAGCCGCATACACGACATGCGTATACGCGCCTAAAAATCCCAGCATCTCGAAAGTCTGGATCCTGTCTGTTAGATCCACTGACACGTGCGTCGCATCGGTAGGAAAATCCAACGGGCGGCGCGACAATGCGGTGACAGACCATTCGGCGTCCCCCCTGTACGCCTCAAGGACGCCCTGACCAACCAACCCACGCGCGCCGACTACCAGAAGCCTCTGTTGCGGCACTAGGTTACTCAATTTAGCTCAGCGTATGCGCATTGTGCCGTTTTGCTTGCCACTCGACCATTGCGTATCGTATCCCCGATGCGCGTCTTTTTGCTTTTATCGGCTCTGTGGTGTTGCGTAACCGGCCTAGCCGATTTCATTCGTATCGGGAACACGGGCGAACCTGCGACCCTAGACCCACATCGATACAATTTGAGGCTTGAGGAGACCATCCTCAATGACCTATACCTCGGACTAACGACCATGAGTCCGGCTGGCCACATCGTTCCAGGCGCGGCAATTTCGTGGGACGTTTCTCGCGACGGTTTGACTTGGACGTTCGAACTGCGGCCCAACGCGCGATGGAGCGACGGCGAACCCGTCACCGCCGAAGACTTCGTCTTTTCGTACCAACGTCTTCTGAACCCCCAAACTGCGTCAAGCCTCGCTTTTTTTATGTACCCGATCAAAAACGCCGAAGCCATTAATTCGGGCAACGCGCCGCTCAACTCGTTGGGCGTTACGGCTCTGACGATGCATCGCCTTGCAATCGAGTTAGAAAAACCTTTTCCTTTTTTTGCCGAGCGTTTGCTCTACCCCACAGCTTATCCCGTGCCACCTCACGCGATCGCAGCGCACGGTGACGCCTGGGTAAAACCCGGAAACATGGTCACCAACGGCGCGTTTATCCTTGCGGATTGGCGTCCGCAAGGATTCGTCGAGCTGGCTAAGAATCAACATTTTTATGACGCATTTAACGTAGCCCTTCCTGGGGTTCGTTACATCCCCGTTCAAAACGCGACGACGGCGCTTAACCGTTATCGGGCTGGTGAACTCGACGTGATCCTTGAATTCCCTGCTGGCGAACTTCGTTGGTTGCGACAACATATGGCCGACCACGTCCGCGTATCTCCGCTGCTTTCCGTCATGTACCTGGTGTTTAACGTATCGGAACCACCGTTCAATGACGCGCGCGTTCGTAAGGCGCTCGCGCTCGCGATAGACCGACGCATTCTCACAGAAAAAGTCTTGAAAAGCGGCGAACGAATTAGCTACGGGCTCGTACCCTCAATGGTGGCGAATTATCCAACCGCAACGACCCAACTTCCCGACAGGGCGCTCGCACGCAATCTACTTCGCGCCGCCGGTTTCACTCAAGACAATCCGCTGAAACTAACCCTTCGGTACTTTACCGGGGACGAGAACAAGCGAATCCAAATCGCGATCGCGTCGATGTGGCGATCGGTGGGCGTCCAAACAAGTTTGCACCACGCGGAGCTCAACGTGCACTTCGCCGATCTTCGGCAGGGCAACTTCCAGGTTGCCCATGCGGGTTGGTTTGGTGAAAACAATCCCGAGCACTACCTTGAATTGCTCATGTCCGACATAGGGGACGTGAACTATGGACGTTATATGTCTCCTAAGTACGATCGACTCATGCGCCAAGCCAAACGCACCGCTGACCTTGAAACGAGGATAACGTTACTCAAGGGCGCGGAAATAGAAGGTTTACGGGATTTCAGTGTCATTCCACTGTACTCGGTCATGATACGTAGCCTAGTCGATCCCCAAATTCTCGGCTGGCACACTAACCCCCGGAATGTTCACGGGGCTCGCTACCTTCATTGGAAATAACGTTCCGTGACCCGATTCATCTTTCGCCGACTTGCCTTTGCCCTAGTCACCTTGTGGCTGGTCGTCAGTGCGGCGTTTTTTCTGATCCGTGCGGCGCCCGGCGGCCCATTTGACGGCGAACGACGCCTACCACCAGCCATCGAAAAAAACTTGTTGGCTTCCTACCATTTGGACGAACCACTTCCGGTTCAATATTGGCGCTACTTGCGCATGGTCGGTAGTGGTGATTTAGGTCCATCGTTTAAACAAAAAGACTTCACGGTCAACGAGCTCATAAGGGCAGGATTACCCATCAGTCTTGGGGTCGGAATTTCTGCGTTTCTACTCGCGCTCCTGTTCGGCACGTTGCTAGGGACTCTCGCGGCTCTCGGTCACAACACCTTTCGAGACCGATTTCTATCCGGACTCGCCTCCTTGGGTCTTGCTTTCCCACCGCTGATCGTAGCCCCCGTTCTAGTCCTCGTTTTCGCTGTTGGTTTGGCCTGGTTACCCGCCGGCGGGCACACCAGTCCACAGCACTACGTATTACCAACCATTGCGTTGTCGCTCCCTTACATCGCAGCCTTTGCCCGGTTATCGCGTGTAGGTTGCCTTGAAGCCCTCCGACTACCACACGTAACAACAGCGCGATCAAAAGGTTTGTCGCGCCGCCGGCTCGTTTTTCAACATGTGTTGCCGAGCGCCATCGTGCCGGTGCTTTCCTACAGCGGACCTGCGGCAGCAGCTTTGTTGGCCGGCTCGATGGTCGTCGAAGAAGTCTTTTCGTTACCAGGCCTCGGGCGCTATTTCGTTCAGGGTGCGATCAACCGTGACTATACGCTCGTGATGGGTACGGTCCTGGTGTATGCCGCGTTAATCCTCGCGCTAAACCTTTTGGTCGATCTTCTCTACGGACGACTCGATCCTAGAGTACGCAGCGAAATGGTGGCGTCGAATGATTAACTCAAGTTGGTCATCGATGCATCGAGGTTCTCGAACATCCATTGTGTGCATACTTCTGCTTGCCATCGCTTTGTTTCTGGGGCCCTGGTTAAGTCCATGGGGAGAAGAGCATATCGATTGGAATGCCATCGACACGCCCCCTTCGCTCGTGCATTGGTTCGGAACCGACGGTTCAGGCCGCGATCTTCTTGTCCGGACGATGGCCGGTGGGCGAGTTAGTTTAACAATTGCCTTTTTAGCCACCCTTGTGAGCTTTGCCATTGGATTACCCTGGGGCGCAATTGCTGGCTATACGGGTGGGCGCGTAGACCAAGTTATGATGCGGATCGTCGACGGTCTTTACGGCCTGCCTTTTATGTTCTTGGTGATCCTTTTGGTCGTTTTCTTCGGTCGTAATCCATATCTACTTTTCATCGCGATCGGTGCAGTGTCTTGGTTAGACCTTGCCCGCATCGTCCGGGGACAGACGCTCGTAGTAAAAAACGCCATGTACATCGAAGCCGCAAAAGCATTGGGTGTATCTGACCCGTGGATCGTAACAAGGCACGTCGTCCCCAATGTAATGGGCCCCGCATTAGTTTATGCAACGCTTACAATCCCTGGGGTCATCATTGCAGAAAGTTTTATTAGCTTTCTAGGGCTCGGTATTCAAGAACCGCAGACGAGCTGGGGCGTGCTTATCGCCGATGGTGCGACTCGATTGCACGCTCCATGGCAACTCATTTTCCCCGCTACGTTTTTAGCTGTAACGCTACTGGTTTTGAATGTCGCAGGGGATCAACTGCGCGATGCGATGGACCCTCAAGAAAAAGGAGTTCGCTTATGACCGTTAGTGCTGGCATTGGTATCGCAAACTTTAATTTTGATGACACCAAGGGTTTTTGGAAATGGATCGACCTTTGCGATTCAGGCGGCGTTGATTCGATCTGGCAGTCTGATCGAATTATCAGTACCGACGCCAACCTAGAATGCATGAGCGTTATGGCCGCGTTGGCGGGCAGGACCAAACGAATCAAGTTCGGAATGAATGTCGCGAGTCTGGGACTTCGTGATCCGGTACTCACTGCAAAGCAGTGCGCCACGATCGACGTTCTTTCAGACGGCAGATTGTTGCCCGCTTTCGGAATCGGCAGTAGCCGGTCACGGGATTACGTTGCAACGGGCACACCCACTGCGGGCCGTGGGAAAAGGATGGACGAAGGCTTGGTTATCCTTTCACGGCTCTGGTCCGAGGAAAGCGTGTCGTTCGCTGGCGAGTGCTACCAACTGGACCGAGCTTCGATCGCTCCCAGACCCGTCCAGAAACCACTACCACTATGGGTTGGTGGCTCCTCGCTCAAAGCCATCGAACGCACAGCGCGTTGGGGAACGGGTTGGCAAGCTGGAATCGAATCGGCCGATCAGGTAGCCCCCGTCATCAAAGCCATCAAGGAAAAGGTCATCGCTATCGGACGTACGATTGATGAGGATCATTTTGGCGCCGGCTTTGGATTTCGGTTTGGTTCATCTGAGGAGCCTATCATTGCGCGCTACAACAAAGTTCTCTCCGGACGGATGGGCCAGGATCCGTCCAAGTACACGGCCATCGGCGGCGCCCCAGAAATCATGGCACTGCTCGATGAATTTCGGCAAGCGGGAGTCCACAAGTTCGTATTGCGTCCCATCGCATCAGGGACCGAAGACATGCTGGACCAAACGCGGCAACTGGTGGAGAAAGTTCTGCCCAGCGTCGCCGCGCTCAATTAGCCCCGTCACACCTTTTGAGGCGCTTCGGTCGACTGCAACATGCGCTGTGCTTGTGCGACGTAGCCCCTATTCCACGTTGGACTAATCGTTAACTCGTTGATGCACACGTGCTCCGGGAGTTGAGCAATAAACGCCACCACGTTCCCGCAATCATCGGACTGGACCATTTGCGCCCTATCTTCGTCGCTTACGGGTATCGGTCGGTTATCGAGAATCGGCGTCGCGACCTCACCCGGACAAATCGCGCAAGCGCGCACGCCGTAGAGCCCTGCCTCCATGTTCAAACTTTCGTTCATCGCGTTCATCGCGTGTTTAGCAGCCGTGTATGCGGGTCCCGTGACAATGCTGACCTGACGACCGGCCCAAGAAGAAATATTGACGATTAGCCCGCCACCGTTATCAATCATGCTTGGCAAGACGGCCTTGGCACAGTAAAACGCACCGTCTAAGTCGATGCGTATGACATCGTCCCAATCATCCAGTGAAACGTTGTGCCAATTACGTTTCTTGACGTTAATCCCCGCGCTAAGGACGAGCGTATCAATAGGTCCGTGTCGAGCCAAAATCCGAGAGGCAACGTCCTTCACGGCATCGCGATCCGCCACGTCTAATGGCTCAACAACAGCGTCGCCCTCAATTCCTTCCGCAACAGCTTCGAGCATTTCACGCCGCCGTCCCGACAACACCACCCGCATGCCGCGCCGCGCCAACGCCTTAGCTGATCCCTCGCCAATCCCAGTACCGGCACCGGTAATCCACGCGAGTTTGTCCTTGAGATTTCTCACTCTCATTCCTTCTTAGAAAAACGCCGCACGTTAGCATAGGATCTGGATATGGACCCGAAGAACTTCACCGAGACAGCCCTCGACAACATCCATCGCGACGGGTTTACAGTCATTAAAGACGCCTTGGCGCCAGAAGTAAGATCTGCAATTCGCCTCGGACTCGATCCATGGCTTCAAGGCACTCGGATGGGGCGAAACGATTTTGAGGGGATTCGATCGGAGCGCGTCTACGCACTACTCGCAAAAGTGCCCGAAATCGCCGCCATGGTAGAGCACCGAGAAACTCTGGCGATCGTCGATGCACTGCTCCCAAAGAACCATCTTCTTTCGGCCGCTCTCGCCATCAATTTACATCCAGGCGAAACCCCCCAACGTTTTCATATCGACGACGGCGGAAACGCGCTCCCTATTCCTCAACCGCGTGCCATGCTAGGGGTCAGTACGATGTGGGCGTTGGATGATTTCACCTCCGAAAACGGGGCGACAGAAGTCATCCCTGGGAGTCACCACTGGTCGGAAGATCGCAAACCTCAAGAACGCGGGAGCACGGCGATCAATATGCCAGCAGGCGCGGTCCTAATTTTCGCCGGTAATCTGTTCCACCGCGGGGGCGCCAACCGATCTGCTCAACATCGACTTGGTATCACGATCCAATATTGCGACCCGAACATGAGACAGCTCGAAAACATGTCGCTCGCGGTCCCTCTGGCAACAGCTGCTTTATTTAGCCCTAGAATCCAAGCGTTATTGGGTTATAGCGTCATCGATCCCGGATTTAAAGGTTCCGTTAACGGACGGCATCCAAAGGCCCTGTTCGACCCCAACTACAGAGGCCGTAAATACCGCGACGAGCTACCGGCTAGTTAGCCCGATCAACCATTCCGGTTTCTGTTCACACCATGCTTGCGAGAAAGTCCAAAGTACGATCGAAGGCGCCATCCTCCACTCCCATGATTGCAGCGTTGAAATCCGTGACGCCAGCGTTCCGGTAGCGGTCAATCTCACCACGGAGCGCGTTCTCATCACCGACGATGGCGATGTCGGCGGGGCCGTCGACACCTTCCCGGTCGAGCATCGCTCGATAAGATGGCAACTGCCCGTACATCGCCAATCCGCCTGCAATACGCTGTCGTGCCTCTTCAACCTTACGCGTGAGAATGACGGGTACACCCCCCACCACTCGCGGCGAAGGACGCCCGGCCTCGCCAGCTGCTCGGCTGATCCGGGCAACGATGTGATCTTCCATGGTTTTAGGACCAACCATCCAGGTATTGGTCCCGTCAGTATGTTCGCCAGCGATCTTGAGCATCAACGGTCCTAACGCAGCAACCACCGTCGGCACCGGGTCTGCCCCGGGAATCGATAATTGCAATCCACCCACATTGTATTGCTCACCTTGATGGGTGACGGACTCCCCCGACAACAGGGGCATAAGTACCTCGAGGTATTCACGCATATGAGCGGCGGGACGATCGTAGGAGAATCCAAGCATGTTCTCGATGACGATTTTGTGCGAAAGACCAATACCTAACGTGAAACGATTCCCCGTCGCCGCTGCGGCCGTCATCGCCTGTTGCGCAAGCGCCGTTGGGTGGCGGGGATACGTCGGCGTAACCGCCGTCCCCAGACCGATCCGCTGCGTTTCTCGGCCCACAATCGATAGTGTCGATATTGCGTCGAAACCAAAAATATTGGCCATCCAAACGTTATGTAATCCCTTCGCTTCGACGTTCTGTGCGAAGTTCACCACGCCGTCAATGGTATTAGCGGACCCGTCCGCGCCGATCATGACACCAATTCGCATATCGCCCCCTTGGATTGTGTGAACCGTCATCCTGTCGTGTGACTCACGCTGATTCAAGACTTTTCAACAACCATGTCTCGACTAACACTGGGGTATCACTCGTATATGCGCATGGGTCTAGCATCAACAAAGCGAAAAAGCAGATAATCCCGCGCTTTCTCAACTAGGGTAATTACGTTGGCAGATGAAACCATCGCGATCCTCGGAGGTACCGGTGATCTCGGGACCGGCCTTGCTATTCGTTGGTCAAAAGCAGGTTACAAAATTGTTATCGGCTCACGCACCTTGACGAAGGCACAGGCTGCTGTTGCCGACCTTGAAAAGATCAGTCCTACGACACCCGCCGCCGCCATGGAGAATGCGGACGCAGCAGCCGAGGGCGACATCGTCGTGCTCACGGTACCAGCGGAACATCAGATATCGACTCTGGAAACGGTTAAGTCTGGCCTTCTTGGCAAAATCTTGATCGATGTGACTGTACCCCTGGTACCGCCCAAAGTGGGTACGGTACAACTCCCGCCAGAAGGCAGCGCAGGTAAACGAGCACAAGACTTCCTCGGTGACGATGTCCAAGTCGTGACCGCGTTCCAAAACGTGGCGGCGCACTTGCTGAAAGAGGACGTCACGATCGAATGCGATGTTCTTGTGGCCGGGAATAAACGTTCGGCTCGAGACAAAGTGATTCAACTCGCGCAACAAGCGGGCATGACAGGATGGCACGCCGGGCCTATCGAAAACTCAGCCGCGGCAGAGGCCTTGACCAGTGTCCTAATCCAAATCAATCGGCGTCACGACATTGCGCATTCCGGTCTTCAAATCGTCGGGCAATCGGAGCACTAAAATCATGGAAATGCGCGTGCTACCGGTCAAAGGGCTCCCTATGATCCACGAGGGCGACGACCTGGCACACTTGATAACAAACCAACTTCGCAACAATCGACAGCCTCTTGAACACGGCGACGTGGTCGTCATCGCTCAAAAGATCGTTTCTAAGGCGGAAGGTCGCCTGGTATCGCTCGCGTCCGTCACACCCTCGGAGGAGGCCATTAATCTCGCCACTGAAACCGAGAAGGACCCACGCCTCGTGGAAATTATCCTGCGCGAATCCGAAGCCGTCGTCCGCCATAAACCCGGCGTAATGATTATGCGGCATCGACTCGGACACGTCGGCGCTCACGCGGGCGTCGATCAATCGAACATTGACCATGCTGACGGTGACGCAGCCCTGCTCTTACCCCTCGATCCTGATGCTAGTGCCAAGAGCCTTCGTGATGCAATTCGCCATCGCTTGGGCAAAGAGATCGGCGTCCTTATCTCTGATTCTGGCAATCGACCTTGGCGCCTAGGGACGACCGGCATTGCGATTGGCGCTTCAGGGTTTACCGTGCTCGACGATCATCGCGGTGGAACCGACCTATACGGTCGCGAATTAAAAGTAACGCTCATTAACCGAGCAGACAGCATTGCAACTGCTGCGACATTAATCATGGGTGAGACAACGGAGCAAATCCCTGTAGCCATCGTTCGCGGATTTGATTACGAACCCAGTGACCAAACCGCTGCGATGATCAACCGACCCATCGAAGAGGACCTATTTCTTTGAAATATCTGGCGTTCACCGGCGGCGTCGGTGGTGCCAAGTTAGCACTCGGTTTATCACACGTAGTTGGAGCCGACGAACTGGCTTTTGTGGTAAATACCGGCGACGACTTCAACCATCTCGGTTTCCATATTTCACCGGACGTCGATACGCTGACCTATACGCTCGCCGGGAAATCCAACCAGGACACTGGCTGGGGTACTCAAAACGAAAGTTGGCACTTTATGGACGCACTCGAGGCTCTTGATGAGCCGACTTGGTTTCGCCTCGGCGATCGCGATCTTGCACTGCACGTTTATCGTCGTGAGCGACTCGCCGCAGGCTTAACTCTTACAGAAACAACGCGCGAAATCGCCACCAAGCTCGGAATACGTCACGAAATCCTACCAATGAGCGATGACCCAGTGCAGACCTTCGTCAACACATCCGACGGCGCCCTCCTGTTTCAGCATTACTTCGTCCGCGATCGCTGCAAACCCAGCGTTTCTGGTTTTGAATTCCGAGGTGTTGCCGACGCACGAGTAAATCCAGCCATCAAATTCAGCGAGCTCGACGGCGTCATTATCTGTCCTTCTAACCCGTTTGTATCTGTCGACCCGATCCTCGCGATCCCCGGAATGAAAAACGCGATACAACAGTCGGAAATACCCGTGGTTGCAATATCGCCTATCGTGGGAGGGAAGGCTATCAAGGGTCCAACTGCCAAAATGATGAAAGAACTCAATGTTCCGAGCACTGCCATTGAGGTGGCAAAGCACTATAACGACATCATCACAGGTTTCGTGCTTGACGAAGCGGACCGCAGCGCAAAAAGTAGCGTTCAGGATCTTGGTTTGTCGGCGGACGTGCGGCCCACAGTCATGGTAACTTTGGACGATCGTGTGGCACTCGCCCACGCGGTCGTGGAATTCATCGAAAAGATTTCCTGACGAAAATGTGGGCTGTGGTGCCATTCAAAGGTTCTGTTGAAGCGAAAGGCCGCTTAGCTGGCTATCTTTCGGCCGATGAGCGACATGAGCTTGTGACTAACATGCTCAACGATGTCCTTTACGCCCTCACAAATTCCCAGCTTCTAAAAGGCGTCGTGGTCGTCTCCCGAGCGCCCGAGGCCGGCGGATTTGCACGTCGACACGAGGTGGAACTGTACGCTGATCGGGCCGACGATCTTTCCGGTGCAGTCGTCGAAGCCGGCCACCACGTCGTCAACACGTATGGGGCGACTGGCACGTTCTTCGTTCCCGGTGATGTACCGCTCATCACTAGCGAAGAAATCGACACCGCGATTAAGAATCATCTCGACGTAACGATAATTCCCGATCGAAACGACGTCGGGACCAACGGCTTACTATCAAGCCCTCCGAACGCGTTTCGGTACTTGTTTGACGGGAAAAGCTTCAAGCCGCATCAGCGCGAAGCCACCCAAGCCGGTTATCAACCACGAGTTCTCCGTTTGCCCGGATTTAGTCTGGATATCGATACGATCGACGAATTGATTGAACTCGCTCGGAAAGACCGCGATATCGCCAGCCTACGTTTCTTAAAGAAAACTGGTATAGCATCTCGGCTATTCGCTAACGATAATAGATTCCCCGCTCACGATCGCGGAAATGAGCAATAAAGTAGTGGTCCAAGTTATTTTAGACAAGGCGCTCGCTGGGGCAACCCCAAGCATGAACGAAGCGTTAGCCTTGGCCGATTTTACCGATACAAGGGCTCTCGCTCGTGTTGCCTCAGTCCTGCGCGATCAAGGCTTTCGCAACGTTGTCACATATTCGAAGAAGGTATTTATCCCGCTGACTCACCTTTGCCGTGATGT